>JBQGCF010000187.1:0-28277 GCA_052038315.1 Iamia sp.
GCTGTTCTTGGCGAACAGAGTCACGCCGGCCTCGGTGGCGGGGGCGAGGGCCACCATGGTGTCGCACATGACCCGACGGTACCGGCGCTGTCCAGCCGCGCAGACGGGTGGGGCCGTCACGTCTCGTACCGTGGGGGCCATGGCGCCACGCAAGGTCAACGTCGTCCCGCACACCCACTGGGACCGGGAGTGGTACCGGACGTTCCAGTCGTTCCGGATGCGGCTGGTCGACCTGGTCGACGGGTTGCTCGACAGCCTCGACGCCGACGCCGGCTACGCCCACTTCATGCTCGACGGGCAGATGGCCGTCATCGACGACTACCTGGCCATCCGGCCCGAGGAGGAGGACCGGATCCGCCGCCTGGCCACCGCCGGCCGGCTGAGCCTCGGCCCCTGGTACATCCTGATGGACGAGTTCCTCGTCTCCGGCGAGACCATGGTCCGCGACATGGAGATGGGCCTCGACCGGGCCGCCTCCTTCGGCGGGGCCATGGAGCTGGGCTCCCTCCCCGACATGTTCGGCCACATCGCCCAGATGCCCCAGATGCTGCGGGGCTTCGGGTTCGACAACGCCGTCGTCTGGCGGGGCATCCCGTCCACCGTCGATGCCCCGGCCTTCCGCTGGCAGGCGCCCGACGGCAGCGAGGTCGTCGCCGAGTACCTCACCGACGGCTACTCCAACGGCGCCGTGCTGCCGGCCGACGCCAAGGAGCTGGTGGCCCGGATCGCCGACTGGGCCGAGCAGCACGAGCCCCGCTCGGGCGACCCGCTGCTCTGGATGAACGGCACCGACCACCTGATGCCGCAGGCCGCCCTGGGCCGGCTGGTCGCCGAGGCCAACGAGATCAGCGACGGGTGGTCGTTCCGGGTCTGCTCGCTGGCCGAGCACGTCGCCCAGCGGGTGGCGTCGACCGACGTGGGGACGCTGCCGCTGGTGCAGGGCGAGATGCGCTCCGGCGCCCGGACCAACGTGCTGATGGGCGTGACGTCGAACCGCATGGACGTCCGCCAGCGCGCCGCCCGGGCCGAGGTCGGGCTGGAGCGCCGGGCCGAGCCGCTGTGGGCGCTGTTCGGCGCCGCCGAGGAGTGGCCGCAGGCGTTCCTCGACGAGGCGTGGGGCCTGGTCGTGCGCAACTGCGCCCACGACTCGATCTGCGCCTGCTCGGTCGACCCCGTCGTCGACGCCGTGGTCCACCGCTACGACGAGGCCATCGACATCGCCGTCGGGCTCGAGGGCCGGGCCCTCAAGGCCATCGGCGCGGCGGCCGGTGGCTCCGGCGCCCTCGTCGTCAACCCGATCGCCCGTCGCCGGACCGGCGTGGTCCAGCTGCTGCTGGAGGACACCGCGGCGGCCGACGTCGCCCCCGGTGTGCAGGTGCTGCAGGAGGTGCCGGGCCGGCGCGAGGTCGACGCCGGGAGCCTGGCCAACGTGGCCGAGGTGATGGGCCGCGTCCTCGACCGCGACCGCACCCTGACCGAGGCCGAGGTCGACGACAGCGGCACCGAGACCATCCTCGTGGTCCGGGCCGGCACCGGCGGCACGATCGACCGGCCGGCGCTGCGGGCCGAGATCCGCGACGTCGTCGCCCGCCACGGCTCGGGCCGCCTGTTCAAGGTGGTCCGGGAGGGGGCGCCGTCGTGCCAGGTCGTGGCCCGGGCCGAGGTCGACGGCTTCGGCTGGACCCGCTGGACGCCGCTCCCCGACGACGTCGCTCCGGCCCGCGCCGACGGCACCTCGTTGAGCAACGGTCTCGTCTCGGTCGAGGTCGACGAGCGGGACGGCACCTGGTCGCTCGACGGGGTGCCCGGCTACGGCCGGCTCGTCGACGGCGGCGACCTGGGCGACACCTACAACTGGTGCCCGCCGCCGGCCGGCGACGTCCTCGTCACCGCCCCGTCCGAGGTGCGCGTCACCGTCGTCGAGGACGGCCCGGTCCGGGCGTCGCTCCGCATCGACGCCACCTGGAACCTGCCCGCCGGCATCGTCGACGGCGCCCGTGCCGGCTCGCTCCCGACCCCGGTGACCACCGTGCTCACCCTCCACGCCGGCGAGGCGGTGCTGCGGGTGGAGACCACGATCGACAACCGCAGCGAGGACCACCGCCTGCGGGTCCACCACCCGCTCCGCACCCCGGCCAGCACCTCGGCCGCCGGCTGCGCCTACGCCACCGTGACCCGGGGGCTGGAGGCCGAGGGCGGCCCGACCGAGCTGCCGCTGCCGACCTACCCGGCCCGCGACCACGTCACCGCCGGCGGGCTGACCGTCGCCACCGAGGGCGTGGTCGAGTACGAGCTGGTGGAGATCGCCGACGGCGGCGCCGCCGAGATCGCCCTGACCCTGCTGCGCTGCACCGGCCTGCTGTCCCAGGAGCCGATGGAGACCCGGCCCGTCCCGGCCGGCCCGATCGTGGCCACCCCGGGCGCCCAGATGATCGGCCGGACCACGGTCGCCTACGGCCTGGCCGTCGACGCCGCCGACCCCCGCGCCGTGGCCGACGACCTCTTCGTCCCGCTGCTCGTCGCCAGCCCCCGCGGCCCGCACCGCTCCGACGGCCACACCGCCCTGCGGGTCGAGGGCGCCGAGGTGGCCGCCGTCCGCCGCCGGGGCGGCAAGGTCGAGGTCCGGGTCTGGAACCCGACCGCCGAGGAGACGACGGTGACCGTCGACCGCACCGGCTGGGTCACCGACCTCCGGGGCCGCCCGCAGCAGCGTCTCGACGCCCCCCTCCCCCTCCGCCCCTGGGGCATCGCCACCCTCGCCCTCGACGACTGAGGGTCAGGCCAGGATCTCGACCGGGGTTCCCGTCGGGGCGAGCAGCATGACCTGCTGGATGGCGTCGTTGTCGAGGCGGACGCAGCCGTTGCTGGTCTCCTGGCCGAGGAGGGCGGTGGCCTGGGTGCCGTGGAGGGCGATCTGGCCCACGCCACCGCCGAAGGACTCCAGCGTCTCGCTGAACCCGCTCACGCTCACCTGGCCGGCGCCGTAGGCCGGGTGCGGCGGGTCGAGCGGCACGATCCCGTCGACGAAGAACGACCCCACCGGCGTGGGCGTCCCCGCCTTGCCCACCGCCACGGTCGTGCTCAGCAGCGGCGTGTCGCCGTGGAAGACGGTGAGCCGGCGCGCCCCGATCTCGACCTGGACCCAGTTGGGCACCTCCCGCAGGGCGACGTCGGCCCGGCGGACCCACGCCGTCATCCCGTTCGGCCGGGACGACACCCGGACGTGGAGCCACGGGCCCTGCTCCTCGAGCACGGTGAAGACGACGTCGAGCCCCTCCCAGGTCGGGTTGTCGAGCGATCGCCCCATCGGGTCGGCCGGCCCGTCCCACAGCTCGATGCTGGGGCCGATGGCGTCGGCGACGGTGAACGACGTCGGGTGCACCGGCTCGGGCACGGTGACCGCCCAGTCGCCCTCGACCAGCGCCGGGCCCGGCGGGGGCTGCCGGGGGGCGCGGGCCACCACGACATCGGCGGACCGCGCCGTGACGGCCAGGACCCCGGCCAGCAGCCCGAGGCAGATCGACACGGCGACGGGACCGACGAGCCGACCGACGCGCTCCATCGCCGCGCAGGCTACCCGGGGTCAGTCGTCCCGGCGGCGGCCCCGGGCCCGACCCTCCTCGAGGGCGGTGAGGCGGGCCTCGCGGGCCTCGGTCCGGCGCTCGCGGATGTCGGACCGGGGCCGGCCGGCCCGATCGGGGTCCTCGGCGAGCCGCACGGCCCACAGCGGCACCCGGCCGATGTCCTTGATGCGCCGGGGCTTGAGCCCCTTCCACGCCAGGGTGGGCTCCTCGCCGACCGCCTGGCGCACGTCGTCGGTCGTCACCACCGAGCCCGGGAAGGCGATGTGGACGATCCGGCTGGCCAGGTTGACGATCGGGCCGTAGAGGTCGGCCTCCCGCTCGACCACGGGACCGCAGGCGATGCCGACCCGGACGTCGGAGAGGGCCTCGTCGGCGGCGTACTCGTCGGCCAGGGCCAGCCCGATCCGCACCGCCTCGGCCGGGTCGTCGGTGACGTACATGACCTCGTCGCCGATCATCTTCACGACCCGGCCGTCGAAGCTGGTGACCGTGTCGTAGGCGATCTCCTCGAACCGCCCGACCACCGTGGCCAGGGTGTGCTCGTCGACCTGCTGGCTCAGGGTCGTGTAGCCGACCATGTCGGCGAAGCCGACCGCCTTGACCGACGGGGCGTCGCCCACCTCGAGCTCCCGGACGATCCGGCGCCGGGCCGCGATCTGCAGGTGGCGGCGCCAGACGTGCTCGATGACCTGGGTCATCGTGGGGAGCATGGTGCCGGCGAAGACCGCCAGCTCGGGGTCGTCGGCGGCCCGGCCGGCGGGGTCGGTGTCGATCGAGTCGACCATGGCGGCGGCCACCCGGGCCAGCGACCAGCCGATCACCCGGCTCATCTGGGCGGCCAGGTCGGCCTCGATCAGCCCGAGGTCCATCAGCCCGGCGACGGTGCCGAGCATCTCGGCGTCGACCTCGGTGAAGATGCGGACGCCGGGGCGGGGCTCGGGCAGGCCCAGCGAGCGCCACATCAGGACGATCTGCTGGTGCGGCATCCCGGTGACGGCGGCGATCTCGTCCAGGTCGTAGCGGGCCGGCTCGGGCACGGCGAACCGCTCCATGGCGAAGAAGCCGAGGACGCCGGCGTCCTCGGCCCGGGTCACCGCCGCCTCGTCCACGCCGGTGTCGACGAGGAGCCGGCGCAGCGTGGGCAGGCCGAAGTCCCCGACCCCGCCGGGGCCGAACTCGTCGTCGAGCGTCACCAGCTCGCCGATGTCGGGCGCGCCCTCGGCGCCGTCGTCGTCGCCGCTGTCCGTCACCGGGCGCATCCTGTCGCGCTCACCCGCCCGATGCCACCCATCCCGCCCCCGTCACCCGGACGGGTCAGGAGAACGACGTCCCCTCGTCGGGGGACGACGGCGACGGCGGCGAAGCCGGGCTGTCGGGGCCCGGGTCCTGCGGGCGCCACACGGAGCGGGGCGGGGCGGCCACGGCGACGCCGCCGGTGGCGACCTCGGGGCCGGTCTCGACGCCCTCGGGCGGGGGCACCGCGGCGAGGAGGGCCTCGCCCCGGCGCTCGGTGGCCGACCAGGCCGGGTCGAGCCCCGGCGCGGTGATCACCGGCTCGCCGGCGATGCCGTCCAGCGGGTCGCCCAGCTGCCAGAGCAGGGCGGGGCGGCCGCTGTGCCAGCGCACCGCGTAGGCGAGGCGGCCCCAGCGGGTCGGGACGTCGTGGACCTCCCACCCCAGGCCCCACCACGACGGGGGCAGCCACGTGGTGAGGGCGAGGCCGTCGGGCCGGTCGTCGACCAGCAGCCGGCCCACGGCGGTCAGGAGCCGGGCCGGGACGAGGAGGTCGTCGCCGCTCCAGCGCTCGGGCTCGGCCCACGTCCAGGTGGACGAGGCCTGGCGCAGCACGGCCCAGATGGCATCGGCGTCGGTCCCGGCCCGGGTCGCGGCCACCGCGGCGGCGGCCAGCCCCCGGGGCGTGTCCCGGGACGGCCCCGCCGGGGCGGCCGGGGCGCGACGGGCGGCGGCCGCGTCCCGGGCGACCGCGGCGGCGGCCTGCGGCTGGTCGAGGAGCTCCAGCACCAGCGCCCCGGCGTCGAGCCCGTCGGCCAGCACCAGCGGATCGGCACCCGCAGCGGCCGAGCGGCGGGCCCGACGGCCGAGCCACTCGATGGCGCCCCCGACCTCGGGCAGCCAGGCCCGGGCCGGACCGGCGTCCCCGGCGGCCACGGCGTGGGCGGCCAGCACCCGCAGGGCGACGGCGGTCGCCTCCTCGGTGACCGATCCGGCGTCATCGCCGAAGCCACCGCCCTTCTGCTGGCCCTCGGGCCAGGCGATCAGGGCCCGGTCGACCACGTCGTGGTGGCCCCAGCGGGCCAGCGCCTCGAGGATCTCCACCTGCTCGCCCACCGGCGTGCGGCCGGGGCCGCCGGCGGTCACGACGTGGGTGGCGTCGGGGGCCTGCTGGTCGTCGACGGCCGGCTCCCGCTCCAGCCGGTGGGCCAGCAGCAGCGAACGGCGGGCGGCGGCCACGGCGTCGGCCAGCACCGGGTCGGGCAGCTCGACGCGGGGCCCGGCGGCGCCGACGGTCCCCCACCCCCGCACCACGTCGTCGACGGCAGGGCGGGCCACCGGCCAGCCCAGGTCGGCGGCACCGTCGGCGGTGACCCCGAGGGGCAGGGCGATCGACGCCGTCGCGGTGTGGGGCACGGGGACGAGGACCGCCAGCGAGGCCAGGCGCTCGTCGGAGTCGCCCCGGGCTGCGCCGGACCAGTCGGACGAGGCCTCGCCGGCGACGACGGCGGCGAGCGGGTCGACGCCGAGGTCGTCCTGGGTCGCGTCGAGCCCGGCCCAGCGCGACGGGCGCCGGGGCAGCACCGCGAACGGCGTGTCCCCGTCGACGTCGACGTGCCACGGGCCCGAGCCGTCGGTGCCGGGCTGGGCCCGCACGGCCACCTCGGCCAGGTGGAGCAGGCCGGCGGCGTCCCACGGGCGCACGACCCAGGCCAGGGCGACGGGCAGCTTCGAGTCGTTCTCGACCTCGACGTGGACCCACTCGTCGCCACCGGGGTGGAGCGGGCCCCGTGCCGCCCAGACCCGGTGCGTGACGTGCCCGCCGGGGACCCGCATGCGGGTCTCGACGACCGGTGCGTGGTCGATGCGGACCTGCTCGACGCCGGGCTCGCGGGCCGGGACGTACCAGCGGTCGTCGGCGCCCACCGCCCAGTCGAGGGTGGGCCGGCCGGGCGCCGGCGACACCGCGCCACGGGCGTCGACCACGCCGGTGGCCGGGGCGCCATCGACGCCGATGCGGGTGGCGACGGGCGGCCGATCGCCCACCAGGGCGTCGGGCAGGCTCCACCCGGCCTCGACCAGGCGAGGCACCTGGTGGCGGGTCCGCAGGGTGTCGGGGCTCGGCCCCGCGGGCGCGGCGGTGGAGCGGGGACGGCGGCGGCGCAGCACGGGGTCAGACGCCGGCGCGGATGCCGGCCTGCTCGTGGCCGGAGTCGCGCCTGAGCAGGCCCTTGTACGCCTCGTCGGCGGTGCGCCCGTCGTGGCAGACGGCCTTGACCTCACCGGCGATCGGCATGTCGATGCCCAGCTCGTCGGCCAGCTCGCACACCACCTTCGAGGTCTTCACGCCCTCGGCCACCATGTTCATGGCCTCGATGATCTCCTCGATCGACTCGCCCCGGCCCAGCCGCTCGCCGACGTGGCGGTTGCGGCTCTGGGTGCTGATGCAGGTGGCGATCAGGTCGCCCATGCCGGCCAGCCCCGAGAAGGTGAGCGCCTCGCCGCCGAGGGCCATGCCCAGCCGGGTGATCTCGGCCAGGCCCCGGGTGATGACCGCTGCCCGGGTGTTGTCGCCGGCACCCAGACCGTCGGCCATGCCGGCGGCGATGGCGATGACGTTCTTGAGCACGCCGCCCAGCTCGCAGCCGATCACGTCCTCGTTGGTGTACACCCGGAACAGCTCGGCCCGGAACAGCTCGGCCAGGGCGATGGCGACGTTGTGGTCCTCCATGGCGATCACCGTCGCCGCGGCGTGGCCGGCCAGGATCTCCTTGGCCAGGTTGGGCCCGGTGAGGACGCCGACCGGGTGGCCGGGGACGACCTCGGTGACGATCTCGCTCATCCGCTTGCGGGTGCCCAGCTCCAAGCCCTTGGAGAGGCTGAGGACGGGGACCCAGGGGCGCAGGTGCTTGCCGACCTCCTCCAGCGAGGCGCGGAACCCGGCCGAGGGCACGCCCATCACCAGCACGTCGCAGCCGGCGACGGCCTGCTCCAGATCGTCGGTGGCCTCCAGGGCGTGGGGCAGCTCGTAGTCGGCGAGGTAGTCGCCGTTGCGGTGCTCCTCGTTGATCTGGGCGGCCAGCTCGGCCCGCCGTGACCAGAGGATCGTGGGCGTGTTGCGGGCCGCCAGGGCGGCGACCGTCGTCCCCCACGAGCCCGCTCCGATGACCGCGACCCGGATGTCCATGGCGCCGGAACCTACATGGAGAGCACGGTGACGGGGCCGGTCACCCGGAGGTGGACCTGGTCGCCGGGGCGCCAGGTGGCGGTGCCGGCGACGCGGCTCTGGACGACCAGGCCGTCGGCCAGCTCCAGCCGGACCAGCTGGTCGTGGCCGTGGAACGAGCGCCCGACGACCCGGGCGGGGACACCCTTCGAGAGCCCGTCGGAGGGACCGACGGCCACGCCCTCGGGGCGGACGACGACCTCGACCGGTCCGGTCCGCCCGGGCTCGACCGGGAACGTGCCCAGGGCGCAGGTCACGGCGCCATCGCCGGCGACGCCGGGCACCACGTCGGCGGCGCCCAGGAACTCGGCCGACCAGCGCGACGCGGGCCGGGCGTAGACCTCCTCGGGCGGGCCCTCCTGCTCGACCCGGCCGGCCCGCATCACCACCAGCCGATCGGCCATCGCCATGGCCTCCTGCTGGTCGTGGGTCACGAGCAGGGCGCTGGCCCCGGCCTCCCGGAGGATGGCGGCCACCTCCTCGCGCAGCGACGTGCGCAGCCCGGCGTCGAGGGCGGCGAAGGGCTCGTCGAGCAGCACCACCTCGGGGTCCATGGCCAGGGCCCGGGCCAGGGCGACCCGCTGGCGCTCGCCCCCCGACAGCTCGTGGGGGTACGAGCGGCCCCGGTGGCCGAGGCCGACCATCTCCAGCGCCGATGCCGCCCGGGCCGCGTCGGGCTGGCCGAAGCGGACGTTGCCGTCGACGGTGAGGTGCGGGAACAGGGCGCCGTCCTGGAAGACCATGCCGACCCGGCGCTTCTCGGGCTCCTCCCACACGCCGGGCCCGGCGACGATCCGGCCGCCGACCTCGACCGAGCCGGTGTCGGGGGCCTCGAAGCCGGCGATCATCCGCAGCAGGGTCGTCTTGCCCGAGCCGCTGGGCCCGAGCAGGGCGACGAGCGTCCCCGCCTCGACCACCAGGTCGACCCCGTCGACGGCCACGCTGCCGCCGAAGGCCTTGCGCACCCCGGTGGCACGGATCGCAGCGCTCGTCATCGCCGAGGACGGTACTCGTCGGCCCGCCCTCCGCTACCTGTTCGGCCGGCCTACATCCCTACACTCGCCGACGGTGCTCTCGTCTCTCATCCGCCGCCGCTGGCCCATCCCCGTGCTCGTGCTGGTCGTGGCGGCCGCCGTCGTCGTCGGGGCCGTGGCCTCCTCCGGGAGCAGCGCCGACGACTCGACCCTCGTCGTCTACAACGGCCGCTCGCAGTACGGCGACGAGACGGTGTTCGACGACTTCACCGAGGCGACCGGCATCGAGATCGAGTTCCGGGACGGCAGCGGCCCCGACCTCTTCGAGCGGCTCCGCCGGGAGGGCGACGACACCCCCGCCGACGTGCTGGTCACCACCGATGCGGCCAACCTCTGGCGGGCCAAGGACGCCGGCCTGCTCGAGCCGGTGACCTCCGACGTCCTCACCGCCAACATCCCCGAGGAGCTGCACGACCCCGAGGGCTACTGGTGGGGCATCAGCACCCGGACGCGGGTCCCGATGGTCGAGACCGACGTCATCGACGCCGCCGACGTGACCGGCTACGAGGACCTGGGCGACCCGCAGTACGCCGGCCGGCTCTGCCTGCGCTCGTCGAGCAACGAGTACAACGTCTCGCTGGTGGCCGACATGCTCGTGAAGCGGGGCGAGGAGGCCACCCGCGCCCTGCTCGAGTCGTGGATGGCCAACGACCCCACGATCGTGAACTCCGACGACGAGCTGCTGGTCGCCATGGCCGCCGGCGACTGCGACATCGGCCTGACGAACCACTACTACCTGGGTCGCAAGCTCAAGGACGACCCGACCTTCCCGGTCGCCCCGGCGTGGCCGGACCAGGACGGGGCCGGCGCCCACACCAACCTCTCGGGGGTCGGCGTCGTCGCCGGCACCGACATGCCCGACGAGGCCCGCCGGCTGGTCGAGTACCTCACCGGCGTCGAGGCCGAGGAGCTGCTCGTCGAGCAGAACTCGGAGTTCAGCGCCAACCCGGAGGTCGGCCCGCCGGAGTGGATCGCCGACTGGGCGGGCGTGGAGCAGGACGAGATCGTCGCCGACGAGGCCGGGCCGCGCCTCGCCGACGCCACCGCCCTGATGCTCGACGTCGGATGGCGGTAGCGGAGGTCGTCGCCGGACCGCCCAGGGGACCGCGGGTCCCGGGGTGGACGATCGTCGGCGGGCTGGTCGCCCTCCTGGTGGTGGGCCCGCTCGTCGCCCTGCCGCTCAGCTTCGTCACCGGCGACGGGGCCTTCGGCGACACGTCCCGGCGGCTGCTGCCCGGCGCCCTCCGGTCGAGCGCCACGCTCGGGTTGGGCGTCGGCCTGGGCACGCTGGTGGTCGGCGGCGGGCTGTCCGTCCTCGTCTCGTTCTGGGACTTCCCCGGGCGGCGCATCCTCGACTGGGCCCTCGTCCTGCCCATGGCCATGCCCGGCTACGTCCTGACCTTCGTGCTGCTGGCCCAGTACGGCCGGGGCACGGCGCTGCAGTCGAACCTGCTCGGCGACGGGCTCGACATCCCCGGCCTCCGCACCACCTGGGGCGCCATCGGGGTCCTGACCGCGGTGCTCTACCCGTACGTCTACGTGCTCGGCCGCAGCGCCTTCATCGGGCAGTCCCGCCAGGCCATCGAGGCGGCCCGGGGCATGGGCCGGACCTACGGCCAGGCCGTCCGCCAGATCGCCCTCCCCCTCGCCCGGCCCGCCCTCGCCGCCGGCGTGGCCCTGGCGATCATGGAGGCGCTGGCCGACTTCGGCACCGTCGACCTGCTCGGCGTCCAGGCCCTGCCCAACGCCATCTACCGGGTGTGGAACGGCGGCTACGACGAGTACGCCGCCCTCCAGCTGGCCACCGTGCTGGTCGGCCTGGCCCTCACCATGGTCACCATCGAGCGGGCCCTCCGGGGCCGGGCGCGCTACCACCAGGCCCTCGGCCGGGGCGATGCCGTCGTGCCCCGGCGGCTGCGGGGCTGGCGGGGCCTCCTCGCCGCCGTGCCCGGGACCGTCCTCCTCCTCGTCGTGTTCGCCCTGCCCGTCGCCCAGCTGGTGGCCTGGTCGGTCGAGGTGGTCGGCGAGGGCACGACCACCGGGGACGTCTGGTCCGCCACCCGCCACACCCTGCTGCTCGGCGGGGTCACCGTCGTGGTGGCCGTGTCGACGGCGACGCTGGTGGCCTACGGCAAGCGGGGCGGCCGGTCCCGCATCGGCTCGGTCCTGGCCCGGCTGGCGACGGTGGGCTACGCCGTCCCCGGCACCGTCGTGGCCGTCGCCGTCTACGGCCCGCTGGTGGGCTTCGACCGGTGGGCCATCGACGTGGCCGAGGGGTTCGACCGCGACATCGGGCTGCTGGTCACCGGGTCGATCCTCGGCCTGGTCCTCGCCTACACCGTCCGCTTCCACGCCCTCGCCTTCTTCTCGGTCGAGGCCCGCATGGGCCGCATCGGCACCGAGCTGGACGACGCCGCGCGGGCCCTCGGCGCGGACCGGGCCCGCGTCCTGGCCGACGTCCACCTCCCGCTCCTCCGGCCCGGCCTGCTCACCGCCGCCCTGCTGGTGCTGGTCGAGGTGATGAAGGAGCTGCCCGCCACCGCCCTCCTGCGGCCCCTCGGGCGGGACACGCTGGCCCTCGCCGTCTACGACGCGACCAAGGACTCGCGCCTCGACGCCGCCGCCCTCCCGGCCCTGCTGATCGTCGTGGCCGGGCTGGTCCCGGTGGTGCTGCTGGTCCGCTCGATGCGGGCCGACGGGTGGGGGTCCGCCGCCGACGCCCTGTAGCGGCCGGTAGGTTCGGGCGCCATGGGCTATCCCCCGCCTCCCCCGCCGCCCGGCCAGCCCGGTGGCTACGGACCGCCCCCCGGCGCCCCCTACGGTGCGCCGCCGCCCCAGGCCCCGCCGCCCCACCAACCGCCACCCGGCGGGTACGGCGGGGGCTACGGCGGGCCCCCGCCCGGTGGCTACGCCCCGCAGCCGCCGCCCGGTGGCGGCAGCGGCGGCGGGAAGTCGAACACCTCGCTGATCGTCCTGATGGGCGCCATCATCGTGGTCGTCCTGCTCGCCGTGGTCGGCGGGCTCGTGCTGCTGACCCGGGACGACGGCGGCGGCACCGTCGAGCTGACCGAGGCCCAGCTGGAGGACGCCCTGATCACCGGGGGCGACGTGGGCGACGGCTTCACCGGCGAGCCCTCCACCGGCGGTGACGACGACGACTCGGACGACTTCGAGCGGGACGAGATCGACGCCAGCGAGGAGTGCGTCGACCTCTACGAGCGGTTCGCCGAGGTCGAGGAGCAGGGCGGCCCGACCGTCGAGGCCGACATCACCCTCGAGCACGAGGACGGCTCCCGGGTCGAGGAGAACCTCTCGCAGGGCTCCGAGTTCGGCCTCGACGAGCTGCGGGAGCTGGTCGACACCTGCCCCGAGATCTCGGTCGACGACGGCGAGTCGGTCGGCTCCCTCCGCTTCGAGCTGGTCGACGACGTGGCCGACGTGGGCGACGAGAGCGTCACCCTGCGCCTGGAGGTCGAGCTCGAGCAGCCGGTGGCCATCACCGTCGCCACCCTCGGCGGCCTCTGGGGCCGCGCCGGCACCCACGCCAGCGTCAACGTCTCCGGCGCCCTCGACCAGGAGACCTTCACCGCCGCCGAGCCCGACGAGGACCTCCTCCGCCGGGTCGTCGAGCGGGCCGACGAGAAGCTGGAGGAGGTCATCGCCGAGGCCTGACCGCACCGCCCCGGTAGCGTCGCGACGTGGCTGCCGCCGTGGTGATCCCCGTCAAGGCGTTCCACGCCGCCAAGGGTCGGTTGGCCAGCGCCCTCGATCCGGCGGCGCGGGCGGCGCTGGCCCGGTCGATGGCCGAGGCGGTGGTCCAGGCCGCCGCCCCCCTGCCCGTCACCGTCGTCTGCGACGACCCCGCCGTGGCCGACTGGGCCCGGGCCCTCGGCGTCAGGGGGGGGTGGCCGGGGGGGTTGGGGCTCGCCGGCGCCGTCGTGGCCGGGGTCCTGGCGGTCGAGGCGGCCGGCGCCACCCGGGTCGTGGTCGCCCACGCCGACCTGCCCCTCGCCCGCGACCTGGCCGCCCTGGCCCGGCGGGGCGAACCCGAGCCGGCAGGGATCACCCTGGTCCCGGACCGCCACGGCGACGGCACCAACGTGATCGTCCTCCCCGCCGGTTGCGGGTTCCGGTTCGCCTACGGGCCCGGCTCCTTCGCCCGCCACCGGGCCGAGGCCGCCCGCCTCGGCCTGCCCGTCGAGGTCGTCAACGACCCCCACCTCGGCTGGGACGTCGACCACCCCGCCGACCTCGACCTCCCCTGCCTCGACCGCTAGCCGGGCACCACAGCCCTACCGGCACCGCATCCGGAGGACGTGCGAGGGCACCGACCCGGCAGGGTCGTAGGCGCCGTAGAGGAAGCGAGCGTTCTCGGAGAGCAGGTAGCCGGTGGCGCCGCACAGGGTGATCTCGTCGGTCACGGTGTCGACGATGCCGGCCGCGCCGTGCTCGGCGATGGAGACGTAGCGGCCGTCCCGGCTCAGCCCGATGATGCCGTTGTTGGACGAGGGGAAGCACACCTGGTGCGCCTCGGTGGTGGCGACTGCCATGTCGGTGAGGTACGCCCGCGGGCAGAGGGACGCACCGCTGCTCCTCCGCACGAGGAACCGCTCCCCGCTGGCGTCCATGCGCGCCCAACCCTGGGTCCAGACGCTCGTGCCGTCGTCGAAGGTGACGACCTCGGTGTCGCCGGTGAGGCGGTCGCGCCGGACCGTCCGCCACGCCGAGACGCTGGGGATGGACGGCTCCAGCGGCCCATCGGTGACGAAGGTGGCGTAGCGACCGTCGGCGCTGATGGCCACCACGCTGTGCTGGCTCCCGGCCAGCTGGGCTCCCGTGTCGTCGACGCTCACCCGCTCGATGACGCCGGTCGAGCGATCGATGACGAAGGAATCGGTACTGCCGTTGGTGTCCCCGGTGACGCAGGCGTGGTGGGAGTCGAAGAGCACGTAGCGGGCGTCGTCGCTCATGGCTCCTCCGAACGTCGCGCTGACGTTCGCCTGGGTGCACGGGGCCGTGGTCGGGCCACCGACGACGTGGTGGGTCGTGTCGGTCTGCCGGTCGTACAGGTAGACCCGCCAGTCGGTGGTGGTCAGCCCGGGGACCAGGTTGCTGGCGAACGAGCGGTAGAGGACGTAGCGGCCGTTCGGGGTGATGTCGACGACGTAGGCCGGCCGGTTCGGGACGGTGCTCCCCGTCCCCACGCTGATCAGCTCGGTGGTGCCCGTGTCCATGTTCCGGGCGTAGACCCATGGCCCACCGACCGGCAGGCCCGGTAGCAGCCCGGTGCCGGAGCTGGTGAAGGCGATGACCCCGGCCCCGGCCGAGGCCACCGGATCGTTTCCGTGCACCATCATCCCCGCCGTGTCGACCGACACGACCTCCTGCTGGCCGATCCAGAGCGGGGCGCCCTCGACCTCGGTCTGGACGGGAGTTGCGTCGGCGCAGGAGTAGCTGAAGAGGTCCCAGCTCGCGACCGGGATCTCGCCGAAGGGGATGTCGTAGAGGTTGACGTCGATGAGCGGGATGGAGAGGTCCGTCCCGGCCGTGACGGTGAGGCCGACGTTCGCCGCGCAGGTGTACCCGCCGGGCGACACGGTGCCGGAGACGGTGACGCCGAGCTGGGCCTCGACGTAGAGGCCGACGGTGTCGTTGACCGAGAGCTGGAGGCGGGCCGACAGGCCGGCGGTGGCCTCGAAGCCGAGGCTCGCCTGCTTCTCCAGGGTGAAGCCACCCCCGATGTCCTTGTGCTCGTTGATCTTCTGCCAGGTGTCGCCGTCGTAGACCACGCCGACCTGGAAGTGCTTGCCCACCTCGAAGGAGGCCCCGAACGTGCCGGTGATGTCGACGGCCGCGAAGTTGTCGAAGATCATCTCGGGGGTCAGGACCACGCCGGGGATCGGCGTCGGGATCACGCCCAGGTCGATCGTCACGAGGGGGTTGGGCCGGGACAGCTCCTTGTGGAAGTTCCCGGTCACCGATGCGTTGCCGCTGACGGTCAGGGCGGCCTCGGCGACGGCCGAGAACTCCTGCAGCTCGGGGAGGATGTTCCAGCGGAAGCCGATCTTGATCCGCACGTTCAGGCCGACCGAGACCGTCACGCCACCGCTGAGCTCGTAGGAGGCGGTGAAGCCGCCCGAGGTGTACTCGCCGGTCAGCTCGAGCGTCACCGGGAAGGTCTGGTTGAGGGGAAGCTCGACCGTGAGCCCCCGGGCGGAGGAGGAGGGCGGCAGGGTGACGTCGATGTCGGCCTGGCGGACCGCCTCGGTGATGGCGGCCTGGCGGGTCTGGATCGTCGTCGCGGTGCCGGTGCGGGTCACGCCGGTGACCACCCGGAGGTAGCCCTTGGGGGCGACCGTCGTGGGGTCGGAGGCGAGGATCTGGCCGGGGACGATCGTGCCGGCCAGGTCGCCGTCGAAGACCATCACGCCGGTGCCCGGGTCGTAGTCGGTCAGCTCGCCCACCGTCTCGTCGACGACGGTGGTGTCGGGGTCGAGGATCGTCGCCTCCTCGTCCTCGGGGGCGGTGAGCGTGTAGGTCGCGGTGACGGTGCGGACGTTGCCGGCCCGGTCGGTCACGTCGACGCTGTACGTGCGGGAGCCGGTCTCGATCGCCGGCACCTCGACCACCCAGCGGAGGTCGCTGCCGACCATCTCCTCGGTGGCGGCGGTCGTCGACCCGGCGACGGTCACCACCACGGAGGCGATGCCGCTGCCGGCGTCGGAGGCGGCGACCACCATCGTCAGGCTGCCGCTCTCCGAGGCGTCGACGCTCGTGCTCGGCGTCGGGCTCTCGATCGTGGCCGTGGGCAGGGTCGTGTCACCGCTGGCCACCGGGCCGGCGGCCCAGCCGACGATCGACGCCGTCACCCGGGTCGAGGGCATGCCCGCCTCGAGGGCCACGTCGAAGGTGCCGTCGGACCGGACCGGCGTCCACACCACCGAGCCGCCCCGCTGGTTGGCGGTGGGACCGCCGACCGACAGCGCCGGCGTCACCTGGCCGGTGCCGGCGACGAGCGAGAAGGTGCCGACGGTCGTGCTGCCGGTGGCCACGACCTGGACGGCGACCGCGCCGACGCCGGTGTCGGGCAGCACGGCGCCCGACGTGGCGGTGACGCTGCCGCCCCCGCTCACCAGCACGTTGTTGACGACGGTGGTGGGGACGATCGGCGTGTAGGACCGCGACTCGTCGAACCACCCGTCGACCACCACGACGACGTCGAGGTCGACGGTGCTGGTGATCTTCACGCGGCCGTCCTCGCCCACGGCGACGATGGCGCTGCTGACCCGCTCGCTGGCGCTGTTGAACCGGGTCGCCTCGCCGGTCCCTCCGGCCGCCCCGGCGGGGGCCAGGTGGACGACGCCGGCCTGGGTGGTCGAGGTCAGGATCGTGCGGAGGACGACGGCGGACACGCCCTCGCCGGGCACCCCGCCGAGGCCGAGCACGCCGAAGCCGCGGGCCGTCCCGCCGACGAGCGTGCCGCCGCCGACGGCGTTGGCCGTGTCGAGCACGGTGGCGGGGGCGTCGAGGGCGGTGAAGCCGGAGTCGACGGCGAGGTAGCCCCGCACGTCGATCTGGACGTCGACGGCCACGTCGGCTCGCACGGCGATGGTGCCGGCGGCCGAGGGGGCGACGGTGACGGTGGCGATCTGGCGGCTGCCGATGCTCTTGACCGTCAGGGCCGGCACGCTGGTGGACGTCCCGCCGGGCGAGACGAAGACCTTGGCCACGGGGTTGCCGGCGGTGCGGGTGGCGGTGACGGTGAGGTCGACGGCCTCGACCGTCGCGGGGATGCCTCCGGTGCCGGTGACCGTCAGGGTGCGGACGTCGCCCGCCCCCATCGGGCCGCCCCCGATCCCGCTGACGACGGGCTCGAGCACCCGCAGCGGCGTGATGCCCACGTAGGGCTCGGCGACGACCGGGGGCGTCGCCCCCGCCGGCAGCGGGCTCGACCCGCCCACCAGGGCGACGGTCGCCACCAGGACGGCGACGACCACGGACACGGCGCAGCGCTTCATCAACGATCCCCCTCGGCCGCCCACCCCCGCGGCGGGCCCCACCGGACCGCCCGATCATGGCACCTCGGTAGGGTCCCGCCCGTGATCATCGCGACGCGGGACATGGCCGTGCCGGAGCGGGCCCTGGCGGTCGGGGCGCACCCCGACGACATCGAGTTCGGGGCGGGCGCCACCCTGGCCCGCTGGGCCGAGGCCGGCTGCGTGGTCTCGCTGCTGGTCTGCACCGACGGGTCCAAGGGGACGTGGGACGTCGACGCCGACACCGCCGCCCTGGTGGCCACCCGCCAGGCCGAGCAGCGGGACGCGGCCCGGGCCCTCGGCGCCACCGGCGAGGTCGTGTTCCTGGAGCGGGTCGACGGCGACCTGGTGGCCGACCGGGAGGCCGTCTCGGAGGTGGCCCGCCACATCCGCCGGCTCCGCCCGGACGTCCTCCTCGGCCACGACCCCTGGCGCCGCCACCGGCTCCACCCCGACCACCACGCCGCCGGCCGCATCGTCGTCGACGCCCTGGTCGCCGCCCGGGACCCGCACTTCTTCCGCGAGCACGGCATCGCCCACCACCGGCCCGGCGCCCTGCTGCTGTTCGAGGCCGACGTCGCCGGTCACGCCGAGGTGGCCGCCACCCGTCACGTCGAGGCCAAGATCGCCGCCCTGGAGGCGCACCGCAGCCAGTACGAGTCGACCATGTTCGTCAGCGCCGACGATGCCGGCGCCGAGGCCGAGCGCTTCCGCCGCACCATCCGGGACGAGGCCGCCACCGCCGGCCGGGTCGTCGGCCGGGCCGCCGCCGAGCTCTTCGCGCACCTCCCCACCGACCGCTGACCTAGGTTCCGACGCCGTGCGCGTCGCAGCCCTCGCCATCACCGCCCTGCTCCTCGTGTCGGGGTGCTCGTCGTCGTCCTCCGATGCCGCCGAGGAGCCGGCCGCCGACGCGACCACGACGACGTCCCCCTCGTCCTCGGAGCCGGCCGCGGCGACGCCGGCGTGCGACCAGGGGGCGACGATCGACGGGGTCGAGGCGGCGCCCGTCGAGGGGACGCCCAGCGACGTCGACGTCACCTCCTTCGACGGCACCACCATCCGGGCCCACTGGTTCCCGGCCGGTGACGAGCCGGCCCCGACGATCCTCATGGGCCCGGGGTGGTCGCAGCCGGGCGACACCTCGCAGGAGGGCACGCCGATCCTCGGCGCCCTCGGGATCGGGCCGATGAACGAGCGGGGCTACAACGTCCTCACCTGGGACCCTCGGGGCTTCGGCGCATCGAGCGGGACGGCCACGGTCAACGACCCGGCCAACGAGGGCCGCGACGTGCAGGTCCTCCTCGACTGGGTGGCCGAGCAGCCCGAGTCCCTGACCGACGGCGACGGCGACCCCCGCGTCGGCATGGTCGGGGCGTCCTACGGCGGCGGCATCCAGCTCACGGTGGCCGGGATCGACTGCCGGGTCGACGCCCTCGTGCCCAAC
The DNA here is from genome assembly GCA_052038315.1 of Iamia sp. GTDB lineage: Bacteria > Actinomycetota > Acidimicrobiia > Acidimicrobiales > Iamiaceae > Iamia. Next base: position 18,561 of record JBQGCF010000187.1, read on the forward strand.
ATCGCCTGGCACTCCCTGGAGACGAGCCTCTACCGGAACGAGACGGTCAAGGCGGGCTGGGCCGGCGTCCTCAGCACCGTCGCCGCCGGGGCCCGGCTCGACCCCCACATCCCCAGCGCCAACGCCTCCGGCCAGGCCACCGGCACGCTGTCGGACGAGGACCACCAGTGGTTCGTCGACCGGGGCCCCGGCGACCTGGTGGACGCCATCCGCACGCCGACCCTCCTCGTCCACGGCACGGTCGACACGCTGTTCACGCTGCAGGAGGCGATCACCAACTTCTGGATCCTGCAGGGCAACGACGTCCCCGTCTCGATGCTCTGGTACTGCGGTGGCCACGGCGCCTGCCTGACCGACGGCGGCGACCCGGAGGACATCACCGAGGCCTCCTTCGCCTGGCTCGACCGCTGGGTGAAGGGCGACGAGAGCGTCGACACCGGCCCGGTCGTCAGCATCATCGACCAGGAGGGCCGCCGCTGGACCGGCGACGACTACCCCGCCGAGCCCGACGACACCTTCGGTGTCGACACCGCCGGCGGCGGACCGCTGCCCCTCACCGCCGAGAGCGCCGCCGGTCCGCTGGTCGGGGCCGAGTCGGACGACATCCTCGCCGGCCTCGTCAGCCCGATCACCCCGGCCGAGGCGCCGCCCGGCACCGGGCTGGAGCTCTGGATCCAGAGCGAGGACGAGGCCCTCGTCCTCGGCTCACCCCACCTGACCCTGACCTACACCGGCACGACCCCGGACGGGCCCGAGCCGACCCGGGTCTTCGCCCAGCTGGTCGCCGCCGACGGGGGCGGCCCGGTGCTGGGCAACCAGATCACGCCGGTCCCGGTCGTGCTCGACGGCGAGGAGCACACCGTCGAGATCGACATGGAGGTCGTCGCCCACCACCTGGGCGCGGGCGGCGCCGTGCGCCTGCAGATCGTCGCCACGACCCCGGCCTACGCGACCCCCCGCCTGGGCGGGACGATCGACATCAGCCACATCGCCATCGACCTCCCCACAACCGAGGCCCTCACCGCCGAATGAACTCGTTCTGTCAGTCCTGGTCCCCCGAGGAAGGGGACCAGGACTGACAGAACGCTCAGATCGCCGGGACCCAAGAGCCGTGGAAGCCGAAGGGAACGCGGGCGGGAAGGGGGACGCGGGCGACGGGCTCCTCGCCGGGGGCGTCGGCGGCCCAGACGACCAGCTCGCCCCGGTCGGTGTCGCGGTCGTGGGCCAGGGAGATCAGCCAGGCGTCGTCCTCGGCGGTGGCGCCGGCGCGGGCCACGGCCACCGCCTCGCCGACCTGACGGGACGCACCGGCGTCGTGGACGGCCGAGGTGCCCGTCTCCAGGTCGTGGCGGATGATCTGCGAGCCGGCCCCCAGGGCGCCGGGCGAGGAGACGTCGAAGCCCGACGTCCAGCCGTAGCGGGCCCGGCGACCGACGTGGCTGTCGGCCACCCGGGGGAACTCCTGGCCCCGGTCGTCCCGCTGCTCGGCGGCGACGGTGCCCCGGTCGAGGTCGAGGGTCCAGCGCCACAGCGTGGGCGGGGCGTCGGCCGGGCCCTGCTTGTCGACGGCGAAGGTGCGCTCGTGGCGGATGACGTCGAGCACGAGGGTGCCCTCGCCGCCGTCGGCGCCGGGCACGTCGTAGGCGTTGAGCGGGTGGAAGACGTAGCAGGGGTCGACGTCGAACCAGCGCACGTCGGCAGCGGTGCCCTCGCGGGGCAGGACGCCGAGCCGGGCGTGGCGGCCCTCCTTCCAGCTGTACGGGAGGCCCCGGCCGCTGGCCGCCATCTCCAGGTCGAAGGTGACCGGCAGGTCGTAGACGACGGCGAAGCGCTCGCTGAGCGACATGTCGTGGATCATCGGGCCGTCGTCGACCGGGATGGCCTCGACCTTGCGCACCCGCCCGTCGACGCCCACGACGATGTACTGGACGTGGTCGAAGAGAGCCCAGTGGTAGGCGATGGCGTGGAGCTCGCCGGTCTCCGGGTCGCGCTTCGGGTGGGCGGTGAAGCCGTTCGGCAGGGTGCCGTCGAGGTCGCTGTGGCAGACGGTCGCCAGCTCGTCGGTCATCTCGACCGGTCGGGCCCCGGCCTCGACCAGGGCGAAGGTCTTGCCGGCGTGGCCGATCACGTGGGTGTTGACCGTGTCCATGCCGCCGTGGCGATCGCCGGGCGCCGGCTCCTCGCCCAGGGCCTCGCTGACCCGGGTGGAGCGGACCCAGCGGTTGCGGTACCACTCGGCCCGACCGTCCCGCAGCCGCAGCCCGTGGACCATGCCGTCGCCCACGAACCAGTGGTGGGTGGCCGGGTCGGGGACGTGGGCCCGCATCGGGTTGGGGCCGATGCGCAGGTAGCGGCCGTCGAGGTCGGCCGGCAGGGTGCCGACGACGGCGAGGTCGGTGGCGGTGACCTCGTCGGTGACCGGGGCGAAGGGGCCCTCGAGGTACGGGTTGGTGGTCTGCACGGCCATGGCGAGCTCCTCTGCCGACGGCATAACGCTGTTGTTGGTCGGACCATAACGGTGTTGTGGCAGGCTGTCAACGATGAGCGACGAGCCCGACGTCCGCACGCGCCTGGTCACCGCCGCGGCCCGGCTGCTGGCCGAGGGCGGCCCCGACGGGGTGAGCGTGCGCCGGGTCGCGGCGGCCATCGGCACCTCGACCATGGCCGTGTACACCCACTTCGGGGGCAAGCCCGAGCTGCTGCGGGCCGTCAGCGTCGAGGGCTTCCGCAACCTGGCCCGGCGGCTGGGCGAGGTCGAGACGACCGACGACCCGGTGGCCGACGTCGCCGCCCTCGCCCGGGCCTACCGCCGCTCGGCCCTCGACGACCCGCACCTCTTCGCCGCCATGTTCGGGCGCAACGTGGCCGAGGTGATGGCCACCGACGACGAGCGGATCGAGGCCCTGGCCACGTTCATCACCCTCGTCGACACCGTCCAGCGGGCGATCGACGCCGGCCGCTTCTCCCCCACGCCCGCCGACCAGCTGGCCCTCGAGCTGTGGGCCGGGATCCACGGGCTGTGCTGCATCGAGCTGGGCGCCGGGCTGGCCGACCCCGACCAGGCCCCCCGCACCCTCGACTCGATGAGCCGGCGCATGGCGATCGGCGCCGGCGACGACCCGGTGCGGGCCGCCGCGTCCATCCCGATCGACCAGCCCCGCTCGATCCCCTGACGCGACGAAGGAGGGCCCGGAGGCCCTCCCTCGTCGAGTTCTTCAGCTGCTGGGGTCGATCAGACCTTGGCGAGCTTCGGAGCCGGGCTCTCGTTGTTGACGACCTTCTTGAGCGAGGTGCCGGCCGAGACCTTCGGGTACTTCTTGGCCTTGGTCTTGACCGTCTCACCGGTCTGCGGGTTGCGGGCGGTGCCGGCCTTGCGCTGGCCCTGCTCGAACTTGAGGAAGCCGGTCAGGACGATCGTGTCGCCCTTCTTGACCGTGGCCTGCACGGTCTCCTCGAAGGCCTTGATGACGGCCGCAGCGGTCGTCTTGTCGGTGCCGGCCTGGGCGGCCACCTGAGCGATGAAATCGGCCTTGGTCACGTTGGCCACTGGCCAACCTCCTGGATTGGGTGTCGGAGTCGAACGATGTCCGTTCGCCGCGCATCTGAGCGCGTCTCACCCACCCAGGTCAAGCACCGTCGGACCGGAACGCCTTGTGGCACAAGGGTCCGCGCGCCGTGAGGGCCGCGGTGGCTAGCCTTCCGCCGCCATGGCCGAGCCGACCCTCCCCGACGGCACCTACGACGCCATCGTCGTCGACGCCGAGGACCTCGACGGCGACCAGGTCGGGCTCGAGCTGACGGTCCTCGCCGGTCCCGAGAAGGGCCGCGTGGTCGAGCTCCGCGGCCCCCGCGGCGACCACGACGCCATCGACCTCCTCGGCGTCCCCGCCACCATCACCGTCACCGCCGGCACCCCCCGGCTGAGGCTCGAGCCCTAGAGCAGGTCGTCCAGGAGGTCGGGTGGGGTCTCGACGCGGCCTCTGCGGCCGAGGTAGCCGTGCCAGAGGATGCGGGCGGCGGAGGAGCGGTGGGGGCGCCAGCGCTCGCCCAGCGGTTCGAGGGCGACGGGGTCGGGGACCTCGGGCAGGTCGAGGGCCTCGGCCACCGCGACCTGGAGGGCCCGGTCGCCGACCGGCCACAGGTCGGGCCGACCGAGGCAGGCGAGGAGGTAGACGTCGGCCGTCCAGCGCCCGATGCCGGGGAGGGCGACGAGCGCAGCGCGGGCCGTCTCGTCGTCGAGCGACGCCAGCGCCTCCAGGTCCAGCGATCCGGACTCGACCGCCGAGGCCAGGGCTCGCAGGTAGCGGTCCTTCTGCCGGGACACCCCGTCGGCCCGCAGCTCCTCGGGCGAGCAGGCGAGGACCGTCTCCGGCGTGACCGTCCGGACCCGCTCCCGCAGCCGGCGGTAGGCGGCCGCCGCCGAGGCCAGCGAGACCTGCTGCTCCAGGATCAGCAGCACGAGCGACCGGAACCCGGCCGGCCGGCTCCAGAACGGCGGCACGCCGTGCTCGGCCACGACCCGGGCCAGGGCCTCGTCGGCGTCGACCAGGGCGGCGGTGACCCGGTCGAAGGCACCGGCGTCGAGGATCGGGCCCGGCCCGCCGGTGCTCACCGCTCGACGACCGCGCCGTCGGCCACCACCAGGTGGCGGGTCGACTCGGTGGTGACGGCGTCGAGGAACCGTCGGTCGTGCGACACGACCAGGAGCGTGCCCGCCCAGGTGGCCAGCGCCTGCTCCAGCTGCTCGATGGCCGGCAGGTCGAGGTGGTTGGTCGGCTCGTCGAGCACCAGCCAGTTCGTCCCGATCGCCATCAGCAGGGCCAGCGAGGCCCGCGTCCGCTCGCCCGGCGAGAGCGAGGCCGCCGGCCGGCCCACGTGGTCGGCGCCCAGCCCGAACTTGGCGAGGAGCGAGCGGGCGTCGGCCAGCGTCCACCCCGTCTCGGCCAGCACGGCGTCGAGCAGCGAGCCGGAGGACGAGAAGCGGGTGCGGAGCTGCTCCATCTCGCCGACCCGGACCGACGGGCCGATCCACGACTCGCCGGCGGCCAGCGGCACCCGCCCGAGGAGGGCCGAGACGAGCGTCGACTTGCCGGCGCCGTTGGGCCCGGCCACCACGACCCGGTCGCCGCCCCGCACCTCCAGGTCGACCGGCCCCAGCCGGAACGATCCCCGCTCGACCACCGCGCCGGTCAGCCGGGCCGCCACCGCACCGCTGCGCTCGGCCGTCGCCAGCTCGAGGCGGAGCTCCCACCCCTCGAACGGCTTGTCGACCACGTCGAGCCGCTCCAGCGCCTTGTCGGCCCGGGCCGCCTTGCCGGCCATCTTCTCCGAGGTCTGGGTGTTGTGGTGCTTGATGTGCTTGTCGGTCTCGCCCGACCGCTTGACCTTGGCCACGCCCTGGGCCGACCACTCCCGGATCTGCTGGCTCTGCGCCCGCAGCGTGTCCCGGGTGGCGACGTAGCCGGCGTAGGCCTCCTCGGCGTGGCGCCGGGCGGTGGCCCGCTCGTCCAGGTACGCCAGCCAGCCGCCGGCGTAGGCGGTGGCCGTGCGGCTGTGGTCGTCGAGCTCGACGACGCCGGTGATCGTCCGCTCCAGGAAGGCCCGGTCGTGGGACACGACGACGAGGGCGCCCTGGTGCTGGCGGACGTGGCCCTCCAGCCGGGCCAGGCCGTCGAAGTCGAGGTCGTTGGTGGGCTCGTCGAGGAGCAGCACGTCGGCCTGGGTGAGCAGCACGGCGGCCAGCTCGACCCGGGCCGCCTGCCCGCCCGACAGGGTGGCGGTGGCCTGGTCGAGCACGGAGTCGGGCAGGCCCAGGTCGGAGGCGACCGTGCCCAGCCGGGCGTCGAGGTCGGCCGCCCCCACCGCCAACCAGCGCTCGAGGGCGTCGGCGTAGCGGTCGTCGGCCCCGGCGGCGCCGGCCGCCAGATCAGTCGTGGCGGCGTCCAGCTCGGCCTGGGCCGGGGCCACGCCGGTGCGCCGGGCGATGCGGTCCCGCCCGGTCTCGTCGGTCCGGGCCGGCTCCTGGGCGAGCAGGGCGACGACGGCGTTGGGCGGCGTCACCGTCACGCTCCCGGCGTCGGGGACGACGGTGCCGGCCAGCACGCCGAGCAGGGTCGACTTGCCCACGCCGTTGGGCCCGACCAGGCCGAGGCGATCGCCCGACGAGGCGGTCAGGTCGACCGAGGCGAGGACGGTGGTGGCGCCCCTGTCGAGGGCGATGCCGCGGGCGGCGAGGGTGAGGGCAGGGGTGGGAGACGGCAACGGAGACCTCCGGTCGAGGGGACGGACGGGGGGACTGCGTTGCTCAAGCCACGGCCGAGGACCCTACCGAGACCGCAGGGTGAGCGCGCACCAATTGTCGAGGCGCTCGTCGGCCTCCAGCTCCAGGGGGAGGAACACCGAGGCCAGGTCGGGCGGCGGCGGTTCGAGCAGGCCGCTGAGGACGAGGGCCCCGCCGGGAGCGACGGCGGCGACGAGCATCGGGGCCAGCTCCCGGAGGGTGGCGTCGCCGATGTTGGCCACGACGATCCCGTACCGCTGGTCGGGCGGCTCGTCCCCTGCGAGGCGGGCCTCGACCCGGTCGGCCATCCCGTTGCGCTCGGCGTTGGCCCGGGTCGCCTCGACCGCCGCCGGCTCGATGTCGGTGCCCACGGCGCGCCGGGCCCCGAGCCGCACGGCGGCGATGGCCAGCACGCCGCTCCCGCAGCCGACGTCCAGCACGTCGACGTCGTCGCCTGCGATCAGCCGGTCGAGGGCGTCGAGGCAGAGCCGGGTCGTGGGGTGGGCACCGTGGCCGAAGGCCGAACCCGGGTCGACCTCGACGACGACCTCGCCGGGCGCCAGCGGTCCGAGCGGGAGCCACGGCGGCCAGACGACGACCCGCCCGACCCGCACCACCTGGGCGTGCTCCCGCCACCCGGACAACCCGTCGTCGACGGCGACCACCTCGACCGGCCAGCGGCCACCCACCGCGTCCATCAGCGCCTCGACCCCGGTGAGGGGGACGTCGACCCGCAGCACCACCGTCCCGTCGGGCTGGAGCTCCTCGGCGACCGCGCTGACGCCGGCTCCCCAGAGGAGCCCCGACGCCAGGTCGACCTCCCCCATCGCCACCCGCACCTCTGCTGCCTGGGCCTGGGCCATGGACGACAGCCAAGCACCTCGCTATTGTCCGATGGATGCCGGACGTTCGCGATCCCTCGGAAGGTGGGCCTCCGGAGGGTGCTCGCTTCCCGGACTACGAGCTCGAGCCCGAGGTCCGGGCCGACACCCCGACGCAGCTCAAGGCGCTGGGCCACCCGGTCCGCAACGCCATCCTCCACATGGTCGTCGAGCGGGCCGCCACCGCCAGCGAGATGGCGAGGGCCACCGGCAAGAGCCACGGCACGATCGCCCACCACCTCAAGGTGCTGGAGGAGGCCGGGCTGCTGCGGGTCGTGCGGACCCGCCGGGTCCGGGGGATCACCGAGAGCTTCTGGGGCCGGACCGGGCGGGTGATCATGATCGCCAAGCCGCCGGGCGAGGAGCCGGACGACACGTACTTCGTCCAGGAGGCGCTGCGGGTCTTCGTCCCCGGCGAGCACGGCTACACCACGCTGCGCTTCGCCCGGATCAGCGCCGAGCAGGTCGACGCCTTCGCCGAGCGGCTCGACGCCCTCGTCCAGGAGTTCCTCCAGACGGAGCGCTCCGGCGACACCGTCTACGGCCTGCTCGTCGGGCTCCAGCCCACCACCGAGCCGGCGCTGCCCGACCGGACCGGCGACCAGGAGCCGGCCGATGGCTGAGAAGGTCCGCCTCGGGAGCGGCTACCGCAAGGTCTTCGCGGCCAGCGTCGTGTCCAACCTGGGCGACGGGGTGGCCCAGGTCGGCTACCCGTGGCTGGCCTCCGCCGTCACCCGCAACCCGGCGCTGGTGGCGGGGGTCGTCGTGGCCCAGCGGCTGCCGTGGCTCCTCTTCACCCTCCCGGCCGGGGTCATCACGGACCGGGTCGACCGGCGCAAGGCCATGATCGCCATGGACGTCCTACGGTCCGCCCTGACCGCCGGCGTCGCCATCGCCGTCCTGGCCCTCGGCGACGGGCTCCCCTCGCCCGACCAGGTCGACTCGATCGAGGGCACCCGCTTCGGGCTCTACGCCATCGTGGTGGCGGCCAGCCTGCTGCTGGGCTGCGCCGAGGTGCTGCGGGACAACTCGGCCCAGACGATCCTCCCGGCGCTCGTCCCGACCGACCAGCTGGAGCGGGCCAACGGCCGCATGTGGTCGGCCGAGCAGGTCGCCAACGAGTTCGTCGGACCGCCGCTCGGCAGCGCCCTGCTGGCCGGCGCCTTCGCCCTCCCCTTCCTGCTCGACGCCGGCTCCTTCGCGGTGGCCGCCGGGCTGATGGCCCTGGTCGCCGGCGAGTTCCGCAGCCGGCCCGCCCCGGCCCCCGACGGCGACGACGCTCCCGCCGAGCGGACGAGCTGGACCACCGACCTGAAGGAGGGCGTCCGCTGGCTCTGGCACCACCGCCTCCTCCGCACCCTCGCCATCACCCTCGGCGCCCTCAACGCCATCGGCGCCATGCAGCTGGGCACGCTCGTCCTCTTCGCCCAGGAGGTGCTCGACACCTCGCCGGTGCAGTTCGCCCTCCTGATGATGGGTGGCGCCGTCGGCGGCGTGGTCGGCGGCTTCCTCGCGGCCCCGATCAAGGCGGCGCTCGGCAGCGGCCCGACCCTGTGGCTGACGCTGATCGTCGGCATCGTCGTCCCGCTGATCGTCGGCACCACCTCGACGTGGTGGCTCGTGCCGATCGTCTTCGTCTTCTTCGGGATCGCCTCGGTGGCCTGGAACGTGATCACCGTGTCGCTGCGCCAGACGATCATCCCGGACCACCTGCTCGGCCGGGTCAACAGCGTCTACCGCTTCTTCGGCTGGGGGATGATGCCGATCGGCACCGCCATCGGCGGCCTGGTGGTGCTGGTGGCCGAGGGCCCGTGGGGCCGGGAGGAGGCGCTGCGGGCACCCTGGTTCGTCAGCGCCGCGCTGAGCGTGGCCATCGCCGTCTACGCCATCCCCCGCCTGACGACGGCGGGCATGGACGCGGCCCGGGCCGCGGCGGCGGCCGAGGACCCGCCGGTGCCCGTCGACTAGACGGCGACCGTGGCGTCCTCGGCCCAGGTCGCACCGATCTGGCGACCGGCCTCCTCCAGCACCGCCATCACGTCGAGGGTGGCGTCCAGCGGCATGATGTCGCTCTCGGTGCGCCCGGCCCGCACCGCCTCGGTGACCTCGACCAGCTGGTGCGAGTAGCCGATGCCGACCGGCGGCAGGTCGACCTTCTCGGGCTCGACGCCGAGCCGCCGGAGGACGAAGCCGTGGGGGTGGTGGAACCGGGGCCGGAGCTCGATCGACCCGCCGGTGCCGTCGATGCGGGCCCGGCCGACCGAGGGGCTGAGGATCGAGCTGGTCAGGGTGGCCGTGGCCCCGCACGGGTGGACGAGGAGGAGAGCAGCCTCGGCGTCGACCCCCGTGTCGGTGAGCGTGCCGCGGGCGACGATCTCGCTCGGCGGACCCAGGACCATGTGGGCCAGGGCGACGACGTAGACGCCGAGGTCGAGCAGCGAGCCGCCGCCGAGGGCCGGGTCGTAGAAGCGGTTGGTCGGGTCGACGGGGGCGGCGATGCCCAGGTCGGCCTGGACCGAGCGCACCTCACCGATGGCGCCGTCGGCGATCAGCTCG
>JBQGCF010000188.1:0-23442 GCA_052038315.1 Iamia sp.
CAGACGTAGTCGGCGTACTGGATGAGGCTGGTCCACATCTTCTGGCCGTTGACCACGTACTCGTCGCCGTCGCGGACGGCCCGGGTGGTCAGGGCGGCCAGGTCGGTGCCGGCGCCGGGCTCCGAGTAGCCGATCGAGAAGTGCATCTCGCCCTTGAGGATCTTGGGGAGGAACTCGGCCCGCTGGGCGTCGGTGCCGTACTGCATGATCGTGGGACCGACGGTGTTGATGGTGAGGAACGGCACCGGGGCCCCGACCAGGCTGGCCTCGTCCATGAAGATCAGCTGGTCGATCATCGACCGGGCCTGCCCGCCGTACTCCTCCGGCCACCCGATCCCGAGCCAGCCGTCGTGGCCCATCTGGCGGACGAGGCGCTTGTACAGGTCCTCGCCCCCGTACTCGCCGTCGCCGGAGGCCATGGCCTCCTGCACCTCCTCGGTCATCAGCTCGGCGAAGTAGGCCCGCAGCTCTGACCGCAGAGCGTCCTGCTCCTCGGTGAAGGCGATGTGCATCCCCCTACAGTAGAACCAGTTCTACCCCCTCTGCTCGTGTCGCCTGGGGAAGCGGCGAGAACGCGTTCTCAAGGAGGTGGACTCCTGTCCAGTAGCGTTCGGCGCTACGGTGCGGGCCATGCAGACGAAGGCCGCAGTCCTGTGGGAGAACAACGCGCCGTGGTCGGTCGAGGACATCGAGCTCGACGACCCGAAGGACGGCGAGGTCCTCGTCCGTCTGGTCGCGTCGGGGATGTGCCACTCCGACGAGCACGCCGTCACCGGTGACCTGCCCGTGCCCACGCCGATGGTGTGCGGCCACGAGGGCGCCGGCGTGGTCGAGGCCGTCGGCCCCGGCGTGAAGCGGGTCAAGCCCGGCGACCACGTCGTCTTCGCCTTCATCCCCGCCTGCGGCGAGTGCCCCTCCTGCTCCACCGGGCACCAGAACCTGTGCGACAACGGCGCCGCCGCCCTGATCGGGCTCAAGCTCGACGGCACCTCGCGCCACCACGCCCAGGGCAAGGACCTCTACACCCTCGTCGGGCTGGGCACCTTCGCCCAGCACACGGTCGTGCACGAGTGGAGCTGCGTGCCCATCGACCCGAACATCCCGCTCGACCGGGCGTGCCTGCTCGGCTGTGGCGTCACCACCGGGTGGGGCTCCGCCGTCTACGCCGCCGACGTCCGCCCCGGCGAGGACGTCGCCATCCTCGGCATCGGCGGCATCGGCGCCAGCGCCCTGATGGGGGCCAAGATGGCCGGCGCCGAGCGGATCTTCGCCATCGACCCGGTCGAGTTCAAGCGGGACGAGGCCAAGCGGCTGGGCGCCACCCACGTCGCCGCCAGCATCGACGAGGCCTTCGAGCTGATCCAGCAGGAGACCTGGGGCCGCATGTGCACCAAGGTCATCGCCTGCGTCGGTGTCGGGTCCGGCTCCGAGATCGCCTCGACCATGCGGCTCGTCGCCAAGCGGGGCCGGCTGGTCGTCACCAACATCCACCCGATGCTGGAGACCGAGGTCCAGCTCTCGCTCGCCGACCTGACCCTGATGGAGAAGGAGATCGTCGGCTCGCTGTTCGGCTCGGCCAACCCGCTGTACGACATCCCGCGCCTGCTCCGCCTCTACTCCAGCGGCACGCTCGACCTCGACGGCATCGTCACCAACACCTACTCGTTGGACGACATCAACCAGGGCTTCGACGACATGCGCAGCGGCACCAACGTGAGAGGCGTCCTCACCCTCGGCTGAGGCAGCCAGCGCCATGCTGTAGCCAAACGACCGCAGAGGGTGGTCAAGTCCCTCACTCTGTGCGATGGTGCTCTCACCGCCGTCCGGTGGACGGCGCTCTGAGAGGGGTTCTCCATGGCGGTGTGCGGGCGATCGATCCGCAGGGCGGTGTCCCTGGCTCTGGTGGGCCTGATGGCGGCCGGTACGGCGTGGGCGGTGCAGGCGGCGGTCGGCTCGCCGCCCGCCCCCGCCGAGCTGATGTCGCCTCTCATGTACCGGTACGAACCGGACACCTCGACCGGGTTCCGGGGGATCCAGCCCTACGACCCGGTGTCGCTGAGCGAGGACGGGCTCTCGGTCGGCATGGCGTCGACCGACTTCTCCGAGCGGCCGGCGCCGGGTCCGCAGCCGCGAGCGCTCCTGGACGAGCGGACGATGTTCTACGCGGTGGCCGACACGACGCCGGACAGCTTCACCCGTGACCTGCGCCTGCTGGACGTCCCCGGCCGGGTCCTGCAGCACCCGGGCGACAGCCACCTCAGCGCCGACGGGTTGACCTTCGTCGCCACCTACGCCGCCTTCGGCGACACGCTCGGCGACTGCAGCGCGAACTGGTTGGACCCGTCGGGCGGCTCGCAGTACTGGTTCTCGCAGGTGGTGCGCTGGCAGCGGTCGGACCGCAACTCGGAGTTCGGCGACCCCGACCTGGTGAGCGTGGCCGATCCGACCGAGTGCGACGGGGAGCCGGCTGACGGCGGTCCCGATCAGATGGGCCAGGGCGGCGACAGCGACTCGAGCTCGCCGTCGGTGTCGGAGGACGGTGACGTGGTCGCCTTCGCCTCCTTCGCCGACAACTTCGGCCCCGGGAACGTGACCACCAACGACGTCACCGGCCTCTACGTGTCCGAGGACGACGGCATCAACGGCTTCGAGGTGTCGATGGTGACCCCGGCCGGCCTCGACGGCAGCGTCCGGGCGCCGGACATCTCGGGCGACGGCAACCGCATCGTGTTCGTCTCCGACGCCACCAACCTCATCACCGGCGTCACCCCACCGATCGGCGGGGACCTGGTCTACCTGGCCGAGCGGGACACGCCCGTGGACCCGTGGACGTTCGAGGTGGTGTCCAAGAGCACCAGTGGTGACCTGGCCTCGCTCGACGGGGACGGGGCCACGCACGGGGATCCCTCGATCGACGGCGACGGCGAGCGGGTGGCGTTCACCTCCACCGCCGACAACCTGGACCCCTCGGTCACGATGCCGTCAACCGGCCCCGTGCTGGCCATCCGCGACCTCTCGGCGCCGGCCACGGCGGTGGTCACGAACGGCCGAGCACCGTCCGGCGGCCTGCTCGAGGCCCAGGAGATGGGTGACGACTCCTTCGGCGCCCACATCTCCCACGACGGCGAGCGCATCGCGGCCACCGCGCTGGTCGACGGGGACGGGGGCTTCGACAAGGTGAGGGTCGTCAAGGTCGATTCGGCGCTGAGCAGCGATCCCGACGATCGACGGGACGCCCGCATCGTGTCCCGCATGATCCGCAACGGTGTCACCCGAGCACCGGCGGTCGTCGAGGGGCAAGGCGGATCGGACGTCGATCTCGGCGCCTACGTCGTCGCCTTCCCCCTGGACGGCCGGCCGTCCTCGATGTTCGAGGGGGGCTGGGCGCTGTACCTCCTCGGCGGCGAGCCGCTGGGCGACGACATCGCTGTCGGCTGGCACGGCGACCCCGTCGATACCGCCACGGGGAGCTTCCGCCAGGACGAGACCGACCTGGCCGCCCCGGCGGGCGCCGGTCCGGCGGCGATCACCCGATCCCATCTCACGGTGGGCGAAGCGGGCGGGGTCTTCGGCCTCGGTTGGACCTCACCCTTCGACGAGGCGCTGGAGGTGGACGGCGACACCGCCTCCCTCGTCACCCAGACCGGTCGGCGGATCGTGTTCACCGACCCGGGATCGGGACCATGGCGCACCGAGGACGGCACCCGGCTCACGCTGACCGACGACGGCGTCGGAGGCTGGGTCGTGACGGACCTGGCCGGGGGGACCCGCAGCTTCGACGGCGCCGGACGGATCACCGGGTGGGCGATCCCCGGCCAACCGTCCATCGATGTCGGGTGGGGCGACCTCGCCCCGGCGACGATGACGAGCGCCTCCGGGTACACGGTCACCTTCGAGGACTGGGCCTACGAGCCCTGGTGGGACGAGGTCACCGAGGAGTGGACCTGGGTCGAAGCCCCGTACCCGGACGGCTTCGTCGACCGGGTGACCTCGAGCGACGGGCGCCAGGTCGACTACACGTACCTCTACGACCAGGAGTCCTTCCACTGGACGAAGCTCGTCGGCGTCTCGCGGCCCCACGCCGTCGGCCAGGCTGCCGGGACCTTCGGCGTGCGGACCTACGAGTGGGACGGCCCGTGGGTCAGCCGCATCGTCGACCAGGTCGATGACACCCGCACCAAGGTCGTGGTCGACAACACCTACGACGAGCGCGGCCGGGTCGCCTACCAGGTCAACGACACCGGCGACGAGCTGCTCTTCCTCTACGGCAAGAAGCCGGACCCGTTCGGTGTGCCGGTCGACGAGCCGGGCTTCACCACGGTCGTCAACGCAGCCTCGGGCGACGTCACGGTCTACGAGTACAACGACCGAGGCGAGGTCGTCGGCATCACCGACGCCACGGGCCACGAGCTCAGCCACTCGTGGGCCACCGACCGACCCGAGGAGACGACGTCGCGGTCGGGCGTGACGACCGATCAGGTCTACGACGACGCCGGCCGGCTCGTCGAGGTGACCCAGACGGCGGGCGCCACCACGCGCACGGTCCAGGAGATCACGTACCTCGTCCCCGACTCGTCACCGTCGGCCCTCACCGACTCCCGGGTCGAGACGGTCACCGACGAGGCGGGGGTGACGACGACCTACACCTACGACGGTGCGGCGACGGAGCCGGAGACGGTGTCGGTGCCGTGCGATCCCGACAGCACCGACCCCTCGACGCCGTGCCCGCCGTCGGGTCTGGCCACGACGACCTACACCTACCACTCGGGGGGCCTCGCCGGCCTGGTGGCGTCGGTGACCGATCCCGACGGGGTCGTCACCGAGTACGCCTACACCGCCGACCGGCAGATCGAGACGGTGACGTCCTACGACGGGGCGACGCCGCTGGTCACCAGCTACGCCACGATCCGTGCGGGTGATCCGGCATGGACGGAGACCAACCCGGCCGCCGTGGAGGTCCGCACCACGGAGACCCCTCTCGGCCTGGTCACCACCGAGGTCTACGACGCCGAGGGCCGGCTCATCGAGACTCGGGACCCGCTCTTCGACGGGGTCACCCACCTCGCCACGGTCTACACCTACTCACTCGACGGCGAGCTGGTGGCGGTGACCGACCCCGCGGGCGACGTGACCACCTCCACGGTGGCCCGGGCCGGTGACCCGGGCTGGTCCGAGGACCTCGCGATCGCCGAGGTCGCCACCGTCACCGGTCCCGATGGCGTCTCGTCGATCACCAAGATCGATCGCAGCGGCGACGTGGTGGTCGAGCAGGTCGGTGACCCGACGGTGCCGGGTGAGCTGGCGACGACGACGAACGTCTACGGACCGCTGGGCCGGTTGGAGTCGACGACGGACCCGATGGGCGTGACGACGACGTTCGAGTACGACGTCGAGGGCCGGTTGAAGGCGACGGTGGACGAGGACGGCGAACGCACGGAGACCGCCTACGACGACTTCGGTCGCTCGACGGTGGTGACCGACCAGCTGGGCCAGACGACCACGACCACCTACAACGCCCTGGGCCAGGTGGCGTCGGTCGAGGACCGGGAGGGTGAGGACACGACCTTCACCTACGACGACGCCGGGCGGCCGCACACGACGACCGACGCCCGCGGTGGGGTGACCGAGACGCTCTACACGCCCGCCGGCCGGATCGCCGCCAAGATCGATGCGACGAACCGGGCGACGACCTACGGCTACGACACCGCCGGCCGTCAGGTGGAGGTGGCGTCCGCGTCCGGCGCGGCGACCACGACCGCCTACGACCCGGATGGAAGGGTGCTCTCGAGCACCTCCCCCGAGGGACGGATCTCGACCTACACCTACGACGACCTCGGCCGGCAGCTGACGGCGACGGATCCCGTGACCGGGACGACGACCTGGACCTACACGTCGTCGGGCGAGGTGGCGACCGAGACCGACGCCACCGGTGGCGAGATCTCGTACACCTACGACGGGGGTCGGGTGGCGACGGTGACCGACCCGCTCGGGCGGGTGACGACCTATGGATACGACTCCCGCGGCAACCGGACCTCCCGGACCGACGCCCTGAGCGGCGTGCGGGAGTGGACCTTCGACCTGGCCGATCGGCTGACGGCGGAGACCGATCCGCTGAACCGCGACACGACCTACACCTACGACGACCTGGGCCGGCTCGAGACCCGGACCGACGGCGCCGGACGGGTCGAGACCATGACCTACGACGATGCCGGACGGGTGCTGTCGTCGCAGTTCGGGGGGTCCGTCACCTCGTACACCTACGACGACGAGGGTCGGCGGACGACGATGAGCTCGACGGTGGGGACCACGACGTGGACCTACGACGAGGTCGGCAATCCCACGGCGATCGACGAGGTCGGCAGTCGGGACCTGGCGTGGACGTGGGACCTGGCGGGCCGACGGGTCGAGATGACGCTGCCGAACGGGGGCCGACAGCGGCAGGTCTACGACGCCGACGGACGGCTGGACGGCGTCGAGCGCTGGAACGGCTCGAGCTGGGTCGACTCGGTCGGCCTGACCCTGGACGACGACGGCCTGGTCGAGGCCCGGGACGTGGCCGGCGGCATGGACACCACCTGGGACCGCGATCCGGTCACGGGCCGGGTGGAGAGCTTCACCGAGGACCTCGGCGGCACGGTCACGACCACCGACTACACCTACGACGCGGCGGGCCGGATCGAGACCCTCGTCGACGGCGCGGGCACGACGACGTTCGACTACGACGACGCCGGCCAGCTCACCTCGGCGGACCGGCCCGGGACCGCAGACGACGAGACCTTCGCCTTCGACGAGCTGGGCCGCCGCAGCACCAGCACTCGGGGCGCCACCACGACGACCTACGCGTGGGACGCAGCCAGCCAGCTGACCAGTCGCACCATCGGTGGGACCGTCCACACCTACACCTACGACGGGTCAGGGCGGCGCACCCGCGAGTCGTGGAACGGCGGGGCGGACTACCGCCAGTGGGGGTACTCCGGCCGAGGCGAGATCACCCTGGTCCGCCGGGTCAGCCCCTCCGGCACCGACGAGACCTCCCGGTACCTGCGCGGCGACGGCCAGATCCTGTCCACGACCACCACCCCCGCCGGCGGCAGCGCCCGGAGCACCATGTACACCTGGGACACCTCCCAGGGCCATGCCCAACCGGTGTGGATGCGGATCGGCCCGACCAACCACGTCACCGCCACCTACGCCGCCGGCCTGGCCCGGCTCCAGTGCGCCAGCACCACGGTGGACTGCGAGGGGCCGGTCGCCCACGACGCCCTCGGCTCGGCCGTGGAGACCGCCGACACCGAGGACATCGTCGCCGGCGACGCCTACACGGTCTACGGCGATCCCGGCGCCGCGGTCGACGAAGCCGAGTACGGCTACCGCAGCGAGCTCCACACGGCGGACCTGGTCCACCTCCGTGCTCGTGACTACGACCCGGAGAGCGGGACCTTCCTCCGCCCCGATCCCCTCGACGGCGTCGACGGCACGACCACCGTCGGCAACCCCTACCACTACGCCGACAACGACCCGATCAACAAGGTCGACCCATCGGGCCTGCGCCCGGTCGACGACGAGCTCCGCTACGAGCAGTGCTCGGACCTCATGCCGTACGTCTACGAGGGCGAGGCCCTCTGGGAGGGCGGCGCCTGCTACATCATGCCGGCGGGCGTCGACCTCAACAGCCCCTGCTTCGACAACGGACTCCGGCAGAACACCGCCGATCACGCCTATGGCGTGCTCAACGGGATCCTCCTCGGCCAGGCCAGCCACGTCATCGACAACAGCGGTGTCTGCGAGTCCGGGTTCGAGGTGGCGGTGGGCCAGCTCGTCGGCTCAGCGCTCTCGCTCGGCGCCATCGCCCGGGCGGCCAAGGCCGGCGGGGCCAAGGTCCTGGCCCGGATCAAGTACCGACCCGCCGGCAGCATGTGGCACCAGAACTGGAGCGTGCGCGGCTTCCTCGCTGAGGAGAAGGTGTTCCGCAAGTCCCAGCTGTTGGGTCGGTACTTTCCAACCATCGACGTCTTCCAGCGGGGAACCGCCATCAGCATCAAGAGCATGGACCTGACGGCCAGGAGCTACCAGACGACGTCCAAGATCACCTACCAGCTCTCCAAGTACGTGGATGAGCTGGTCAACTACGGCTCCAAGGGCACGTCTGGTGTGAACTACGCAGGCAAGGCGGTGAACGTGCCCGTCCAGGCCGTGAAGCGCAAGGAGCTCTTGGTGGTGGTCGAACCGGGCGTTGCCAGCGGCGCTCAACGTCAAGCGATCGCTGCGCTCGCCGAGCAGGCGAAGTCGCGAGGCGTGAAGCTGGTCGTGAGGGCGGTGCGTTAGCGTTCGGAGCGGGCCACCGGTCAGCAGCGAAGGAGCGTGCCTCCCCATGAGGTTCGGACGAGATCGGAGGCCTCGCGTCGTCTCGGTCTACGGGTTGGACGGTCGCATCCTCCTCCAGGCCTCGGCGGAAGACCCTGACGGGCTCTGGCTCGCGTCCGGTGATGTGGTTGCTGTGCCGGATGGCGCCTCCCCGCAGGAGGTGGGCGCCGTCCTGGCCCGGTTGCTGGAGCAGAGCGTCCAGCTGTCGGTACCTTCGGGGACAGAGGGGACCGACGACCTCCTGGCGGCGGCCGGGACGAAGACCTTTCGGGCGCTGGTCAAGGCCGCTCGCCACGTCCTGATCTGGCAGGAGGGCAAGGGGGCGCCCGTCGAGCTGAGCCCCGGTACGCCTCACGTGCGGGGTGGCAGCTGGATCACGGCGGGGCCCGACGAGTCCATCCGTGCCGATCCGGCCTCGATCGACGCTCTGGGCGCGGCGGTCCTCCGGGCGCTCGAGGAAGCGACGACGATGCCAACGGGGTAGATCCCGGCCGCAATCGCGTCGAAACACAACTCATGGTTCTCTACCTCCACACCAAGCGGAACAGCGGAGGAGGTGGCGCCAGTGAGCATGAGGGTCCGAGATCTCCAGATCTTCGTCGAGGTCATGCGATCGGGGAGCATCAGCCGCACCGCAGCCAAGATGTACCTCGCTCAGCAGTCGGTGTCCGAGCGGATCCACATCGTCGAGCGGGACCTCGGAGCCGACCTCTTCGTCCGCTCCGCACGGGGCATGACCCCGACGCCGTCGGGCCAGCGCTTCCTCACCTACGCCGAGCAGTGCCTCGCCCTCCTCGACGAGGGGGCCCGCCGGGCCCGTGACGAGGCCGACCTCCGGGTCGGTGTCCTCCCGGCCCTCGCCCAGGCGGCCCGGCCGGTGCTCGACCGGCTGCTGGCCGGCCGGTCCTTCGAGCTGGTGACCGTGGGCGACCCGGTCGAGCAGCTCGTCGCCGACGTGGCCGACGGGACCCTCGACCTGGCGGTCGCCCCGGCCCCGCCGGTGTCATCCACCCTGGCCACGGTGGTCCTGTTCTCCGATCCGCTGGTCTGCGCCGTCGATCCGGCCAGCCCGCTCCTGGCCGAACCCGAGATGGACCTCATGACGCTGCTCGAGCGGCAGCGGTCCGGGGCCATCGCCGAGTCGGTCCGCCTGTGCGCCCGCTGCGAGGTGCACGAGCAGCTGGTCCGCGGGGAGCTCGTCGAGCTCCCGGTGAGCCACCTCCCGCGATGGTCGGTGGAGATCCACCTGATCCATCGATCCGAAGAGGACCACCTCATGGAGGCAGCCCTCGCAAGTTGAAGCACACCCATGCGCTCGTAGTTCAAGCGGTCAGAACAACAGATTAGTATTCTGCAGATGCGGGTTCGATTCCCGCCGGGCGTTCCAATCACAAAGGACCCATCAGCTCCCTGCATCCATCGGATGCAGGGAGTTGGTGGTTTTGGGTTACTCCCACCGAACGTTGTACGCGATCTACCTCATAGAGGTAGATCGCGTACAAGGTTCAGGCGTCGGCGGGGCGGCAGGAGAAGCGGACGGTCGCGGTGATGTCGCCGTCGAGGACGAAGGGGTCGTGCAGCGGGGCCCGGGTGGGGATGACCCGGTTGAGGGTCGAGCCGTTGACGAAGTCGCAGAAGTCCGGCGAGCCGAAGCCGTTGTGGGCGGCCAGGACGCTGAAGGACGGGTCGAGGCACTTGCGCTGGCCGTCCTCGTCGGTGACCTCGACCCAGCCGTGGTCGATCTCGGCCGACCCGACGATCCAGCCGTGGAAGGCCTGGGCCTCGAAGCCGGCCGCAGCCAGCTCCCGCTGCAGGACGTGGGACAGCGTGGCGCAGTTGCCGGCGCCCCGGGCCGTCACCTCGTCGGGCTCGTCCTCGACGGCCTTGGGGAGGTAGTGCCAGCGGATCCCGCCGGCGGTCAGGTCCTCGGCGATGCGGCGGATCTCGGCGGACCGGATCGGCTGGTCCCGGCCCCGGGTGGTCAGCACGCCGACCCGGGGCGTGCCCGGCCGGAGGCGGAAGGCGACCGGGTCGGGGAGGTCGTCGGTCCAGTCGCCGGCGTCGACCTCGCCCCCGAAGGCCTCGGGGGTCGGGCGGTAGACGCGGCGATCGGCGGCGTCCTCGGCGACGCTCTCGAGCTTGAGGGTGAACTTCCACCGCTTGGGGCGGGTCAGCTCCTCGCGGGAGGCCTGCATGTAACCGAGGACGAACTGCATCGCCCGCTCCACCTCGGTGACGCCGGAGCCCGAGTAGAGGGCGACGTTCTTGAGGTCGTTGACGTCGAAGCGGACGCCGTCGGGGCCCTCCTCCCGGGGGAGGCCGAGGTCGAGCAGCTGGGCGAAGGACGCCTCGGTGCAGCGCAGGATGCGGGTGGCGGTGGCCCAGGGCACGGTGGCCAGGCGGTGCTCGGCCGGGACCCAGCGGACCTGGTCGACGGCGTGGCGCCAGTCGATGTCGTGGCGGCCCTTCGGACCGGCGGCCGGCACGGCGGCCGGAGCGGGGGCGGGATCGATGGCGGTCATCAGACGATCTCCTCGGTGACGATGTGGTCGAGGCGGACGTCGGGATCGCCGATGACGGCGGTGATCACCGCCTCGATGGTCGAGCCGAGGCGCTCCAGCAGGAGCCGGGGCGCCGTGGCCGAGGTCAGGTAGAAGGGGAAGGTGCCGTCGGCCTTGGGGGCGCAGTTGACCCGGAGGGCCTCGGTGCTGTTGCTCAGGCGGAAGCGGCGCTGGCGCGTGCCGGCGACGTCCATCCCGTCCTTGTTCTTGAACATGTAGAAGCCGATCGCCGGGGCCAGCGGCCCGCCCGCCGCCTGGCCCCGCCGGCGGGCCTCGGCCAGCGGCGCCGGGACGACGCTGTGGGTCACGGCCTCCTGGAGCGAGGCCGACGTGCGGGCCACGACCTCGGGGAAGCGGTCGAGCCCGGTCACGTCGGCCCGGTGGCGGATCACCGAGTGGAAGCTGCCGATCATGGCCGCCGTCTCGGGGGCACCACGCTTGATGACCACGCTGGTGAGGGGGAAGGCGTCGGCGTCGGTGACCCGGCCGAAGGCGATCTCGAAGCAGGACAGCACCACGACGTAGGGCGTGACGCTGAGGGCCTTGGCCGTGGCCACGACCTTGTCCCACGTGCCCGGCTTCATCGTGAACGAGTGGTTGAGGACCTCGTCGGCCAGCTCGGTGGGCCAGGCCCCGACGGGCAGGGCCTCGGTGGCGGCCGCCCGCCAGTGGTCCTCGGCGGCCCGCTCGGCCTCGGGCGACACCGGGTGGGCCCGGACGTGCTCGATGAAGCTGGCGTCCGACGGCAGCGGGGCGTCGGGGAGGGGGAGGTCGGCGAGCCGGGCGTACTCGTGGGCGATGCACGCCGCCACCAGGCTCCCGGACTCGGCGTCGACGAGGGCCTCGGCCACGAACATGGCCAGGACGTTCGTCTTGGGCCCGATGCGGTAGAGGGTGGCGGTCAGGCCGGGGTCGACGAAGGGCGACAGCGAGAGGAACGTCTCCTCGGCGGCGGCGACCGCGGCGCTGATGCCCGGGCCCTTGTCCATGTGGGTCAGGTCGACGACCGACAGGACCTGGGGCACGAAGGGTCGGACGACCTGCCGGGGGCCCTCGGGGCCCTCGACGAAGCGGGTCCGCAGCACCTCGTGGCGGGCGACGGCGTCGTCGACGGCGGCGCTCATGGCCTCGACGTCGAGCAGGCCGTTGAGCTGGTACACCCAGCTGAGGAAGCCCCGGCTCGACTTGAACGGCGTCATGGCCAGCACGGCCTGCTGGACGAGCGACGTGGGCGAGCCGCGGCGCTCGTCGGGGTCGATCGGCGGGGCCGGCTCGGCGACCGTCGTCTCGGTGGCCTCGCCGGAGAGGATGGCGGCGGCCAGCTCGGTGGCGGTCGGGTACGACATGACCGCGGTGGGCTCGAGCTCGAGGTCCAGACGGACCTGGAGGTCGCTGAGGACCATCATGGCGACGAGCGAGTCGCCGCCGTGGTTGAAGAAGTTGTCGTCGGGGGCGAGCTCGGCCTCGAGCGCCTCCCCGAAGGCCTCGAGGACGGTGGCCTCGAGGGTGGCCTGGTCGAGGGCGACGAGCTGGTCGGTCACAGCACCCACTCCCGCTTGCCCCGCAGCACCTCGAACGGGACGCCCCGGCGCTCGCAGTGCTCGCCGAGCCTCCGGATCTCCCGCAGCTGCTTGGACTCCGGGTCGTAGGTGACCGCCATGATGTGGTCGAGCCAGGGCTCGAAGCCCATGGCGTAGACGTTCACGCCGGAGGGGCGCAGGGCGTCCATCAGGTGGATCACCTCCTCGGAGTCGGCGGCCGAGAGGGTCCGGGACCGGCTGACCTCGGGGGCCACGGCCTCCGGGAGCAGCGGCCCGTAGAGCCACGACAGCGGTGCGCCGTCGCACTCCAGGCCGGCGAAGAACAGGTCGGGCGGGCCCAGCGCCTCGCTCAGGGAGGCGAACATCTCGACGTTCGGGACCCGGGTGTCGACCGCCATGTAGACGGTGCGGCCGTCGAGGCGGACGCCGTAGGTGGCCTTGGCCGAGATGGCCAGCTCGGAGTGCTCGCCGTAGAAGGGGCCGGCGATGACCTCGCCACCGTCGACCTCGATGGCGTCGTGCGGGCTGACCTCGATGATCGAGTCGAAGCCGAGGCGGCGGAGGGCGGCCGCCGGCGACGGGTCCTGCAGGGCGCCGGGGGCGTTGCGGGGGACGACGATCGTGTCGATCGAGCCCCGGAGCCGCAGGAGCGTCTCGATCACCAGGTGGTCGGCGTGGGTGTGGGTGATCAGGCAGAGGTCGATCCGCTCGGGCAGGTCGGCGTGGGCGAAGCGGTCGGGCCCGGCCTCGGCGCTGATGAACGGGTCGACGAGGACCGTCGTCGTCCGCGACTCGACCAGCATCCCGGCGTGGCCGACGTAGCGGACGCGGACGCCGGGTCCCTCCCAGGCCGGCCGGGCCGGCCCCGGGGCGACGAACAGGGCGGCGAAGCGGGCCCAGGCCTCGTCGTCGAGGCCGAGGTCGCCGGCGAGGGCGGCGGCGTCGATCGGCCGGTGCAGCGAGGCGAGCAGCCGCTCGAGGCGCTCGTCGCCGAAGGTGAGGTCGAGGGCGACCCCGTCGGCGTCGAGGCGGGGGGTGGTGAAGGCGAACGGCCGGAGGTCCGACCCGTGGGAGAGGCGGACCGACTGGGCCTCGGGGCGGAAGTACCGGCTCCGGTAGAGGGCGCCCTCGTCGAGGCGGAGGTCGGCCTGGCTGCGCAGGTCGTAGACGGGCTCGACGAAGGGGCGCAGCCGGGGTGGGAGGGCGGCGGCGAGCCCGTCGAGGCTGGACCCGTCGGCGGGGGCGTCGGCCGCCAGCTGGCGGTAGGCGGCGGTGATGTCCTCGGCCAGCCCCAGGACCTCGGCGTCGTCGACCTCGATCGAGCGGGTGAGGTCGGCGACCTCGTCCCGGCGCTCGGAGTCGACGTCGACGAAGGGGCCGCCCCGGAGCTTGGGCGAGCGGGCCGACCGGACGTGGACGTCGGGCGCCTTCAGGTACGACCGCAGGGCCGGCATCTGGTAGCGGGCCAGGTGCAGGGCGGCGGTCGCCGGCGAGAAGGTGTGGAGCCACACCGGGAAGCGCCGGACGAGCGGCTCGACGATCACCTGGGGGTCGAGCTGGGCGGCCGTGAGGTCGGTGAGCCCGTCGAGGCCCGTCGTGCGCGGCGCGGTCGTGGTCATGGGGCAGCCTCCGCCGCGGGCGTGGCCCGGGCCTCGTCGATGAAGGCGGCGATCGCTTCGATCGTCGCCGGGACGTCGTTCAGCTCGCCGCCGCTGAGGGGGACCCCGTACAGGGCCTCGAGGTCGGAGAGGACCATGATGGCCAGCAGGGAGTCCCCCCCGAGCTCGTAGAAGTCGTCCCGGACCCCGATCTCGCTGAGGCCCAGCGCCTCCTGCCAGATCTCGGTCAGGGCGACCTCCACCTCGCTCGCTGCGGCGACCATCTCCTGGTCGATCTCGGGGCGGTCGTCACCGGGATCGGGCAGGGCGCGACGGTCGAGCTTCCCGGTGGGGGACCGGGGGAGCCGTTCGAGGTTCATGTAGGCGGACGGCACCAGGTGCTCGGGGATGCGCTCGAGCAGGTGGGCCCGCAGCTCGGTCGCGCTCAGCGGGTCGCCGACCGGGACCACGTAGGCGACGAGGCGCCGGTAGCCGGGCCGGTCCTCGCGGGCGGCGCAGGCCGCCTCCCGCACACCGTCGTGCTGGAGCAGGACGTTCTCGATCTCGCCCAGCTCGACGCGGTGGCCGCGGACCTTCACCTGGTCGTCGACCCGGCCGAGGAAGTCGATCACCCCGTCGCGCCGGAACCGGGCCAGGTCGCCCGTGCGGTAGAGCCGGCCGCCGGGCTCGTCGCCGAAGGGGTCGGGGACGAACCTCTCGGCGGTCAGGTCGTCGCGCCCGAGGTAGCCGCGGGCCAGGCCGGGGCTGCCGACGTGGAGCTCGCCCACGTCGCCCACCGGGACCGGCCGCCCGGCGCCGTCGAGGACGTGGACGTCGACGTTGGCGATGGGGCGACCGATCGGGGCCGGGTTCTCGGTCCCGTCGAGCTGCGTGCCGATGCACCAGCACGACGCCTCGGTCGGGCCGTAGGTGTTCCACACCCGCCGGCCCTCGCCCCAGCGCCGGACCAGCTCGGGGACCGGCGCCTCGCCCTCGAGGAAGAGGTCCTCGAGGTGGGGGAGGGGTTCGAACGGCAGGGCGGCCAGCGCCGAGGCCGGCATGACCAGCGTGTTCACCGCGTGGTCGGCCAGCACCCGCACCAGCGACCGACCCGGCATGAGGGCGTCCCGGTCGGCGAGGACGAGCGTGCCGCCGTGGCCCAGCGAGAGGATGATCTCCCACATCGACGGGTCGAAGCTGGGCGAGTGGAACTGCAGGACCTTGTGGCCCCAGGTCGGGGTCAGGCTCGGCGTCCCGGCCACGCAGAGGCTGGTGAGCCCCTTGTGCGTGACCAGCACCCCCTTCGGCCGCCCGGTCGATCCCGAGGTGTACATGACGTACATCAGGTCCTCGGGCCGGACCGTCGAGGGCGGGGCCGTCGTCGGCGCGCCGGCCACCTCCTCGGGCCGGTCGAGCAGGAGGACGTCGAGGCCCTCGGTGGGCACCGAGCCCTGCGAGTCGGCGGTGGTGAGCAGCAGCCCGATGCCGGCGTCGCCGACCATGTAGGCGAGCCGATCGGCCGGGTACTCGGGGTCGAGGGGCAGGTAGGCCCCGCCGGCCTTCAGGATCCCGAGGATCCCGACGACCAGCTCGAACGAGCGCTCGACGGCCAGCCCCACCAGGACCTCGGGGCCGACGCCCCGCTCCTGGAGCCGGTGGGCGAGCTGGTTGGCCCGGCCGTCCAGCTCGCCGTAGGTGAGCACGTCGGAGCCCATCTCGAGGGCGACGGCGTCGGGGATCCGGGCGGCGTGGTCGGCGATCAGCTCGTGGAGGCAGCGCTCGGGGTAGGGGACCCGCGGCCCCTGCCCGAGCGTGAGGTCCACTAGCGCGTCATGCACGTCTCGTCGCTCCCCACCGTGACGATCTCGCCGGCGACGACGGCCGAGAAGAAGGCTCGGTACGAGTCCTCCAGCACCTGGACCCGGGGCCCGATCACGGCGTGGAGCTCCCGGGCGTTCACCATGGGCACGCCGGGGTGGGAGTGGTGGGCCGTGTGGAGGTTGTTGAAGTTCGTGTACCACTGGCCCACGAGCCCGGCCCTGATGGTCCTCGTGTTGGTGAACACGTCGGGGTCGGTCTGCGTGTTGAGGCCGAAGTGCTCCGGCATCTCGATCAGGTAGTGCG
Organism: Iamia sp.; assembly: GCA_052038315.1. GTDB lineage: Bacteria > Actinomycetota > Acidimicrobiia > Acidimicrobiales > Iamiaceae > Iamia. The sequence continues at coordinate 16,189 of JBQGCF010000188.1, forward strand.
CCGCCTCGCCGACCAGCAGGGCCGGGAGGATCCAGGCCGCCAGGAGCAGCGGGACGAAGCCGAAGGCGATCGAGGCGGCGATCGTCCCGAGCAGGACGACGGTCATCAGGACGTACTCGACCCGGATCTTCCGGTTCTCCTGGGGCCGCCCGTCGACGAGGATCTCCTTGCCGGCGAAGCTCCGCACGGTGGCCTTGAACACGTCGCCGTAGCGGCCGGGGTGCATGGCCGCCCGGAACAGGCCGAACCAGGAGTCGAGCTTGTCGAAGCGGTAGTTGAAGAACTCCAGGTTGTTCTCCCGGCCCAGGTTCGCGTGGTGGGCCAGGTGCTGGTACCGGTAGTGCGAGTAGCTGCTCAGGAGCGGCAGCCCGCACAGGAAGCCGAGGATGCGGTTCCCGCGCTTGGAGTTCATGGCGTGGTGGTGGAGGCACTCGTGCTGGAGCTCCACCAGGTGGGCGTAGATGAGGCCGAGGACGATCCCGACCGGGATGGCGATGTAGAGGGCCGGGCGCATGGCCTGGACGACCCACCCGGCGGCCACGATGGCGAAGGCGAAGCCGAACTTGGCCAGGAAGACGGCGGGGTGCCTCTGGAAGAGCTCCGGCGGGAGCTCCTTCCTCGTGACGGAGGCGGGCTTTGGCTTGATGTCGGTCATGTCAGGAGACACCTTCGGACTCGAGAACGGGCGAAAGGGAGAGCTCGTTCTGCAACATGTGGTCGATGGTCTGGCGCTGCCGGATCAGGGTGATGGAGCCATCCGCCCGGCGCAGGACCTCCGGCGCCTCCGGGAACGAGTTGAAGTTCTTCATCGCCATGGAGGAGCAGTAGCCACCCGCTCTCTCGATGACGAGGTGATCGCCCGGCTGGGGGCGGTGCAACAGGACGGAGCCCAGCTGCTCGACGTGGCCGACGACGGTGGTGAGGACGTCGCCGGCGATGCAGCAGTGCCCCGACACCGAGACCTCCTCCAGCGGCCCCGGCTCGCCGCCGGCGGGGACGACCACCAGCGGGTGGCGCGTCCCGTAGTAGGAGGGGCGGAGGATCTCGGTCAGGCCCGAGTCGATCTTCACGAACGTGCGGCCCTCGGCGCCGGTGTCGACGACGTCGAGCACCCGGGACACGATCGATCCGGAGTTGGCGACGAGGAACGTGCCCGGCTCGAGCTCCAGGTGGAGGCGCCGGCCGGTCTCCTCGGCGAAGGCCCGCATCTCCTCGGCCACCCGGCCGGCCCACGAGCCGTGGTCGACCTCGGGATCGTCCTGCAGGGCCTTGATCTGGTAGCCGCCGCCCAGGTCGATGATGGTGGCGGTGGGGAACCGGCGGGCGGCGTCGAGCAGGACGTGCAGGGCCCTGAGCAGGACCGCAGGGTCGTGGCAGGAGCCGATGTGCATGTGCACCCGCTCGATCTCGAGCCCGTGGCCGGCGGCCACCTCCTCGACCTCGGGGAGCTGGTCGACCCAGATCCCGAAGCTGGAGTCGGGTCCGCCGCTGGTGAGCCGGCGCACCATCCCGGAGCCGAAGCCCGGGTTGATCCGGATCGAGACCTGGCGGCCCGGGAAGGCCTGGCCGAAGTGGTCCAGCTGGCGCAGCGACGAGGCGTCGAAGCGCATGCCGGCCATGATCAGGCCGGTCAGCTGCTCGTCGAAGGTGGCCTCCTGGGCGGTGAGGAGGATCTTCTCGGGGTCGACGCCGGCACGGATGGCCCGGATCGCCTCCCACGTCGAGCTGGCGTCGAAGATCAGCCCGAGCCGGTCGAAGATCTTGACGATCTCCCCCGTCGGGCAGGCCTTCAGCGAGTAGCGGACGTCGAGCCCGAAGGCGCTCGGGAGGCCCAGCATCACCCGGGCGCTCTCCTGCATCGAGGCTTCGTCATAGACGAACGTCGGCGTCCCGTAGGCGTCCGCTATGGCATGGACCTCGTCGGGGGACAAGAAGCGAAGCTCCTCGGCCTTCGGGGCCGTGCTGCCGTTTGTGGTGGGCGTTTGTGTCATGTGGATCAACCTGTATGGGGTCGACGAAGACGGCGTGTTCAAGCGCGAGTCGTTGCGCGCTCTTTCCCCCCTGAGACACAGCTCGGACCCCGGTGGGATTCCGACGACTCTGCGTTGGGCAGAACGTAGAGGTCGTCCGTCACATCCGGCCAACAGGAAATCCTGGAGGCGGTACCCCGGCTTTCCGTGTGACCCCCACCTGACCCGCGCCCGGGCGCGCCGGACCGCACGCCGATCAGCGGCGTGCGGTGTGCGGTGTGCGTGGTCCCCCCCGGGTGGTGCGCCCCCTGGGATTCGAACCCAGAACCTGCGGATTAAGAGTCCGTTGCTCTGCCGTTGAGCTAGAGGCGCGTTGGAGGGGACAACCTAGCGCCCCCCTGGCGGGCTGCCCCAACCCGATGCCGGTACTGTCCGGCGGTGATGCGGACGCTCTGGGCGGCAGTGGCCGCCACCACCCTCGTGCTGGCGGCGTGCAGCGATGCCGACGCCAGCGCCGACGCCGACTATGCGGCGGCGACGTCGACGACCACCACGGAGGCGGAGACCACGACGACCCTCGATCCCGCGGATCCGGCCTCCGTCCCCGCCGACCCGAGCGCCGGCTGCGGCACCCCGGCCGACGTCGAGCCGGTGGGGGAGGACCTGCCGGGCGACGTCGAGCAGACGTTCGCCAGCGGCGGCGCCGACCGGGTGTACCGGCTGGGCGTGCCCGCCGACTACGACCCCGACGTCCCCGTCCCGCTGGTGGTCAACCTGCACGGCTCCGGGTCGGACGCGGCGCAGGCCGGGGTGTACGGCGACGTGCCCCGGCGGGCGGCCGAGCGGGGGATGATCACCGTCGCCCCGCAGTCGGTGGCCGGCCAGTGGGAGCTGTCGGGCGACGGGGCCGACGGTGCGTTCATCATCGGCCTGGTCGACGACATCGAGGCCCGCTACTGCATCGACCGCAACCGCGAGCACCTCGTCGGCATGTCCCTCGGGGCGTGGAAGGCGGCGGTGACGGCGTGCACCTTCGACGGGCGCTTCGCCTCCGCCGCCCTGGTCACCGTCGAGGTCTTCCCGGGCGACTGCGACCCGCTGCCCGTCGTGGCCTTCCACGGCACCGCCGACCCGGTGGTGGCCTACGGCGAGGGCGGGGGGACGGTCGACGACGCGGCCACGCCCAACGCCGGCCTGCCCGGCACCCGGGACAACATCGCCGCCTGGGCCGACAGCGGCGGGTGCGACCCGGAGCCGGAGGTCGAGCAGCTGGGCGACGACGTCGAGCGCTGGGCCTACCCGGGCTGCGCCGAGGGCGTCGACGTCGAGCTCTACACGATCACCGGCGGCGGCCACACCTGGCCCGGCAGCGAGATCGTCATCGGCCCACCCGAGTGGACCACCGACACGATCGACGCCACCGCCCTCGCCCTCGACTGGTTCGAGGCCCACCCGCGCCGGGCCTGAGGCGCCGTACCCTCGGCGCCATGCCTCCGGGAACCATGCGCGCCGTCGTCATCACCGAGCACGGGGACCCCGACGTCCTCGCCGTCCACGCCATCCCCGAGCCCGTCCCCGGGCCGGAGGAGGTGCTGGTGGCCGTCCGGGCCACGGCGCTCAACCGGGCCGACCTCCTGCAGCGCCGGGGCTTCTACCCCCAGCCCGGCCCGGCGCCGGCCCACGAGGTCCCGGGCATGGAGCTGGCCGGCATCGTCGTCGCCCGGGGCGAGCGGGCCACCGCCTGGGAGGTCGGCGACGAGGTGATGGGGATCGTCAGCGGCGGGGCCTACGCCGAGCGCATCGCCGTCCACGAGCGCCAGCTGATGCCCGTCCCCTCGGCGCTGGGCCTGGCCGACGCCGCCGCCGTCCCCGAGGTCGCCATCACCGCCTGGGACGCCCTCGTCGTCCAGGGCGGGCTGACCAACGGTCGCACCGCCCTCGTCCACGCCGGCGCCTCCGGGGTGGGGACGGCCGCCATCCCCATCGCCAAGCAGCTCGGCGCCACCGTCGTCACCACCACCTCGGCGGGCAAGGTCGACGCCTGCCGGGACCTCGGCGCCGACGTCGTCGTGGACTACGGCTCGGAGGACTTCGTCGAGGCCGTGGCCGCGGCCACCGGGGGCCGGGGCGTCGACGTGGTGCTCGACGTCATCGGCGGCGACTACCTGAACCGCAACATCCGGGCCCTGGCCACCGGCGGGACGATCGTCCAGGTCGGCGTGATGGGCGGGGGCCGCACCGACATCGACCTCGGCAGCCTCCTGCCCAAGCGGGCGACGCTGCGGGGCACGGTGCTGCGGGCCCGGCCCGTCGAGGAGAAGATCGCCGTCACCCAGCGGTTCGCCCGCGAGGTCCTGCCCTGGTACGCCGCCGGCCGCATCCGCCCGGTGATCGACCGGCGCTTCCCGCTCGACGCCATCGCCGATGCCCACCGCCACATGGAGGCCAACGCCAACGTCGGGAAGATCCTGGTCGACGTGGCCGACTAGGGGAGCGGCCTGAACATGCAGACCCGGGTGGCCGGGTCGAGGCCGTGGGCGGCCTCCTCGGAGACGACCGTGGCCAGCCCGGGGCCGATCTCGTCGGGCTGCAGCTCCCGGAAGCCGAGGTGGGCGTAGAGGGGCGCGTTCCAGGGCACGTCCCGGAAGGTCGTGAGGGTGACGCCCTGCCGGCCGTCGGCCCGGGCCCAGCCGTCGACCCAGCCCATCAGCAGCCGGCCCAGGCCCCGGCCCTGGTGGTCGGGGTCGACCGAGACCTGCTCGACGTGGGCGTGGCCGTCGACCCGGTCGACCACGACGTAGCCGACGGCCCGGTCGTCGTCGCCCACGACCACGGCGCAGCGGCCGTCGGCGGCGTGGCCCTCGAGCACCGCGGCGGCCATGGGCTCGTCCCGGGCCACATCGGGGAGGCCGACGTCGGCGAAGGCCCGCCCGGCCCGGACCTCGATCTCCTGCAGCCGGGCGACGTCGGCCGCGGTGGCCCGCCGGACGTGCGGGCCGCCGCTCACGCGTCGACGGGCGGGCGGTCCGGCAGCGTCCAGGTGGCCGGGTCGACCGGCGCCACCGCCGCGTCCCGGCGCTTCCGCGCCCAGCGGGTGAGGCCGGGCTCGGGCAGCAGGAACCGGATCAGCAGGGCGATCAGGAAGCCGGCGACCATCCCGCCCATGTGCGCCTGCCAGGCCACCGCCGTGTCCTCGGGCGTGAACAGCTGGCTGACCAGGTAGGGGATGAGCAGGGCCCAGGCCGGCAGGGTGACGGCGAGCAGGGGCAGCGGGGCGACCAGGGACAGGATCCGACGGCGCGGCCCGACGAGCAGGAAGGCGCCCATCACCGCCGAGATGGCGCCCGACGCCCCGACGAGCGGCGCCGCCGAGTCGGGGTTGAGCACGACGAAGGTGAGGGTGCCGAGCAGCCCGCCCACCAGGTAGAGGGCGATGAACGGGCCCGGCCCGAAGCGGTCCTCGACGGCGCCGCCGAAGACCCACAGGGCCAGCATGTTGAACAGCAGGTGGGCCAGCCCGCCGTGCAGGAACATGTGGGTGACCAGGGTGGCCACGACCCACTTGCCGTCGACGATCGGGCGGTCGGCGTCCTCGGTGCAGACGGCCCCGTCGCTGCGGGGCTCCAGGGACCGGATCTCGCACGGCACCGCGCCCCAGGTGGCGTAGTGGACCGCCAGCTCGCGGCGGTCGGCGTCGCTCAGCGACCCGGCCTCGGCCTCGCCCCGCTGGAGGCTGGCCGGCTGGAGCAGCAGGAAGACGATGACGTTGACGGCGATCAGGCCCAGGACCACCCACGGGAGGGTGCGCCGGGGGCTGTCGTCGCGCAGCGGGAGGGCCATCAGCGGGCCCCCCGGGCGCCGGGGACCTCGACCACGACGGTGCCGGACACCAGGTCGTGGGGGCCCCGGCCGGTGGGCGAGAGCTGGACCCAGAGGGCCAGCACCACCAGCAGCGGCGGGAAGAGCCAGAACACGGCCAGGGTGATGGCCCGGGCCGCGGCGGCGCCCTTGCCCGGGGCCTCGCCGGTGGCCTCGTCGAGGACGGCCAGCCCCTCACGCCGGTGGCCGGCGGTGCCGCCGTCGCGCCCGATCCGGACCGTCTCACCGACGACCAGGACCACGGCGAACAGCGACGCCAGGGCCAGGGCGACGGGCAGGGCGTCGAAGGTCCACGCCGCGGTGGTGGCCACCAGGACCGCCACGAGCAGCGGCGAGTCGTCCAACCGGGCGGCCCGGGCCCGGCGGCGCGACTCGATGGTGGCGATCGGGCCCCACGCGGTGACCGGTCGGGGCCGGGAGGCCTCGGTCTCGGCCTCGACGGCGGCGCTGGTGACGACCTCGGGGGCCTCGAAGGGCACGACGATCGTCCCGGCGATGCGGTCGGCCACGCCCCGGCGGGCCGGGAAGGCGATCACGCCGACGGCGTAGCCCCCGGCCACGGCCACCACGACCCCGCCGACCATGAACCCGGCGACGCTGTCGACCATGGTCAGGAGGGCCGGGCCGGCCAGGATCACGGCCAGGCTGCCGATGGTGGTCACCACGCCCCGGGCCCAGGCCGCCGCCGGGTCGATCAGGGCCCGGTCGAGCTGGGCCACCCGGATCCCGCTGGCCAGCTTGCCCGGCGTGGCCCGCAGCTGGAGCACGAACAGCGCCTCGAAGGCGGCGATGGCGCCGAAGCCCAGCACCATCCGGGCCAGCAGGCGCGGCGCCGGGACGATCAGGGTGACGATGTAGAGGACCAGCAGCCCCAGGGCGATGTCGATGGCCCGCGCCGCGAGCCGACGGCCCAGCGGGGCGGCCAGGGGGACCCGCTCGGGCCGGAGCCACCCGGAGGGTGGCGCCCACGGGGATCCGAGGGGAGCGGTCAGCGGTCCTCGATCGCCACGTACGTGCGCTCGGCGGCGCCCGTGTAGAGCTGGCGGGGGCGGCCGATCTTCTGGTTCTGCTCCCGCAGCTCCTTCCAGTGGGCCAGCCACCCGGCCATGCGGGGGATGGCGAAGAGCACGGTGAACATCTCGGTCGGGAAGCCCATCGCCTGGTAGATCAGGCCCGAGTAGAAGTCGACGTTCGGGTACAGCTTCCGGCTCTTGAAGTAGTCGTCGTTGAGGGCGACCTCCTCGAGCTTCAGGGCGATGTCGAGCAGCGGGTTCTTCCCGGTGACCTCGAAGACCTCGTCGGCCGTCTGCTTGATGATCCGGGCCCGGGGGTCGTAGTTCTTGTAGACCCGGTGGCCGAAGCCCTGGAGCTTGCCCTTGCCCTCCTTGACCGACTCGACGAAGGC
>JBQGCF010000189.1:0-5007 GCA_052038315.1 Iamia sp.
CGCCGCCGGCCGGGCCGCCGCCGCCCACCTGGCCGGGGGCCCGCCGGCCCCCGCCCGGCACCGGGTCTTCCTGCCCGTGGCCTGGTGCGAGCCGGGACCGAGGCGCATCGAGATCGACCTGATGGGGGTCGCCCGGCTGCGGATCGACGGCCACCCGAGCGACGAGCCCGGCTGGCGCCGCCACCGCGTCCGGGAGCTGGCCCTGCACCTGGCCGTCCACCCGCTGGCGGCGCGCCGGCAGGTCGCCGCCGACCTCTGGCCCGACCTCGACGACGCCGCCGCCGGTCGCAACCTGCGGGTCAACCTGACCCACCTGCTCGACCTGCTCGACCCCGACCGGGGCGGCGAGCGGTCGGCCCTGCTCGTCGACGACCCGGCCGTCCTGGGCCTGGCCGCCGGGCCCCACCTGACCATCGACGTCCGGGTCGTCCGCCAGGCCTGCGCCACGATCGTCGCCGCCGGTGCCGCCGGCGACACCCCGACGGTGCTGGGCGCGGCGCGGGTCGTCCTCCTCCACCAGGGCCGGCTGCTCGACGGCGGGGCCGGCGACTGGGCCCGGGGCGTCCAGCACGACCTGGACGAGGCCGTGCTGCGGGCCGTCGGCGTGGCCGGTCCGCTGGCCCTCGACGCCGGGCTGGCCGACCTGGCCGACGCCCTCGGCCGCCGGGCGGTGATGCTCGACCGCTGGGCCGAGGCCGCCCACCGGCTGATCGTGGCCGCCCGGCTGCGGGTCGGCGACCTCGACGGCGCCCGCCGCGCTGCCATCGGCGCCCTCGTCGCCCTCGACGAGCTGAGCGCCACGCCGGCCCCCGAGACCCTGGCCCTCGTCCTCCGCACCGGGCTGCGCCCGCCCTGGCCGCGCCAGGCCCTGGCCTAGCGCGGACCCCTACCGGACCAGGAGGATCTGGGCCTCCAGGACACCGTGGTCCTCGACCGACACGACCGCCGGGCTGCTCGGGACCTCGACGCCGTGGTCGGCGAAGGTCAGCTCGGTCGTCGCCACCAGGACGACGGTCCCGTCGACCAGCTGGGCCTCGACGGCGAGCTCGACCGGCTGGGTCACGCCGTGGATCGTCAGCTCGCCGGCCACGGTGACCTCGATCGGCTCGCCGGTGGCGGCGGCCTCGCCCAGGTCGACCGGCTCGGCCAGGGCGAAGGTGGCGGTCGGGAACTCGCCCGTCTCCAGCGCCTCCTGCACCTTGTCGTCGCGCATCGAGGTCTCGGTGGTGATCGTCGTCAGGTCGACGTCGAAGGTGGCGGCGGTGAGTGTCGTGCCCTCGATCGTGGCCTCGCCGCTGACCGCATCGGTGCGCCCGACCGCGGTGGTCGAGCCGATGCCGCTCAGCTCCTCCTCGATCCGGAAGCCGGCGAAGGTCCCGGTGGCGCTCTCGTAGGTGAAGTCGCCGGTCTCGGTGTCGACCGTCCACGTCCCGGCGATGTCCCCGTCGGCCGCGGCCGTCGTGCTCCCGGTGTCGGCGTCCTCGACCGACTCGACCGCGGTGGCCAGGTCGGCCTCGGCGGGGGCGTCGTCCCGGAGGAACCACCAGACGCCGGCGCCGAGCAGGGCGACGACGATGACGAGGCTGACGACGATCTTCCGGGGGAGGCTCATGGTCCGACCGTAGGGACGCTCGCTGAGAGGTTCCTGGGAGGGACCGAAGAGGGGCCCGGGAGCTCGGGGCGAACCAATGCGGATGGCCTCCCACGCACCCCTCTCCCGCCGGGGCTTCCTCACCGGGGGCGCCGCCGCCCTGGCCGGCGCCACCCTCCTCCGCGGCGCCCCGGCCTCGGCCCTCCTGCCGGGCCTGGGTTCGGGCGGCGCGGGCTCCGGGGGCCTGGCCGGCGCCGAGCCGTTCCGCCTGGCCGTGGCCTGGCCCACCACCGCGGCCCAGCGCGCCGCCCTCACCGCCTTCGACCTGACCCACGGCGCCCGCGAGGGCGGGGTCGAGCTGCTGCTCTGGCCCGGCGACCGGACCCGGCTGCGGCTGACCGGCATCCCCCACCGCGTCCTCGTCGACGACCTGGTGGCCCACGACCAGGCCGTCGCCCGCTCGTCGTCGGGCACGCCGTCGATCGCCACCGCCCAGCCCGGCCAGGTCGCCGACTACCGCACGCTGGCCGACTACCAGGCCGACATGGCCGCCCTGGTCTCGGCCCGGCCCGACCTGTGCCGGCTGGTCTCCCTGCCCGAGCCCACCATCGAGGGGCGCACCGTCACCGGCATCGAGATCGCCGCCCAGGTGGCCCGGCCCGACGGGCGCCCGACCTTCTACGTCGACGGCCTCCACCACGCCCGGGAGTGGCCGTCGGGCGAGCTGTCGATGATGTTCGCCACCGACCTGGTCCAGGGCGAGGGCACCGACGCCCGGATCACCTCCCTCCTCGCCCGCTGCCGGGTCCTGGTGGTGCCGGTGGTCAACGCCGACGGCTTCACCCACTCCCGCGGCTTCCCGATCGACGACCGCCCGCTCGAGGTGGCCACCGCCATCGTCGGGGCCGGGAGCTACTGGCGGAAGAACCGCCGGGCCCTCAGCGCCGACCTGGGCCTGGGCCAGCTCGGGAGCCTGACCGCCTACGGCGTCGACCCCAACCGCAACTACGGCATCCAGTGGGGCGGGCCGGGCGCCAGCGACGTGCCGGTCGAGCAGGACTACCGGGGCGACGTGGTGTTCTCCGAGCCCGAGAGCCGCAACGTCAACCGGGTGGTCCTCGGCCGGGGCACCACCGGCTACCTGACCAACCACACCTACAGCGACCTGGTGCTGCGGCCGTGGGGCGACACCGAGGTCGACAGCCCCGACGAGCCCCTCCTCCGCCAGCTGGGCGACGCCTGCGCGGCGATCAACGGCTACACGTCGCAGAAGTCGATCGGCCTCTACCCCACCACGGGCACGTCGGAGGACCATGCCTACGCCGCCGTCGGCGCCCTCGCCTACACCTTCGAGCACGGGCTGGACGGCTTCCACCCGCCGTACGCCGACTACATCCCGGAGGCCTACGCCCGGAACCGGGAGCCGTTCATGCTCCTGGCCGAGGCGGCCGCCGACCCGGCCCACCACGCCGTGATCACCGGGCGCACGGTGACCCGGGCCGGCACGGGCGTGGCCAGCGACATCGTCATCCGCAAGGTCGTCACCGTGCCCACGGCGGCGGGCACGTACGTCGATGAGATGCGGTTCCCGCTCCGGACCCGGGACGACGGCACCTTCACCGCGCACCTCGGCCCGTCGACCTCGCCCACCTCGTCGGCGCAGGAGGCCTACGAGGTCGTGACCTCCCGCCGCACCCGGCGCGTCGCCGTCGCCCGCGGCGAGAGGGCCAAGGTCCCCGACATGCTCGCCTGAGGCCAGTTCCGCACCGCCGAACTTTGAGCGCCTCACCCCGAATACCGATGTCAGCCGCTCAAAGCTCGGGGTTGAGGCGAGTGCCTTGACGGATTGAGGCGAGTGCCTTACCTTCGGCGGCGTGGCCGACGCCCGGGAGCAGATGATCGACGCCGCCGAGCGGCTGGCCGCCGAGCGGGGGCTGGCCGCCATGACGCTGCGGGAGGTCCAGGCCGCCGCCGGCCAGCGCAACAAGTCGGCCGCCCAGTACCACTTCGGGTCGAAGGAGGGCCTGGTCGAGGCCATCGCCGCCAGCCGGCTGGGCGCGGTCGGGGCCCGCCGCCGGGAGATCCTCGACGGCTTCGGCCCCGGGCCCACCCGGCGGGAGCTGGTCGAGGCCCTGGTCCTGCCGCTGGCCGAGCACGTCCTGACCGGCTCGAGCTGCTGGGCCCGCTTCCAGGTCCAGGCCGCCCACGACCCGACCTTCGCCAAGACCGTCCGCCTCGCCTTCGAGAGCAGCGCCTACCGGGAGGTGCGCGACGGCCTGCTGGCCGGGCTCGACCACCTGCCCGAGGCGCTGCGGGCCCGCCGGGTCGACCACGCCGTCGGCCTGGTCGTCACCTCGCTGGCCGCCCTGGAGACCGGCGGCCGCGACCTCGGCGTCCCCGTCGCCGCCCAGGTCGCCGATCTGGTCGACATGGCCATCGGCGTGCTCGACGCCCCCGTCTCGGGCGCCACCACCACCGCCCTCGCCGCCCGCCGCCGGGCCTGATCGCCCGTCCGCCCCAAGGAGACCACCGATGCTGACCCTCGAGATCGGCCCCCGCGTCACCGCCCGCACCGTCCCCGGCTTCGACGACCGGCCCTACGAGCGCTTCACCGTCACGCCGCTGTCGCCCACCATCGGGGCCGAGATCGGCGGCGTCCACCTCGGCGACCCGGTCGACGACGAGCTCCACGCCGAGCTGCGCCGGGCCCTGCTCGAGTGGAAGGTCCTGTTCTTCCGGGACCAGGACGTCACCCGGCCCCAGCAGCGGGCCTTCGCCGAGACGTGGGGCGCCCTCGAGCGCCATCCCTTCTACAAGTACGTCCACCCCGGCAACGACGAGGCCGACGTCGTCACCCTGGCCAAGGACGCCATGAGCGGCGGGGCCGAGAACGAGTGGCACGCCGATGTGACCTGGCACTCCGAGCCCTCGTGGGGCGCGGTGCTGCGGGCCGTCGAGGTGCCCGACATCGGGGGCGACACGCTGTGGTCCGACGCCGCCGCCGCCCACGACGCCCTGCCCGAGGACCTGCGGGAGCGGATCGCCGGGCTCACCGCCGTCCACGACTGGCAGCACACCTTCGGGCTGGCCATGGAGGACGCCGTGCGGGAGGAGCTGGCCGAGCAGTTCCCGGCCCAGGAGCACCCGGTCGTGCGCATCCACCCCGAGACCGGCCGGCGCACGCTGTTCGTCAACGCCATCTTCACCCGCCGCATCGTCGGGATGCCCGAGGCCGAGAGCGACGCCCTGCTCCTGCGCCTCACCCGGGAGGTGTCCCGCCCCGAGCACCAGTGCCGGTTCCGCTGGACCCCCGGCGCCGTCGCCTTCTGGGACAACCGGGCCACCCAGCACTACGCCTCCAGCGACTACTGGCCGCAGCGCCGGGTCATGGACCGCATCTCGATCGCCGGCGACCG
>JBQGCF010000190.1:0-4002 GCA_052038315.1 Iamia sp.
GGGTCGATGTAGCCCTCGAACTCGGTGAAGAGCTTGTCGAGGTTCTTGCCCACGATGTTGGTGAGGACGTTGAGCCGGCCGCGGTGGGCCATGCCGATGATGGCGCCGTGGAGGGCGAAGGAGGCGGCCCGCTCGAGCAGGGCGTCGAGGATCGGGATGGCCGACTCGGCCCCCTCGATGCCGAAGCGCTTCTGGCCCAGGTACTTGGTGCCGAGGAACTTCTCGAAGGCCTCGGCGGCGTTGACCATGCCGAGGATGTGGCGCTGGTCCTCGGGCGGGAGGAACGACGCCGCCCCCTCGACCTGCTCCTGGATCCAGGCCTTCTCCTCGACCTCCTGGATGTGCATGTACTCGATGCCGATGCGGCGGCAGTAGGCGTTGCGGAGCACGCCGAGGATGTCGCCCAGGGTCATCCGGGGCTGGCCGGCCAGGCCGTCGGTGAGGAACTCGCGGTCGAGGTCCCAGATCGTGAGCCCGTAGGTGGCCGGGTCGAGCTCGCCGTGCATCTGCGGCTCCTTGGCCGCCAGCGGGTCGAGGTCGGCGATCAGGTGGCCGCGGACCCGGTACATGTTGATCAGGGTCTGGACGTGGATCTGCTTCTGGAGGGTCGACTCCTCCTTGTCCACCGGGTTGGTGTCCTGCAGCCACTTGACCGCGGCGTAGGGCACCCCGATGGCGCGGAAGACGCCGTCGTAGAACTCGCCCTCGCCCATCAGCAGCTCGTGGACCCGCTTGAGGAAGAGACCCGACTCGGCGCCCTGGATGATGCGGTGGTCGTAGGTCGACGTGACCGTCATGACCTTGGAGACGCCGAGGTCGGCGAGGGCCTCGGGGTCGGCGCCCTGGAAGGCGGTCGGGTAGTCGAGCCGGCCCACGCCGACGATCACGCCCTGGCCCGGCATGAGGCGGGGCACGGACTGGACGGTGCCGATCGTGCCCGGGTTGGTCAGGGTGACGGTGGCGCCGGCGAAGTCGTCGGGGCTGAGCTTGTTGGTGCGGACCTTGCGGATCAGCTCCTCGTAGGCGGCCCAGAAGCCGGCGAAGTCGAGCCCGGCGGCGTCGCGGATGACCGGGACGAGGAGGGTGCGGGTGCCGTCCTTCTTCTCCAGGTCGACGGCCAGGCCCAGGTTCACCTGCTCGTTGGTGATCTTGCGGGGCTTGCCGTCGGGGCCCTCGACGAAGGTGTTGTTCATGGCCGGGACCGAGTCGGCGATGGCCCGGACCACGGCGTAGCCGATGATGTGGGTGAAGCTGACCTTCCCGCCCCGCGTGCGGGACAGGTAGCCGTTGATGACCTTGCGGTTGACCTCGAGGAGCTTGGCCGGGACCTCGCGGAAGCTGGTGGCCGTGGGGACCTCGAGGCTCGCCTCCATGTTGGCGACGATCCGGGCGGCGGCGCCGCGCAGCGGGTCGCCGGGAGCGTCGTCGGCCTTCTCGTCGGCCTTGGCGGCGGGCTTCGGCGCCTCGGCCTTGGTGCCGGGGTCGGCCGAGGTGGGGCCGGTGGGATCGGCCTTGGACTTGCTCTCCCGGGTCCGGTCCGTGCCCGACGCCGGGGCGGCGACCGGGTCGGCGGCCTCGCTGGTCTGGCCCTTGGCCTGGCCGTTGGCGGCCGGGGCCGGTGCCGGGGTCGGCGCCGCCGCGGTGCCGGCGGACGGGGCGGAGCCGGCCGGGTCGGACGCGGCCGGGCCCTCGGAGCCGGACGGCCCCGTCGGGGCGTAGCCGGCGAAGAACTCCTGCCAGCTCTCGCTCACCGAGGAGGGGTCCTCGGCGTAGCTCTCGTACATCTCATCGACGAGCCAGGCGTTGGGACCCAGCGTGTCGGCAGGCGGCGCAGCTTCCTCAGGCATCGCCACCAACCCTACCGGTGGCACCACCCTGCGGATTCGCCCGGCGGGGCCTGTCGGAGCATCCTCTTGTCGTGGCTGATGACCCCTTCGCCGACATCTGGGCCGGCAACGCCGAGTACGCCGAGACCTTCGCCCTCGCCGGGCTGACCGGCCGGGCGGCCCGGCAGCTCACCGTCGTCACGTGCATGGACACGCGCATCGACCCGCTGGCGGTGCTCGGGCTCCAGCCGGGCGACGCCAAGATCATCCGCAGCGCCGGCGCCCGGATCACCGACAACGCCCTGCGCTCGCTGGTGCTCGCCGTCCAGCTGCTGGGCGGCACCCGCATCCTGCTGATGCCGCACACCGACTGCGGCCTGGTCGGCACCGACGAGGCGGTCCGGGCCCAGGTGGCCGAGGCCGCCGGGCTGGCCGTCGACGACCCGGCGGTGACCGGCTACGAGCCGGCGGCCATCGCCACGCCGAGCGCCGGGATCCCCGAGGACGTGGCCCGCATCCGGGCCGAGCCGCTGCTCGGTCCCGACGTCACGATCGGCGCCGCCGTCTACGACGTCCACACCGGACGCCTCGAGGTCGTGCCGGTCTGATCAGCCCTCGGCGCGCCGGGCGCGGTCGGCCTCGTAGGCGGCGACCGTGTCGACGCCGTCGCGCAGGTCGATGACCACCGGCTCGGCCACGGCCGTGAGGGGCGTCCGGGGCTCCTCGGCGGCCGGTTCGGTCTCGGGTTCCTGGTCCCCACCGCTCATGCCCCCCAGCATGCCACACCACCGCGGAGCGTGGCGGGATCCGGCATCCCAGCACGATTCGTAGGGGCTCCCGGATCACGGCGTTCGGCCGGTCGCTCGCTAGCGTCGGTGCCTCATGAACAGCGCCCAGTTCATCTTCCAGATGTACAAGTGCAGCCGCTTCTACCCCCCGGACCGGGAGGTGCTGCGCGACATCAGCATCAGCTTCTACCCGGGGGCCAAGATCGGCGTCCTCGGCCACAACGGCGCCGGCAAGTCGTCGCTGCTGGCGATCATGGCCGGGAAGGACACCGAGTTCGAGGGCGAGGCCCGCCTCTCCCCCGGCTTCACCGTCGGGATGCTCGAGCAGGAGCCGGAGCTCGACGAGAGCAAGGACGTGCGGGGCAACGTCATGGACGGCGTGGCCGAGGTGGCCGGGCTGCTCACCGCCTACGACGCCTGCCTGGCCAAGTACGCCGACCCCGACGCCGACTACGAGAAGATCGGCGAGGAGCAGGCCCGGCTGGAGGCCGAGATCAGCGCCAAGGGGGCCAACGACCTCGACCGCAAGATCGAGGTGGCCATGGACGCTCTGCGGCTGCCGCCGGGCGACGCCCCCGTCGGCCCGCTGTCCGGTGGCGAGCGGCGCCGGGTGGCGCTGTGCCGGCTGCTGCTGTCGGCCCCCGACCTGCTGCTGCTCGACGAGCCCACCAACCACCTCGACGCCGAGTCGGTGGCGTGGCTGGAGCGCTTCCTCCGGGACTACGCCGGCACGGTCGTGGCCATCACCCACGACCGCTACTTCCTCGACAACGTGGCCGGCTGGATCCTCGAGCTCGACCGCGGCCGGGGCATCCCGTTCCAGGGGAACTACTCGTCCTGGCTGGAGCAGAAGCAGGCCCGCCTGGCCCAGGAGGACAAGGCCGACAGCGCCCGCAGCCGCACCCTGCAGCGCGAGCTCGACTGGGTCCGCATGGCCCCCAAGGCCCGGCAGGCCAAGGGCAAGGCCCGCCTGTCCGCCTACGAGAAGCTGCTGTCGGAGGCCAAGGCCGCCGAGGGCCGCGACCGCGACCTCCAGATCGCCATCCCCGCCGGCGACCGGCTGGGCGACCAGGTGATCGAGGTCGAGCACCTCTCCAAGGGCTACGGCGACCGCCTTCTGATCGACGACCTGTCGTTCTCGCTCCCGAAGGCCGGCATCGTCGGCGTCATCGGCGGCAACGGCGTGGGCAAGACCACCCTGTTCCGCATGCTCACCGGGGGCGAGGAGCCCGACGCCGGCACGATCACCGTCGGCTCCACCGTGCAGCTGGCCTACGTCGACCAGAGCCGCCAGTCGCTCGACCCCGAGGCCACCGTCTACGAGGAGATCACCGGCGGCAAGGACGACATGGTCGTCGGCGGCCGCCCCGTCAACGGCCGGGCCTACT
>JBQGCF010000191.1:0-10810 GCA_052038315.1 Iamia sp.
CGCCCCGCCGCGGCGCGCGGCCCCCCGGCACCCCCAGCGGCGGGGGGCGGGCCCCACGAGGGGCGCCGCGCGGTCCCCCCCCTCCCGCGTCCGGAGCCAGTCGCGGTTGGCGACGTGGAGCGGGTCGGACCCGTCGTAGCGGTTGAGGGTGACGGTGACGGGCGGTGCGTCCGGGCCCAGGGCGGCGAGGGTCAGGCGGATGCCGTTGATCGTGCCCAGGCCGGCATCGGCGACCAGCACGACGTGGTCGGGACCGACGGCCCGGAGCAGGTCGATGCTGTCGCCGTCGGCGGCGGCGGGGGAGGCGCCACCGCCGGCCGTCTCGACCAGGCCGATGTCCACCCCGTCGGGCCAGGCGACCTCGGCGGCCAGGTCGGCGATGGTGAAGGCGGGGAGGGCGAGGGCCTCGGCGGCCATGGGCGGGGCCATGGCCCGGAGGTAGCGGCGGTGGGCCGGGCAGACGACGAGGGGGTCCTCGCCGGTGGCGCCGGCCAGGACGTCGGCGTCGGAGGGGCCGGGGTCGTCGGGCTCGGCCGACTGGGCCGGCTTGCGGGCGGCGACCGCCAGGCCGCCGGCCCGGAGGGTCGCGAGCAGCCGGGCGCCGACCCAGGTCTTGCCCACCTCGGTCCCGGTGCCGAGCACCCCGATCAGGGCGCGGGGGCGGGGCGTCGTCGTCTCGCTCGTCACGGGAGGGCCTCCAGGAGCCGGTCGACCTCGGCGTCGGTGTGGGCCGCCGAGAGGGTGACCCGCAGACGGGACGTCCCGGGCGGGACGGTGGGCGGGCGGATCGCCGGCACGAGCAGGCCCCGGGCGAGCAGCGCGTCGGCGGCGGTGCCCGCGGCGTCCTCGTCGCCCAGCAGGACCGGGACGATGGGCGAGGGGTGGCCCGGGGCCAGCCGGTCGACGTGGCGCCGCAGGGTGGCTCGCAGGGCATCGCCCTCGGGGCCCCGGACGAGGCCGAGGGCGGCGTGGCCGGCGGCGGCGTCGGCGGGGGAGAGGGCGGTGGTGAAGATGAACGGCCGGGCCACGTTGACCAGCAGGTCCCGCACCGCGGCGCTGCACGCTGCGAACCCGCCCAGGCTGCCCAGGGCCTTGGACAGGGTGCCGACCCGGACGAGCAGGAGGTCGGGGTGGTCGGCCGGGTCGAGGTCGGGGCCGAGGACGGCGTGGGCCTCGTCGAGCACCAGGGCGGCGCCGTGCTCGGTGCACAGGGCGGCCAGGCCCTCGACGTCGGCGGCGTCGCCGTCCATCGAGAAGACCGAGTCGGCCACCACGACCGTCGGGCGGTCGTCGGCGGCCAGCGCGGCGGCCAGGGCGTCGTGGTCGCCGTGGGGGACGACGGTCAGCTCGCCCCGCGCCAGCCGGCAGCCGTCGACGATCGAGGCATGGTTGAGGGCGTCGCTCAGGATGCGGGTGCCGGGGCCGGCCAGGGCGGTCAGCACGCCCACGTTGGCGGCGTAGCCGGTGGGGAAGACGAGGGCGGCCTCGGTGCCCTTCCAGGCGGCCAGGTCGGCCTCGAGGTCGTGGTGGGCGGGGCGGGAGCCGACGACGAGCCGGGACGCGGTCGACCCCGTGCCCCAGCGGTCGAGGGCCTCGTGGGCGGCGGCCACGACGACCGGGTGGGCCGACAGCCCGAGGTAGTCGTTGGAGGCGAACGACGTGACCGGCGTGCCGTCGGCCAGCGTCCCCGCCGGCCCCAGGGCGTCGAAGGCCCGGACCGACCGCCACCGCCCCTCGTCCCGGATCGCGCCCAGCCGGCCCTCGACCCGCTCGGCCCAGCGCTCAGCCACAGACGTCCGTGACGGCGGCACCGATCACGTCGACGATGCGCTCGATCTCGTCGTCGGTGCTGGTGAGCATGGGCACGGTGACGATCACGTCGCCGAGGGGGCGGATCAGCACGCCCCGGTCGACGCAGGCGGCCGAGACCTTGCGGCCCCAGCGCAGCCCGTCGGCCGGCGGCGCCAGCTCGATCCCGGCCATCAGGCCGTGGCCCCGGACCTCGGCCACGCCGGGCAGCTTCGCCACCCGGGCGGCGAGGGCGGCGTGGAGCTGGGCGGACCGGGCCCGCACGTTGGCCAGCACGTCCCACTCGTCGAGCAGCCGGAGGTGGCGGGTGGCCACCGCGCAGGCCAGGGCGTTCCCGCTGTAGGAGTGGCCGTGGTACAGCGTCATCTCGGACAGGTCGGGCCCGTCGAAGGCGTGGAACACGGGCCCCGCCGCCACGGTCGCGGCCAGCGGGAGGTAGCCGCCGGTGATCCCCTTGCCGATGACCATCAGGTCCGGGCGGACGCCGGCCTGTTCGCTGGCGAAGAGGGTGCCGGTGCGGCCGAAGCCGGTGGCCACCTCGTCGACGATCAGCAGCACGCCGTGCTCCCGAGCCGCCTCGGCCACCGCCCGCAGGGCCTCGGGCGTGTGGGTGCGGATCCCGGCCGCGCCCTGCACGAGCGGCTCGACCACGACGGCGGCGAGGCGGTCGGCGTGCTCGGCGATCAGGGCGACGGCGTTCTCGGCGCCGCCCGGCCGGTCGAGTCCCGGCGCCCGGAGGCACGGGAAGCGCAGCGGGTCGAAGACGTCGGTGCCGAAGCCGCCGTCGCCCACCGAGAGGGTGCCGATCAGGTCGCCGTGGTAGGCGCCGCCGAAGGCGAGGTAGGTGGTGCGACCGGTGACGCCCCGGTTGGTCCACGACTGGAAGGCGATCTTGAGGGCCTGCTCGACGGCCGCGGCCCCGTCGGAGGCGAACAGGAAGCGGGGGTCGTCGACCGGGACGCGGGGGGCGAGGGCCTCGGCCAGCTCGACGGCGGCCACGTTGCCGTTGCCGAGCAGGGTCGAGTGGGCGATCCGGTCGACCTGGGCCGTGAGCGCCTCGTCGAGCTCGGGCACCCGGTGGCCGAGGGTCGTGACCCACAGCGAGGAGATGGCGTCGAGGTAGCGACGCCCCTCGACGTCGATCACCTCCCGGCCCTCGGCCCGGTCGACGATCACCGGCCGGTTGGTGGCGTAGGTCGTCATCTGGGTGAACCCGTGCCACACCACGGAGGCGTCGCGGGCGACCCAGTCATCGTGCGTCGACACGCCCGGACCGTACCGACCCCCGTTCCGTGTGCGAAAACACGCCGCATCCGCACGAACGCGCACACGGAACGGTCAGCGGAGGAGGTCCTCGGCGGCCTGGCGGACCTGCCAGTCGCGATCGTCGAGGGCGCGCCGGAGGGCGGCGTCGACGTCGGGGCCGTCGAAGGGGGCGAGGGCGATGACGGCCCGGCGCCGGACCGTCGCCTTGTCCCGGGTGGCGGCCAGGATCGCCGGCAGGCCGTCCGGGTCGCCCACCGCGCCGAGGGCGGCCACCGCCGCCTCCCGCACCAGGGCGTCGTCGTGCCCGGTGGCCAGGTCGGCGAGCCGGGCGACGACGCCGGGCTCGGCCGGGTCCCGCTCGCCCGCCGCCCACGCCGCCACCTCGACCACGGTCGGGTCGTCGTCGGCCAGCAGCGGCAGCAGGCTGACGATGGCCCCGGAGGCGGCGACCTCCTCGGCCGCCCGGCGGCGCACACCGGGTGCCGGGTCGGCCAGGGCGGCCTCCAGGTCGGCCGGCTGCAGGGCCCCGGCCCGGCGCAGCGCACCCAGGGCGGTGGCCCGCACGCCGGGGTCGGGGTCGGCCAGGGCGGCCCGGGCCGTGTCCTCGTCGCCGGCGTGCCCGGCCTCGGCCACTGCGGCGCGCCGAGCGGTCGGGTCGTCGTCCACGAGGCCCAGTCGAGCACGTCGGCATGGCAGAGTTCAGCCCTCGTGGACCCGTCAGCCCTGCCGCCCACCCCCGCACCCCCGGCGCGGGCGCCGCGCATCCGGCTGCGCTGGCACCCGGTCTTCCTGTCCCTCGGGGTGATGCTGGCGCTCACGGTCACCCTCGTCGGGGCCGCCGGCCTGGTGCGGGCGCCCTACGTCGTCTACGCCCCCGGGTCCGCCATCCCGACCGAGCCGGCGATCAGCGCCCCCGGCACCGAGACCTACGAGACCGACGGTTCGGTCCTCTTCCTCACCGTCTCCCTGCGGGGCGCGTCGCGCCGGATGGGCTACATGGAGGCGGTGTGGGGCTGGCTCAAGGGGGACCAGGACGTCTACCCCCGCGACGCCATCCTCGGGAACCAGACCGGTGAGGAGAACCGGGAGGCCGCCGTCCAGGAGATGGCCCTGTCCCAGGAGGTGGCGGCCAAGGTCGCCCTCGAGCACCTGGGCTACGACGTCCCGGTCCACGGCACCGGCACCGTCATCTCCGACACGATCCCGGACACCCCGGCGGCCGACGTGCTCCAGCCCTACGACGTCATCACCGCCATCGACGGGGTGGACACGCCGACCGACGCCGAGCTCCGCACCGAGCTGGAGAGCCGGGAGGCGGGCGACGTCGTCGAGGTCACCTTCGAGCGCGACACCGACGGCGACCCGGCTACCGACGAGGTCGACGAGCGCACCGGCGACATCGAGCTGATCTCCGACCCCGAGGATCCGGAGCGCACCCTGCTCGGCGTGGTCCAGGTCTTCACCCGGGACCTCACCTACGAGCTGCCGTTCCCGGTGAAGATCGACACCGAGGACGTCGGCGGCCCGTCGGCCGGCCTGGCCCTCACCCTCGGCGTGCTCGACGTGCTCACGCCGGGCTCGATCACCGGCGGCCGCACGATCGCCGTCACCGGCACGATCGACCCCGACGGCCGGGTCGGCGAGGTCGGGGGCGTGGGCCAGAAGGCGGTGGCCGCGACCCGTGAGGGGGCCGAGCTGATGCTGGTGCCGATGAGCGAGGCGCCGCTGGCCGAGCGCTTCGCCGGCGATGGTGTGAGGGTGGTGGGCGTGGAGACGCTCGACGACGCCCTCCAGGCCCTGGACGACATCGGTGGCAACGCCCTCGACCTGGCCGACAGCGGCGGCTGACGCGATCCCGCCCCGATGAGCGAGCGCAGCGAGCGAACCAGGCAGCACGGGCGGTCCGGCGGCGGAGCTCGCGGAGCCGCCGGCGCTCATAGGCGCCGCCAGCCCGCGTCGCGGCTGGACCGGCCTGCGGGGTCCGACGGGCGCCGATGAGCACGACGGCCACCCTCCTGCAGCTGGCGGCCGAGCTGACGCTGTTCGTCGTCGTCGTGGCCGGGGCCGGGCTGTCGGTCCGGGCCGGCCTGCTCGGCCTCGACCGGCCCGCCCGCCTGCTGCTGTCGGCCGGCTTCCTGGTGCTGGCCGCGGTGGGCTTCGCGGTGGGGTCGCTGACGATCGTCCGCACCGACGCCCCGGTCGCCCTGGCCACGGTGCGCTGCGCCGGCGCCGCCCTCGTCGCCTTCGGCGCCCTGCGCTGGGCGGGCAGCCGGGTCGGCCGGCCGACCCTGCTGGGCGGGCTGCTGCTGCTCGCCGTGGCCGCGGTGGTCGAGGCCCTCGACGTCGACCTGATCTCCGACGGGATGGGCGCCGAGCCCCTCGTGCTGGTGGCCGCCGTCGTGATGGGCGCGGCCCTCAGCGTCGCCGGCCGCCACACGATCCCCGGGCGGATCGGCACGAGCGTCGCCGCGGTGCTGCTGGCCGTCGTCCTGCTGGTGTCGTTCTCGGTGTCGGCCGTCATCAGCCGCACCGTCGAGGACGAGGCGCTCCGTCGCTACGGCGACCGGGCCGGCGCCGAGGCCACCGCCGCGCTGGCCGAGGCGGACCTGTCGCTGCAGGAGGGCACCCTCGTCGCCGCCGGGCTCACCGCCAGCCTGGGCGTCGACCTGGCCGTGGCCACCGACCCGGCCGCCGCCGCCCCTGATCGCGACGCGGCCCGTGAGCGCATCGCCGCCGGCGTGGCCGAGCTGGCCGACGGGCTGTCGATCGAGGCGCCGATCATCGTCGTCGGGCCCGAGGGGCCGGTGACGGTGCACCCCACCGACCTGCCGTCGGCCACCGCCCTCTCCCTCGGCGGCGACCCGGTCGTGCGGGAGGCGCTCGACGTCGACGGGCCCCGCCAGGGCGTCGCCGCCGTGGGCCCGGCCGCCTACGCCCTCGCCGCCGTCCCCACCCAGGGGTCGCGCGACGGCGCCGCCGTCGCCACCGGCGCGGTGGTGGTCGCCCGCCCGCTCGACGGCGCCTACCTGGCCGGCCGCATCGCCTCGGACTCCGAGCCGCTGAGCCTGGCCCTCGTGACCCGCGACGAGGTGGCGGCCACCTCCGGGAGCGACGGGCCCCCCGACGCCGTCGTGGTCCGCCCGGCCCGGCGCTCGATCGACACCGGCGCCGACGAGGGGGCCTTCCGGGACGACCGGGTCGTCGTGTCCCGGGTCGTGGCCGCCGAGGGGGCGCCGGCCCAGCTGGCCCTCGTGCTGTCGACCCCGTCCGACCGCGTCGGGCGGACCCGCGAGGACCTCTACCGCTCGCTCTTCCTCGTCAGCATGCTGGCCGGGTTGGTGGGCATCGCCCTGTCGGTGCTGCTGGGCGAGCGCATCGGCGGCGGCATCCGGCTGCTGACGGCGGCCGCGTCCCGCATCCGGGAGGGCGACCTCACGGCCCGGGCCGCCGTCGACCGGGAGGACGAGCTGGGCGAGCTGTCGTCGACCTTCGACGCCATGGCGGTCTCGCTCCACCACCTCACCGACGACCTCCGGGTGGCGGCGGCCGAGGAGGCCCGCCTGCGCGCCCGGCTGGAGTCGGTCTTCGCCAGCGTGACCGAGGCGGTGGTGGCCGCCGACGGTCGCGGCCGGGTCACCGATCTCAACCGGGCCGCGGCCGAGCTGCTCGGCATCGACCCGCCCGAGGCGGCGCACGGCCGGCCCCTCGACGACGTCGTCGTCCTGGAGGGCCCCGACGGCCACCCGATCGCCCTCACCGCGGCCGGCGAGCGGCCCCGGCCGGTGGGCGGCCACGTGCGGGTCGGGGCGGCCGGGCCGGTGCCCGTCCTCGGCACGGTGGCGCCGCTGACCGGCGGGGGCGAGCGCTCCGGCGTGGTCGTCGTCCTTCGCGACATCCGCCAGGAGCAGGCGCTGGAGGCGGCCAAGCAGGACTTCCTGGCCACGATCGGCCACGAGCTGCGCACCCCGCTGACGCCGATCAAGGGCTACGCCGGGCTGCTCCGCCGGCGCTCGCCCACGCCCGAGCAGGCCCACAGCTGGGCCGACGGCATCACCGCCGGGGTCGAGCGGCTGGAGCACATGGTCGACCGGCTGGTGACCTTCGCGGCGGTGACCGCCGGGGGGGGGGCGGCCTCGGCCCCGGCGGTGGAGGACCTCGACCCCGACGCCCTGGTCGAGGAGGTCGGCCGGACCTGGCGGGACCGGCTCGACGGCGAGCGCGAGGTGGTGGTGGCCCCCCGGACCGACGGGCGGCGGACGGTGCGGGGCGACGCCGCCCAGCTGCGGCTGGCCCTGGGCGAGCTGGTCGACAACGCCGCCCGGTTCTCGCCGCCGGGCACCCCGATCGTGGTGCGGGCGGCGGTGCCCGACGGCGGCTCGGTCGTGGCCCTGTCGGTCGAGGACGCCGGGGGCGACGGCGGGGCCGCCTTCGAGGACCTGGTCGGCGCCTTCCAGCTGGGCGCGGCGGCCGCCACCCGGGTCCACGACGGGCTCGGGCTGGGCCTGGCCCTCACCGACCGGATCGCCCGGGCCCACGGCGGCGACGTGGCCATCGCCACTTCCCATGCGGGCACGGTCGTCTCTATCCTTGTGCCCGTGGTCACCGGACGGGCGCGCCAGGACGACGAGCGGTGACCGACACCGCGCCCTCTGAGACGGGGCTCTCGGGCCTCGACGCCCTCGAAGGCGTCGAGGGCCTGCGGCTCGGCTCCGACGGGCCGGCCGCGCCCACCGAGCAGCCCGCCGCCCCGGGCTGGGTGCGCCGCTTCTGGTTCGTGCCGGCGGGCGTGGCCCTGCTCGGCGCCGCCGCCCTCGTCCCCGCGGTCGGCGGCGACGGACCGGGGGCGGGCGAGGCCCGCGTCCTGGTCGACGGCACGGCGGTGGTCACCGAGGCCGACGGCGACACCCGCACCGTCCGCGACGACCGGGTCGACGTCGGCCCGGGCGACGAGATCGCCATCACCGAGGGACGGGCCACCTTCGAGATGGCCGGCGACGTCCGCCTGGAGGGTCTCGGGCCGGACGGGGGACGCCCGGGCACGACCGTCGAGATGGCCGTGGCCCCCGAGCTGGTCACCGGCCGCCTGCTGGCGGTGGCCCCCGAGCCCCTCGACGTCGAGGCCGGCGACACCACCGTGAGCATCGCCCCGGCCGGGTCGACCGCCGGCGCCGCCCGCCTCGACCGCCGCCTCGGCCTGGGCGTGGGCACCTACCGGGGCCGGGTCGAGCTCGACACCGCCGGGCGCCAGGCCGAGGTGCCCCGCTACCGACGGGTCGAGGTCGCCGCCCCCGGCGCCCTCGGGGCCGAGGGCCGGCCGCTGCGCTACGAGGCCGACGACGCCTGGGACCGGCGCTTCCTCGGCGAGGCGCTCGTCATCGACAGCCAGGTCGCCCCGCTCCTCGCCGCCCTGGCCCCGGCCGAGCGGGACCGCTTCCTCGACCCCGCCACCCTGCGCCAGGCGATCCCCGACCTGCCGGCCGAGGGCCTGGCGGCGCGGCTGGCCGCCCTCGACGACGGGGGCGAGGCCCTCGTCCTGGCCGCCATCGCCCTGGCCGTCGACGACGGCTCCTTCGCCACGGCGTGGGACGAGGCCTCCGACTTCCAGGCCGACGGCGCCCCCTGGGGCCTGGCCGCCCTCGACCAGGGCGCCCGCTCGGCCGACGTCCTCCCGACCCTGCGGGGCGCCCTCGACACGCTCGACCTCCAGGCGCCCGCCGCCACCGACGACGGCGGCCCGGCCGGGGCCACCGAGGACGCCGACGGGAGCCCGGCCGACGGGACGGGGACCGAGGTCCTCGACACCGAGGCCGACGCGGGCGGGGCGCCCCCCACCACGGTGGGCGGATCCGGCACCCCGACCGACCCGGGCGGCGGCGGTGGCCTCGTGCCCGGCGTGCCGACCCCGACGGTCCCCGGCGTGACGCCGACCGTCCCGAACGTGCCCCTCCCGACCGTCCCGCAGGTCCCGACCGTGCCCGAGGTCGTCGAGGGCGTCGGCGGAGGCGTGGGCGAGGTGGTCGACGGGGTCACCGACGGCGTCGACGGCGTGCTGCCCGGCGTCGGGGAGGTGGTCGACGACGTGGTCGGCGGTCTCGGCGGGGTGGTCGACGGGCTGGGCGGCGCGATCGAGGGCGTCGGCGAGGTCCCGGTCGTCGGCCCGATCCTCGGCGGGCTCGGCACCGTCGTCGGCAGCCTGGGCACCGGGCTGAACGTCGCCCTGGGTGGTCAGGGCCCGGGCTGACGCCCCGCCGATTGCCCCGACCTGACGGGGTGGCGGTCGTAGCATCGCGGGCGATGTCCTCCCCCTCCGACCCCCGCGCGGCCTCGATCACCGGCCGCGAGTTCGCCGTGCGCCGCAAGGGCTACGACCCCGACGAGGTCAAGGCGTACCTGGGTCAGCTGGCCGAGGCGGTGGGCCGCCTGACCGCCGAGCGGGACGAGGCCCGGGCCGACATCGCCGAGTTGAAGGCCGCCGCCGAGGCCCGGCCCATGGTCGACGAGGGCCAGCTCACGGCCGCTCTCGGTGAGGAGACGGCCCGGGTCCTGCACTCGGCCCACCAGGCCGCCGCCGACATCAAGGAGCGGGCCGAGGAGAGCGTCGCCCGCATGCTCAAGGAGGCGGCCGAGTCGGCCGGGCAGACCCGGCGGGAGGCCGAGGCCGACGCCGCCCGGCTACGGGACGAGGCCCAGGGCATCCGCACCGCCGCCGAGGAGGCCCAGAAGGCCGGCGAGGAGCGGATCGAGGCCGAGGGGGCCCGCATCCGGGCCGACGCCGAGGCCGACGCCACCGCCACCCGGGCCGCGGCCGACACGATCCGGTCCGACGCCGAGGCGGCGGCCGCCGCCACCCGGGCCGAGGCCGAGGCCGATGCCGCCCGCATCCGGGGCGAGGCCGAGGAGGTCATGGGGGTCAAGACGGCCGAGGCCGAGGCGGCCGCAGCGGCGATCGTGGCCACCGCCGAGACCGAGGCCGAGGGGCTGCGCCAGATGGCCCGCGACGACGCCGACGCCATCCGCGCCGCGGCCACCGAGGACCGGGACGCGGCCCAGGCCGAGGGCCGGGAGATGGTCGCCGAGGCCCAGCGGGTCCGGGAGCGGATGCTGGCCGACCTGGCCCGCAAGCGGAAGGCCGCCCGGGTCGACCTCGAGCGGCTGACCGCGGCCAAGGACCGGCTGCTCGAGTCCTACGAGGTCGTCCCGCGCACGATCGACGACGCCCCCGCCGGGCTCCGCCGGGCCCTGCCCGACGCCCGCACCGCCGCCGAGGCGGCCCGGATGCGGGCCGATGCCCAGCCCGAGGCCACCGTCGACCAGCTCGAGGCCCAGATCAGCGCGGCCCGGTCGGCTGGCCTGCCCCTCGTCGCCCCCGCCGCCGACGACGAGCCCCCCGTCGACGAGCCCAGCGGCGAGACCCCCGTCATCGACCTCACCGCCGACGACCCACAGCCGTCCGCCGCTGCCGCGCCCGAGCCGGCCGTGGCCGTTGCCGCCGAGCCAGGGCCCGCCGCCGAGGCCGCGGCGCCGACGGCCGTCGAGCCGGTCGCCGAGGCTGGGCCCGAGCCGGAGCCGGTCGCCCAGCCGGAGCCGGTCGCCCAGCCGGAGCCCGTCGCCGAGGCCGAGCCCGTCGCCGAGGCCGAGCCCGTCGCCGAGGCCGGTGCCGCCGAGCCGGGGCCGGTCGCCCAGCCGGGGCCGGTCGCCCACCCGGAGCCCGGCGTCGAGGCCGGGGCCGCCGAGC
>JBQGCF010000192.1:0-11947 GCA_052038315.1 Iamia sp.
CGGATGATCTTGCACTTCTCGCACATCGGCTTGACGCTGGGACGGACCTTCATGAGGCGGCTTTCGGTGGGCGCCGAGCGGGCTCGGCGGGTGGGTGCAGGGCGGGAGGGGGGCTACTTGAAGCGGTAGGTGATGCGGCCCCGGGACAGGTCGTACGGCGTGAGCTCGACCTGGACCCGGTCACCCGGGAGGATCCGGATGTAGTGCATGCGCATCTTCCCCGAGATGTGGGCGAGCACGGTGTGGCCGTTCTCGAACTCCACCTTGAACATGGCGTTCGGCAGGGACTCGAGGACGGTCCCCTCGAGCACGATGGCGTCGTCTTTGGGCTTCGGCAGCGTTCCACTCCTGGCCTGTGCGGGCTTCGGTCCAGGCCCCCCTCGCCACGCCGGCAGGCACGGCGCGAGGGCCCCATGGGCCGACTGACGATGCTAGACGCGCACCTCAGCCCGTTCCAACCCGGCCAGACGGAGCAGTCTGCCACGACGCGCCGCACCAGGGGTGGACGGTATCGGGCTAGCCGCCGTTGGCCTCGATGTACTCGTCGAGGGCGGCCTGGATCTCGGCGTCGGCGCCGGCGATCACCTCGTCGACCGAGGCCCCCTCCAGCACCAGCCGGTCGAGCGAGCGCTTGATGGCCTCGGTGTAGTCCCGGTACGGGCCGATCAGCGGGGCCGCGTTGGCCGAGTCGACCTGGACCAGCTGGTCGTAGGCGGTCTTGAGCATCTTGCCGGCCAGGTCGGTCTCCCAGAACTCCTGGACCTCGGGGTCCGAGGCGACGGCCTGGGTGGTCGGCAGGTAGGAGCCCCGCAGGTGCCACGTGGCCTGCTGCGGCACCTCCCACATCCAGCGCATGAACTCCCAGGCCGCGGCCTGCTGCTCGGGGGTGCCGGTGTTGGTCATGGCGAAGTAGCCGCCCGACACCCGCACCTGCGAGGCCTCCTCCAGGCCCGGGAAGGGCCCGGCCCGCACGTCGATCACCGATGGGTCGATGTCGGCGACCGAGACGCCGTCGGATTCGTCGTAGGTCACGCCGCCGAGGACGGCCTTGATGGCTGTGGAGGCCGTCGAGCTCTCGAGCACCATCGTGGAGTTCTGCTGGGCCACGGCCAGGTACTGGTTGATCTGGCCCGAGGTGGCCGAGAACCCCGCCAGCAGCCCGTCCCTCGCCATCCCGTCGATCCACTCGTAGACCTCGCGGGTGGCCGGGTTGTCGAAGGTCGACTCGGTGGCGGTGGCGTCCCGGCCGTTGCCGTTGTTGACCACGGTCTCGCCGGCGCCGGTGACCCAGGACTCGATGAACCAGCGGTTGAGGATCAGGGCCAGCGGCGAGGGCACGCCGGTCTCCTTGACGGCCTCGGCGATGGTCCGCAGCTCGTCGAGGGTCTGGGGCGCCTCGGCCGGGTCCAGCCCGGCCTGCCGGAGGTGGGTGCCGTTGTAGTAGAGGATCGGCTCGCTGACGTTGACGTAGCCGGGCCAGTAGGTGCCGTCGATGGTGTAGTAGTCCCGCACCACCGGCAGCTGCCCGGTCTCGAAGCCCGACGCCTGCTCGCAGGCCTCGGCCGGCAGCATCGTCCCGCTGTCGATGACCTCCTTGAGGCTGACGTCCTCCAGGTAGGCCAGGGCCGGCAGCTCGCCCGACGGGATGCCGGCCACGTACTTGCGCAGCACCTCGTCGTAGGACTGGCCCTGCGACTGGTTGATCACCTTCACCCGGTCCTGGCTGGCGTTGAACTCCTCGACCAGGGCGTCGAAGGTGTTCTTGGTCTCGGCCGAGAAGGCCTGCCAGACCTCGATCTCGACCGGGCCGTCGGCGTCGTCGAGGGCGTCGACCGGGCACGAGGCGGCCTCCGTCTCCTCGTCGCCGTCGGGGCTGGTGGTCCCGCCGGCGTCGCCGTCGCCACCTCCCCCGCCGTCGTCGCCCCCGCCGCAGGCGGCGAGGACCAGGGCCATCACCGCCAGCAGGGCCAGCAGGAGGCGGGTGGGGGACGTGGGTCGGGTGCGCATGGGCGGTCTCCGGTTCGGGCGAGCGGTCAGCCGCCGGCGTTGTCCTCGTTGTAGGCCTGCAGGGCCTCGGTGATGGCGGCCTGGGCCTCGGCGATCACGTCGTCGACCGACGCGCCCTCGAAGACCAGCCGGTCGAGCGACCGGGCGATGGCCGTCTTGTAGTCACCGTAGGGGCCGATCTGCGGGCCCGGGTTGTTCGGGTCGACCGCCACCAGCTCGTCGTAGCCGACCTTGAGCAGCTGGCCGGCCAGATCGGTCTCCCAGTACTCGGTGACCGCCGGGTTGCCGGCCGCCGTCTGGGTCGTCGGCAGGTACGAGCCCTGCAGGTGCCACCCGACCTGGGAGTCGACCGACCACATGTACTTCATGAAGTCCCAGGAGGCGGCCTGCTCGGCGTCGCTGCCGACGTTCGACATGTAGAAGGCACCGCCCGAGACCCGCACCTGGGCCGGCTCCTCGATCCCCGGGAAGGGGGCGGCCCGGACCTCGAGGCCGTCGGTCTCGACCGCCCCGGGGGCCACGCCGGCGCCCTCCTCGTAGGTGGTCCCGCCCAGCACGGCCTTGATCGTGGTGGCCGCCGTCGACGTCTCCGGGCCCATGGCCGCGTTCTTCTGGGCCAGGGCCAGGTAGTGGTTGATCTGGCCGTCGGTGTCGGAGAACCCGACCATCAGGCCGTCATCGACCATCCCCTCGATCCAGGTGTAGAGGTCGTGCATCTCGGGGGTGTCGAAGGTGGCCTCGGTGGGCAGGCCGTCACGCCCGTTGTCCTGGTTGACCAGGGTCCCGCCGGCCCCGTTGATCCAGCTCTCGACGAACCACTCGTCGAGCTTGAGGGCGAGGGGGGTCTCGACGCCGTTGGCCTTGAGGGCCTCGGCCGTCGTCCGCAGCTCGTCGAGGGTGGCGGGCGGCTCGTTGGGGTCGAGCCCGGCGGCCTCCCACATGACGGCGTTGTAGTAGAGGACCGGCTCGGAGACGTTGGTGTAGCCGGGCCAGTAGATGTCGTCGGCGGTGTAGTAGTTGCGCACCACCGGGAGCTGCCCGGTGCTGAAGCCGTCGGCCTCCTCGCAGGCCTCGGCCGGCAGGACGGTGCCGGAGTCGACCATCTCGCGGATGCTGACGTCCTCGACGTTGACGATGTCGGGGATCTGGCCGCTGGGGATGCCGGCCACGTACTTGGCCAGCACCTGGTCGTAGGCCTGGCCCTGCTCGCGGAGGTCGACGTGGACCTTGTCCTGGCTGGCGTTGTACCCGTCGACCAGGGTCTCCATGTAGAGCTTGGTCTCGGCCACGAAGGAGTGCCACAGCTCGATGTCGACCGTCCCCTCGGCGGTCTCCAGGGCGTCGACCGGGCACTCGGGGAGGTTGTCCTTGGTGACGGGGCCGGCGTTGGCCCCTCCCCCGCCGGCGTTGGCGTTGCCCTCCTGGCGGATGCACGCCGAGGAGGCGAGGACGATGAGGCCGGCCGCGACGGTGGCGGCCAGGCGACGGCGGGCTGGGTGGCGGGGGTGCATGGGGTCCTCGGGATCAGCCCTTGACGGCACCGGCCGTGAGCCCGCTCACGATCTGGCGCTGGAACAGGGCGAGCAGGACGATGATGGGGAAGGCGGTGATGATGGCGCCCGACACGGGGATGTGGGACTCCTCGATCGAGGTCGTCAGGCCGCGCAGGGCGAGCTGCACGGTGCTCCACTTCTGGGTGTCGGTCACCACGGCGCGGGGCCACAGGTACTGGTTGAAGGCGCCGAGGAACGAGATGACGGTGAAGCTGGCGATCACCGGGCGGGTCAGGGGCACGGCGAACTTCCACAGGAAGCTGAAGTGGCCCCAGCCCTCGAGCCGGGCCGCGTCACGGATCTCGGTCGGGATGCCGAGGAAGCCCTGCCGGATCAGGAAGGTACCGAAGGCCGACGCCGCGAACGGCACCACCAGGCCCTGGTAGGAGTTGAACCAGCCCAGGTCGCGCATCGTCTGCAGGTTGGGCAGCAGGGTGACCTCGACCGGCAACAGCAGCGTGGCCATGAAGAGGGCGAAGACGACCTTCTTCAACGGGAAGTCGAGGAAGGCGAAGGCGTAGGCGGACAGCACCGACGTCGACACCTGCAGCACGGTGATCAGCCCGGTGACGATCAGCGTCCGCACCATGGCCGCGTCCAGGTCGCCGCGGCTCCACGCCTTGCTGAACCCGTCGAAGCGGAGCTTGTCCCACGTGGGGGTGAGCACCGACGAGGTCAGCGACGTGGTCGGGTCCGAGATCGACCGGACGATCAGGAAGTAGATCGGCGCCAGGACGACCACGGCCAGGGCGGTGAGGACCAGGTACCAGCGGTTCTCGCGGGGTTGGAAGGAGAAGAAGGCGACGGTGACGCCGATCGTGACCGCCATGACCAGCCACGCCCCGACGTCGCCGGGGTCGGCCGCGACCTGGATGAAGGCGCCGTAGAGGGCGAGCGACAGGGGCACGCACACGACCATCACCACGGCCGAGAACCATCCCGACGTCACCCAGCCGGCGTCGCTGCGCTCAGCTGCCATAGTGCACCCGCCTCTCGAGCAGCGAGAACTGCAGCAGGGTGACGAGGAACGTCACGCCGAAGAGGCCGACCGACATGATCGCCCCCTCGTGGAGCTTGTTGGGCGTCTGTCTCTGGAAGATCTCGTAGACGAGGGTCCGGGTCGACCCGGCCGGCCCGCCCTCGGTCAGGAACTCGATCGGGGCGAAGGCCTGGAGGGCGAAGATCACCAGCACGACCACCAGGAACATCAGCACCGGCGAGAGCAGCGGCAGGGTGATGCGGAAGAAGCGCCGGACGGGGCCGTAGCCGTCGAGGGCGGCCGCCTCCTCGACCTCCTCCGGGATGGCCTGGAGCCCGGCCAGCACCACCACGAACGACAGGCCCAGGTTCTGCCACACCGACGACAGCGACACACCGAACAGGGCGCCGGCGGTGGGCGTGCTCAGGTGGAAGAGGCCGAAGTCGAGGACGCCGGAGGGGTTGTCGAGCAGCGGCCGGCCGGCCTCGTAGGGCGGGATGCCGCCCTGGACCACGCCGATCTGCGGGTTGAGCAGGACGAAGAAGATGACCGACGCCACCGCCGCCGAGGTGGCGATGGTCGACGAGAAGACGGCCTGGAAGATCTTCGTGCCCTTGAGCTTCCGGTTGGCGGCGACGGCCAGCAGCGTCCCGAGGATCAGGCCCGAGGGGACGGTGAAGATGACGTACTGGACGCTGCGCCACAGGGCGTCGAGGAACTCGTCGGAGCCGAGCACGTCGCCGTACTGGCCCCACCCCTCGTAGCGGAGGTTCGTGCCCGCCGTGTTGTTCCGGTACAGGCCCCGGAGCACCAGCTGCTCGAAGGGGTAGAAGAAGAAGGCGAAGAAGATGATGATCGACGGGCTGAGGAACAGCAGTGCGATCAGCGACTCCTTCAAGCGACCGGTGTCGGAGACCCGGCCCCCCTCGGAGTCCACGGCGCCGAGCATCTCCTTGATGCGGCCGGACCGGGCCATCAGCCGGGGCCGCCCTTGTCGAGCAGGCCGGCGATACCCGCGGACCCGATCGTCCCGTCGGCCGCGCCGGATGCGGGCGGGCCGCCGCTCTCGTCGTCGAGGTCGACCTCGCCCTGGCCGAGGGCGGCACCGGCGGCCACGTCCTTGGCCAGCGTCGGGACGGCGGGGGCGTCGGCCGTGCCGGCCCCGTCGATCCGGGTGCCGAGGTCGGCGTCGAACAGGTGGGTGCGACCGGTGGCGACGGCGAGGCGGACCTCGGAGCCCGGGGCCGGCGGCGCCGTCTCGGAGGTCTGACGGGCGATCCACTCGATCGGACCCGACGGCCCGCCGGTCAGCTCGACCCGCACCAGGGCCTCGTGGCCCAGCCACTCGACGTGGCGCACGGTGGCCACGACCGCACCGGCCGGGTCGAGGCGGAGGTCCTCGGGCCGGACGCCGACGATCGCCTGGCCGCGGCCCCCGGCATCGCCCACCGGCACCGAGCTGGCGCCGATCCGGGCGGTGCCGCCCTCGATCGTGGCCAGGCCGGTGTTCATGGCCGGGGTGCCGATGAAGCCGGCGACGAAGAGGTTGGCCGGCGTCTCGTAGACCTCGCGGGGCGTGCCGACCTGCTGGAGCCGGCCCTCGCTCATGATGGCGATCCGGTCGGCCATCGTCATGGCCTCGACCTGGTCGTGGGTGACGTAGATGAACGTCGTCCCGAGGCGCCTGTGGAGGTCGACCAGCTCGGCCCGGGTCTGGGTGCGGAGCTTGGCGTCGAGGTTCGACAGCGGCTCGTCCATCAGGAACACCGCCGGCCGGGAGACGACCGCCCGGGCCAGGGCGACGCGCTGGCGCTGGCCGCCGGACAGGGCGCCGGGCTTGCGGTCGAGGTCGCGCTCGAGGTCGAGCATCCGGGCCGCCTCGTCGATGCGCTGCTTGCGCTCGGCGCCGGTCAGCTTGCGCACCTCGGCGGTGGCCGAGTCGTCGACCCGGGTCGCCTTGGTGACGAGCGGCGACTCGATGTTCTTCCGCACCGTCATGTGCGGGTACAGGGCGTAGCTCTGGAAGACCATGGCCACGTCGCGCTTGGAGGGCACGACGTCGTTGACCACCCGCTCCCCGATGCGGAGCTTGCCCCCGCTGATCTCCTCCAGCCCGGCGATCATCCGGAGCGCCGTGCTCTTGCCGCAGCCGGACGGGCCGAGCAGCACCATGAACTCGCCGTCGGCCACATCGAGGTCGAGATCGTCGACCGCGGTGACCTCCCCGTACCGCTTCACGACCCCGTCGAACGTCACGTTCGCCATATGCCGGGGAACCCTACGCCCTTCGCCCACGCCGGCACGTCCTCCGCGTGAACGCACGGCGACCCCCCGCCGACGTCTGCCCGAACCCGCCGGGGCGGCATCGGGCCGGCCGCAGCCGTTCTGATCAGCCAGCGTTGCGCCGACGCAACGCTCAGTGATCAGAACGGGTCCTCGTGGGGGTGGAGCGAGGGGCTCGGGGCTTAGGGGGCGGTGAGGATCTGGGGGCCGTCGTCGGTGATGGCGACGGTGTGCTCGGCGTGGGCGGCCCAGGTGCCGTCGATGGTGACGACGGTCCAGTCGTCGGGGAGGGTGTCGGTCTCGGGGGTGCCGATGGCCACCATGGGCTCGATGGCCAGGACGTTGCCGACCTTGAGCTTGGGGCCGCGGCCCGGCCAGCCGACGTTGGGCACCGACGGGTCCTCGTGCATGGCCCGGCCGATGCCGTGGCCCGAGTAGCCGTCGACGACGTGGAGGCCGGCCCCCTCGACCACGTGCTGGACGGCGTGGCCCACGTCGCCGAGGTGGTTGCCGGCGACCATCTGCTCGATGGCGGCGGCCAGCGAGGCGTCGGTGACCTCGATCAGCCGCTGGGCCTCGGCCGAGATCTCACCGATCCCGGCGGTGTAGGCGGCGTCGCCGTGCCAGCCGTCGACGATCGCGCCGCAGTCGACCGAGATGATGTCGCCCTCCTCCAGCACCCGGTCGCCCGGGATGCCGTGGACGACGACCTCGTTCGGCGAGGCGCAGATCACCGCCGGGTAGGTGCCGGCCACGCCGAGGAAGTTCGACTCGGCGCCCCGGGCCGCGAGCACCTCGCGGCCGATGCGGTCGAGGTCGCCGGTGGTGATGCCGGGCCGCAGGGCCTCCCGCGTCCGCTCGTGCATCTCGGCCACCACGCGCCCGGCGAGGCGCATGGCCGCGATGTCCGAGGACGACCTCCGGGTGATGCCCCCGAGGAGCATCAGACCGCGTCGGAGGTGCCGACCCGAGCGTCGACGACGGCGAGCATCCGGTCGAAGACGTCGTCGGCCGCGCCCAGCCCGTCGACCTGCTCGAGCAGCCCGAGCGAGTCGTAGTGGCCGAGCAGCGGGGCGGTGTCGCGCTCGTAGACCTCGAGGCGGCGGAGGATCGCCTCGGGCTTGTCGTCGTCCCGCTGGACCGGGGTGCCGCCGTCCTTGGGGCACACGCCGTCGGCGATGGCGGGGTCGTCGACCGAGTAGATCGTGTTGCAGTCCGGGCAGGTGCGCCGGGCGGACAACCGCTCGACGACCACCTCGTTGGGCACGACCAGCTCCACGACCACGTCGACCGGCGCCTCGGCCGTGATCGACGCCAGCGCCTCGGCCTGGCCGACCGTCCGGGGGAAGCCGTCGAGGATCCAGCCCCGCTTGGCATCGGCCTGGCCCAGCCGCTCGCCGACGATCCCGATCATCACGTCGTCGGGCACGAGGTCCCCGGCGTCCATGATCGCCTTGGCCCGGAGGCCGAGCTCGGTGCCGTCGCGGACGGCCGCCCGCAGCATGTCGCCGGTGGAGATGTGCGGCACGGCGCTGGTCTCGGCCAGCCTGCCCGCCTGGGTCCCCTTGCCGGCGCCCTGGCGCCCCATGATGATCATGCGGACGCCCGGACGGGCGGTGGTCTCGAGGTCGGTCACGACTTCAGGAAGCCCTCGTAGTTGCGCATCATGAGCTGGCTGTCGATCTGCTTCATGGTCTCCAGGGCCACGCCCACGGCGATGAGGATCGACGTGCCGAAGAAGCCCAGCTGGAGGCCGGCGTCGGTGCCGAGGGTGCGACCCAGCACGAAGGCCGGGACCAGGGCGACGAAGCAGATGAACAGGGCGCCGGGCAGCGTGATCCGGTTGAGGATGCGGCTGAGGTAGCGCTCCGTCTGGGGCCCGGGCCGGATGCCGGGGATGAAGCCGCCCTGCTTGCGGATCTGGTCGGCCTGCTTGTGCGGGTCGAACTGGATCGCGGCGTAGAAGTAGGCGAAGCCGATGATGAAGACGCCGTAGACCGCCAGGTACAGGGCGCTCGTGCCCCGCCGGAAGTGGTCCTCGATGAACTGCTGGGCGTCGTAGGCCCAGTTGCCACCCGAGCCGTCGGCGGCCGGGGCCTTGGCCGGCAGCACCGTGCCGATCATCACCGGCAGGTACAGCATCGAGTTGGCGAAGATGATCGGGATCACGCCCGAGGCGTTGACCTTGAGCGGGATGTACGTGTTCTGTCCGCCGTACTGGCGCCGGCCGACCTGCCGCTTGGCGAACTGGACCGGGATCCGGCGTTGGCCCTGCTCGACGAACACGATCGCCACCAGGACGCCGGTGAACATCAACCCGACCAGGATCATGGCGATCAGGCCCGACTCGGCCCGGACGGCGCCGAAGTTGGCCGGCAGCTGGCTGACGACCGAGGCGAAGATCAGCAGCGACATGCCGTTGCCGATGCCCCGCTGCGTCACCAGCTCGCCCATCCACATGATCAGGGCGGTGCCGGCGGTGAGGCTGATCACCACGATCAGCACCCGGCTCCAGTTGTAGTCACCGCCGAACAGGTCGACGTCGCCCAGCGGGTTGCCGCCGGCGAAGCCCTGGCCACCGTTCTTGAACAGGAAGGTGAGGCCCGTCGACTGCATGATGGCGATGGCCACGGTGAGGTACCGCGT
Source organism: Iamia sp. (assembly GCA_052038315.1). Classification (GTDB taxonomy): domain Bacteria; phylum Actinomycetota; class Acidimicrobiia; order Acidimicrobiales; family Iamiaceae; genus Iamia. The sequence continues at coordinate 9,469 of JBQGCF010000192.1, forward strand.
CCACTGCGTGATCTTGCGCTGGCCGACGGCGCCCTGCTGCTGCCACTGCTCCAGCTTGGGGATCACCACGGCCAGGATCTGCATGATGATCGAGGACGTGATGTAGGGCATCACGCCCAGGGCGAACACCGCGAACTGCGTGATGGCGCCCCCGGAGAAGAGGCGCAGGAACTCGAGGGCGCCGGACTGGCCGGCGTTGTCCTTGAGCGTCTGCAGCGTCGAGACGTCGATCCCCGGCACCGGCACGTGCGAGCCCAGCCGGTACAGCAGGATCATGAACACGGTGAAGGCGATCTTGTTGCGGAGATCCTCCACCTTGAACATGTTCTTCATGCTCGAGAGCACGGCGACTTCCTCTCGGGTCAGCGCAGCCGGTGGTGAGCGACCGAGGCCGCTCGGGTTCAGCGATTGGTGAGGTGGTTGCCCTTGGCCGGCGGTCGGCGATCGCCCCAGGGGGCGGGGACGACCGTGACGCTACCCCCTGCCGCGGTGATGGCGGCTTCAGCCGACGCCGAGAAGGCGTGGGCGGAGACGTTGACGGCGCGGGTGATCTCGCCCCGGCCGAGCACCTTGACCAGGCTGCCCTTGTGGGTGAGGCCCCGGGCGTGCAGCGACTCGGGGGTGACCTCGTCGTCGCCGGTGGCCTCGAGCACGTCGAGGTTGATGGCCTGGTACTCCACCCGGAACGGGTTGGTGAAGCCCTTGAGCTTCGGGATCCGGATGTGGAGGGGCATCTGCCCGCCCTCGAAGCCGGCGGGGATCTGCCCGCGGGCCTTCTGGCCCTTGGTGCCGCGGCCGGCGGTCTTGCCGCCCTTGCCGCCGATGCCGCGGGCGACCCGCTTCTTGCGGCGGTTCGACCCCGGCGGCGGGGTGAGGTCGTGGATCTTCATCAGTCGGTCTCCTCGACGGTGACCAGGTGGGGGACCTTGTTGAGCATCCCGCGGATCTCAGGGCGATCCGGCAGGACGTTGCTGCGCCCGATGCGGCCCAGGCCGAGGGCGCGGAGCGTGCCGCGCTGCTTGGGCTTGGACCCGATGGCGGACCGGGTCTGGGTGACCTTGAGAGCCATCAGCGGACCTCGTCGGGGACGTGCGGGCCGCGCTCGGACTCCTTGTAGGCCTCGAGCAGGCCCTTGGGCACGAACTCCTCGGCCGAGAGGCCACGGAGGCGGGCCACGTCGTCGGGCCGCTTGAGGCTCTTGAGCCCGTTGATGGGGGCCCGGGCCACGTTGATGTGGTTGGCCGAGCCGAGGCTCTTGCACAGCACGTCGTGGATCCCGGCCTCCTCGAGGATGGCGCGGGCGGCGCCGCCGGCGATCACACCGGTACCGGGGGCGGCCGGCTTGAGCAGGACGCGGGCGGCGCCCTGGGTGCCGACGATCGGGTGGGTGACCGTGCTGCCGGCCAGCGGGACCGAGAACATGTTCTTCTTGGCCTCCTCGGTGCCCTTCTGGATGGCGAGGGGCACCTCCTTGGCCTTCCCGTAGCCGAGACCGACCCGGCCGGCGCCGTCACCGATCACCACGAGGGCGGTGAAGGAGAACCGACGGCCGCCCTTGACGACCTTGGCCACCCGGTTGATGTCGATGACGCGCGACTCGCGGAGCTGGGCGTCGGAGGTGGTGGGAGGCATCAGAACTCCAGTCCGGAGGTGCGGGCGGCGTCGGCCAGCGAGGCGACACGGCCGTGGTAGCGGAAGCCACCACGGTCGAACACGACCGTGGTGACGCCGGCGTCCTTGGCCCGGCTGGCGAGGAGCTCGCCGACCTTCTTGGCGCCCTCGATGTTGCCACCGCTGCTCCGCAGGTCGGCCTCGAGCGAGGAGGCCGAGGCCAGGGTGCGGCCGGTGGTGTCATCGATGACCTGGGCCGAGATGTGCTTGTTGGAGCGGAACACGGCCAGGCGGGGGCGCTCGGCGCTGCCCTGGACCTTCTTCCGGACCCGACGGTGGCGCCGGACCCGGGCGTTGCGCTTCTTGGCTGCGGGATCGCTCATCGGTGCATGTCCTTCTGTGCGGTCTCATCGGTACGCCGGGCACCGATGAGCGCCGGCTTCGCCGGAGATCGGCGTTGCTTGCTGGATTCGCTCGCAGGCTCGCTCATCGTTCGTCCTACTTCGCGGTCTTGCCGGCCTTGCGGGCCACGTGCTCACCCAGGTACCGCACGCCCTTGCCCTTGTAGGGCTCGGGCTTGCGGAGCGCCCGGATGTCGGCGGCGACCTGGCCGACCTGCTCCTTGTCGATGCCCCGGACCACCACGCGGGTGGGGCTGGGCACCTCGAAGGTGATGCCGTCGGGGGCGTCGACCTTGACCGGGTGGCTGAAGCCGAGGGAGAGGTCGAGGGTCGAGCCCTGGAGGGCGGCGCGGTAGCCCGTGCCGATGATCTCCAGCTCCTTGGTGAACTCCTGGCTCACCCCGACGACCATGTTGTTGACGAGCGACCGCACCAGGCCGTGGAGGGCCCGGGTCTGGCGCTCGTCG
>JBQGCF010000193.1:0-25897 GCA_052038315.1 Iamia sp.
GGCGACATCGGCGAGATCGACGACGACGGCTACTTCAAGATCGTCGACCGCAAGAAGGAGCTGATCATCACCGCCGGCGGCAAGAACATCAGCCCGGCCAACCTGGAGGCGGCGCTCAAGTCGATCCCCCTGGTCGGCCAGGCCTGCGCCATCGGCGACAAGCGGCCCTTCGTGTCGGCCCTGGTGGTGCTCGACCCCGACGAGGCGCCGGTCTGGGCCAAGGCCCACGGCCTGGAGGGCCTGACCCTGGCCGAGCTGGCCGAGCACCCCGACGTGCAGGCCACCATCGACGAGGGCCTGGCCACCGCCATGGCCGGGTTCAACAACGCCGAGCGGGTCAAGAAGGTCAAGGTCCTGGGCGACGAGTGGCTGCCCGACTCCGAGCTGCTGACCCCCACCTCCAAGCTCAAGCGCCGCGGCATCCACGCCACCTTCGCCGACGAGATCGACGCGCTCTACGCCGGTTGACCGGTCGTCCGCTTCGCCGAGCGGTGCCAGGATGGAGGACATGAAGCCCCCGTTCGTGACCCGCGTGCGGATCCAGAGCTTCAAGAGCATCAAAGCCTGCGATGTCGAGCTGGGCCCGTTGACGATCCTCGTCGGCCCCAACGGATCCGGGAAGAGCAACTTCCTGGACGCCTTCCGCTTCACGGCCGACGCGCTCTCGACCACCTTGGACTGGGCCCTACGGGAGCGGGGCGGGATCACCGAGGTTCGCCGTCGGTCGGGTGGCCACCCACACCACTTCGCCATCCAGTTCGATCTCCAGCTCCCGAGCGGGACCCGCGCGACCTATGGGTACAAGGTCGGTGCCGTCAAAGGGGGCGGCTTCCAGGTCACAGACGAGTCGTGCACGGTCCACTCGGTCGACATGGGCGTCGGCGACGTGTCCTTCCGGGTCCGGGGCACCGATGTCACGACCACCATCGAGGAGCGGTTGCCGGCAGCCGCCGGGGACCGTCTGTACCTCGTGAGCGCGAGCAGCGTCGCTCCGTTCCGCGAGGTCTTCGACGGTCTGACCAGCATGGGCTTCTACAACCTGAGCCCTGAAGCCATCCGTCCACTGCAGCAGCCCGATGCCGGGACGCTCCTGCGCCGCGATGGCGGGAACCTGGCCAGCGTCCTCGGGCACCTGGCGCAGCACAACCCCGTCGCCCTGGAACGCATCGTCGAGTACCTCCGGCGCGTCGCGCCCGGCGTCATGAGCGTCGCCAAGCAGTCCGTCGGTCCGATGGAGACCATCGAGTTCAAGCAGCGCGTCGCCGGCCGACGCGATCCGTGGGCCTTCCTGGCGACGAACATGTCCGACGGGACCCTGCGTGGTCTCGGCGTGCTCGTCGCACTACTCCAGTCGAACGGAAGACCGCCGACGTTCATCGGCATCGAGGAACCCGAGGTCGCACTACACCCGGCAGCCGTCGGCGTCCTCGTCGACGCCATCAGGGATGCATCGACGACCACACAGGTCGCCATCACATCGCACAGTCCCGAGCTGCTCGACCGGGACGACATCGATCCAGACTCTCTGCTATCGGTTGTGGCCGACGAAGGGATCACCGTGGTCGGCCGGGTGAGCGACGTCGGCCGAGACGTCCTTCGCGAGGAGCTCTTCACACCAGGCGAGCTCCTTCGAGCTGATCAGATCGAGCCTTCCGCTGAGGCCCGCCGGATCAGCCAGCTCGACGCCGACCAGATGCGGCTCTTCACCTCGTGACGGAGACGTTCACGATCGTCCCCATCGTCGAGGGTGAGGGTGAGGTCTCGGCGGTGCCGATCCTGCTGCGACGCATGGCGCCCGTGATCGACCCCAACCGGCCGATCTCGGTGGCCAAGCCCATTCGACGTCCACGAGGCTCCTTGCTGAAGGAGAACGAGCTCGAGCGGTACGTCGAGCTCGCAGCTCGGACCCATGGTGGGCGTGGTGCGGTGCTCGTCCTGCTGGATGCCGACGACGACTGCGCCGCCACCCTCGGCCCCCAGCTCGTCGCCCGGGCAAAAGGGTCTCGTCCGGACTCGCGGGTCGGAGTCGTCCTGGCCGTCAAGGAGTTCGAGTGCTGGTTCCTGGCGGCGGCGGAGTCGATCGCCGGTCATCGTGGGCTGCCTGCGGACCTCCGACCTCCCGCCGACCCCGAGGCGGTCCGTGACGCGAAGGGATGGCTCAAGCACCGTCGAACCGACGGGTTGGCCTACGGTCCCACGGTCGACCAACCCGCGTTGACGGCGGTGTTCGACATGGACGCCGCCCGATCAGCAGCCCCGAGCTTCGACAAGCTCTGGCGTGAGATCGAGCACCTCCTCGACGAAGGTTGATGGCATGACGGACCTCTCCAACCCCTTCGACCTCACGGGGCAGGTGGCCGTGGTGACCGGTGGCGGCACCGGCATCGGGCTGGCCATGGCCACCGCCCTGGCCCACGCCGGCAGCGACGTGTGCCTGTGGGGCCGGCGGATCGAGCCGGTCGAGACGGCGGCGGCCGAGCTGGCCGGGCTGGGCCGGCGCACCCTCGCCCTCTCGGTCGACGTGAACGACGAGGACGCGGTGGTCGCGGCCATGGCCCGCACGGTCGAGCACTTCGGCCGGGTCGACACCTGCATCGCCAACGCCGGCGTGGGCGGGGGCGGCACCGCCTTCCTCGACACGTCGCTCGAGGAGTTCCGGCGGGTCCAGCGGACCAACGTCGAGGGCGCCTTCCTCACCCTCCGGGAGGCGGCCCGGCCCATGGTCGAGCAGGGCACCGGCGGCAGCCTCGTCGGCATCGCCAGCCTCGCCGCCATCCACGGCCAGCCCCGGGGCCAGTCCTACGCGGCCTCCAAGGGCGGTCTGATCTCGATGATCAAGGCCATCGCCATCGAGCTGGCCCGCCACGACATCCGGGCCAACGCCGTGCTGCCCGGCTGGACGATGACGCCGATGGCCGAGCCGGTCCTCACCTGGGACCGCTTCCGGGAGAAGGTCCTGCCCCGCATGCCGGTCGGGCGCTGGGGCGTGCCCGACGACTTCGGCGCCGTCGCCGTCTACCTCGCCAGCCCGGCCAGCGCCTTCCACACCGCCGACACCCTCCTCCTCGACGGCGGCTACTCCGCCTTCTGAGCTAGTAGGCGGTGAAGGGGATCTGGGCCTGACGGACCTGCTCGAGCCACGGCCACAGGCGGGCCCACCACTGCTCGGTGACCCGGATCTTGGTGACGACCCGGCCGTCCGGGCCGACGAAGTCGATGGCGTGGACGCCCTGGGCGTCGGGGCCGGGGACCATGATCCGCACGATCGAGAGGTGCATCCGCACCGAGTCGGTCGCCTGCGTGCGGAACACCTCGACCGCGGTGGCCTGGAGCTCCACCACCATCCGCTCCCCCGAGACGTCGTCGAACACCACCCAGCTCATGCCGGGGACGGTAGCCCCCTCACCTAGGGTGACGGCCTGCCGGCGGTGCGGGGCCACCGGACCCACAGGGGGGAACCACCATGAAGAACCGTCTCGTCGCCCTGATCGGCGCGGTCGTCCTGCTGCTGACCCTGTCCGGGTGCGGTGTCTTCAAGGAGACGCCGCAGTACGGGACCGTCCAGCGCAAGAGCGGCAACCTGCAGGCCTACCAGGTCTTCGTCCGCACGCCCGACGGCGTCGACCACACGATCAAGGTGACCAAGGCCCAGCACCGCGACGCCCGGGAGGGCCACTGCTGGAGCGTCAGCCAGAGGAAGCCGGTCCCTCAGACCCGCTGCGACGAGCAGAAGTGGGAGGAGTAGCCCTCAGTCGCGCTCCCAGTAGTAGGTGCTGGTCGCGGCGAGGAAGCGGATCAGGGCCTGCTCGGCATCGGGCTTGTGCAGGCCCGTCGCCCACCGGGACTGCTCGGCGGGGGTCGCCTTGCGGTCGAGGAAGCGCAGGAACTGGTCGTCGACGATGCGGCGGCGCGTCTCGGCGACCGTCAGGAACTGCTTGGCCACGACGCTGCGGAGGACCCCCGCCTCCAGCCGCTCGACCCAGTACTGCAGGCCGGCCGCGTCGGGCAGCCGGCCGAGCACGTCGGCGTAGGCCGCCCGCACGTAGGCGGCGTTCGTCCCCCCGGCCCGGGTGAAGTACTCGGGCGAACCGAACACCTGGGCCCGGACCCGCCACAGCGGATTGCCCCCGTGGATCGAGTCGATCCAGTAGGCCCGGCCGGCCCCGTCGGGCCGGCGGCGCAGGTTCTGGACGAAGATGCGGTCGACGTCGAGGCCCCGGTACTCGTCGGTGTCGGTGAGCTCGGCGATCACCGTGGGCCGGGGGACGTTCCCCGGGCCGACGCGGGTGGCCAGCTCGATCCGTTCGCTCTCCGACGGGAAGCGGAACAGCAGGTCGCGCACCACCCGGTGGGCGAACGAGGTCGGGGCGGAGGGCCAGGGGCCGTGGACCGAGACCGCTCCGGCGTCCACCACCCACACCGTGCCGATCCCCGGCGTGGTCGGGTCGATGACCATGTTCTGGCCCAGGGAGCCGGCCTTGGTCCAGCCGCCGTCGGGGACGGTGATGTCGAGCAGGTCGTCGTCGAAGGAGTCGAAGGCGAAGTGGTACCCGTCGGTGCCCTCCGACAGCACCACGTCGACCAGGTGACGGGCGTTCGTCTCGCTGCGGAAGGAGGCCTGGGCGCCGGCGAAGGTGGCGCCGATGTCCTGGCGGCCGGTCCGGGAGAGGCTGGAGGTCACCGCGCCGCCCGGCTCGAGCGGCCGGACCCGGACGACGGCGTCGACGGCCGGGTGCTCGACCCGGTAGGTGTCCCGGCCCCCGCTGGTGCCGGTGACGGCGCGCCCCCCGGCGCGGAGGCTGGTGCCGTCGACGACGACGTTGTCGCCGGCGCCGAGGCCGATGGTGTCGCTGGTGCTGGAGGTGACGGCGACGTCGTCGCCCAGCCCGCCCTGGAAGCTGTTGGTGCCGGTCCCGCCGACCATGCGGGTCCCGAGCGACCCGCTGAGCAGGCTGTCGTCACCATCGCCGCCGTCGAGCTCCAGCGAGGTCAGGACCGCGCCGGGCAGCACGTCGGTGGTCGAGAGCCCGTCGTCGCCGCCGTTCCCGTGCACCCGGATGGCGTCGAGGAACTGGAAGGTGTGGGTGCGCGTCCCGCTGGTGGTGTCGATCTGGACGGTGGTCTCGAGGTCCAGCGCGCCGACGTAGACGCCGTCGCCCGTCGACGTCCCCTCGACGAGCAGGGTGTTGACCTCGTTGACGAGCGTGTTGACCGCCCCCTCGGCCTTCATCGTCATCTGGTCGGCCCCGGCGCCGGCCGAGATCCAGTCGGCCTGCAGGGTGTCCCGGACGACGTCGGCGCCACCGGCGAGGGTGAGCTCGAGGTACGGGTCGGCGGCGAAGGCGGCGTCGTCGAGGCCGTCGCCCTCGATCGTCTGGGCCGCGGCGTCGCCGTTGACGCTGACCCGGGTGAGGACGGCGCAGGCCAGGCTCGGGCTGGTGGGCTGCCCGTTGACCCGGACGTTCCCGCCGACGCAGGAGAACGACACCGTCTCGGGGCCGACGGCGACGATGCTCATCGTGGAGCTGCCCACGTTGACGGTGATCGTGGCTCCGGCCGGCGGGGGCGCCGCCACCACCCCGAGGGTGGCCAGGAGGACGCCGAGGACCAGGGTCTTTGCCGCACGCACGGCAGCGCAGGCTACAGCTCGGCCCTGCCGGCGGAGGCGAGGGGGTTGCGCAGGACGGACCACAGCGACATGCCGAGGGCGTAGGTGTGGATCGTCCGGGCCGGGGTGATGCGGACGAAGCAGCCGTCGGGGTGGTCGAGCTCGCCGTGGCTCGTGATCGCCTTCAGGTCGCCGGTGGCGACGAGGCGCTGCACCTCGGGGTCGTCGACGGCGAGGACGTCGGCCCGGCCCTGGAAGTGGATCGTCGCCGGCGGGCCCACGGGGAGCCGGCGCACGGGCACGGTCACACCGACGTGGGGGTCGGCCAGCAGGTTGCGGCCCTTGCGGCTGGTGGTCTCGGTCGAGAGCCAGAGCTGGTCGCCGACCATCGTGTAGAGCACGCCGGCGGCGTGGGGCCGGTGGGCCGGCGAGACGGTGGCCAGCACCGCGTACGAGCGCTTGGCCAGGGCCTTGCGCACCAGGTCGGTGGGGATGGTCGCTGTGGTCATGCCGTCAGTGGACCCCGGATCGGTGAGACGGTCCATGGCCCACGAGCGCAGATGCGTACGCGAGGGTCTACGGTTCGGTGATGGACGCCATCTCGTCGCTGCTCGACGGGCCCCGGGCCCGGCGGGCCTTCCTGCTCCGGGTGGTCATGGCCCCGCCGTTCGCCATCCGGGTCACCGACGAGGCGCCCCTCAGCCTGATCGCCGCCGCCGACGGCGGGATGGTCCTGGTCGACGTGGCCACCGGCCTCCGGGTCGACCTGGCGCCGGGCGACGTCGCCCTGGCCCGCGGCCCGGACCACTACGTGATCGCCGACGACGTCGACTCCGAGGTCCAGGTCGTCATCCTCCCGGGGCAGGAGTGCACGCTCCCGGATGGGGTGACGGTCAAGGTCGCCGACGTGCTGGGGACGCGGACCTGGGGGAGCGCCGCCGGCGACGACGGCGTGGCCATGGTCGTGGGCACCTACGAGCGGGCCGGCGAGGTCAGCCGGCGGCTGCTGGAGGCGCTGCCGGCGCTGGCCGTCGTCCGGTCCGGGCCGGCGACCCGGCCCCTCGTCGACCTGCTGGCCGGGGAGATCGTGCGGGACGAGCCCGGCCAGGAGGCGGTCCTCGACCGGCTGCTCGACCTGCTCCTCGTCACCACCGTGCGCACCTGGTTCGCCGGCCCCGACGCCGACGCCCCGGCCTGGTACCGGGCCAACGACGACCCGGTGGTCGGCCACGCCCTGCGCCTCCTCCACCAGGAGCCGGCGGCGCCGTGGACGGTGGCGACGCTGGCCCGGGAGGTCGGTGTCTCCCGGGCCACGCTGGCCCGCCGCTTCGCCGAGGAGGTGGGCGAGACGCCGATGGCCTACCTCACCGAGTGGCGCCTGGCCCTGGCCGCCGACCTGCTGAACGAGCCCGACGCCACCGTCGCCGGGGTCGCCCGCCAGGTCGGCTACGGCACCGGCTTCGCCCTGAGCGCGGCCTTCTCCCGGGTCCGGGGCATCAGCCCGTCGGAGCACCGGGCCCTGGCCACGACCTGAGCGTCAGCTCGCCGTGAGGGTGGCGTCGACCGTGAGGACGTCGCCCTCGACGACGGTGATCGGATCGGCGTCGGCCTTGCGCGTCCGGTCGAGGTTGTACTCCGTGCGGTGCCCGGTGGCCATGAACAGCACCGTGTAGGGGCCGGCGGCCAGCCCGGTGGCGGTGTAGACGCCGGCGGCGTCGGCCACGAACGTCTTCACGGCGACGCCGTTGCGGTAGAGCGTGACCTTGGCCCCGGCCAGCGGCGTGGTGCCGGTCGGGCCGCCGAGGACCGTGCCGGTCACGGTGGCCGCCCGGGGCAGCTCGCCGTCGACCGTCTGCACGGTGGTGCCGCTCACCGGGATCACCGCACCCGACGTGATCACCTCGCCGCCGCCGTGCCAGACGATCGGGTGGGCGCCCGAGGTGTCACGGAAGACGAGCTTGTAGCCCCCGGTCGGGAGGCCCTTGATGGCGTAGGTGCCCGCCGCCGTCGTCTTGGCCGACTTCACGAACGTGGCCGTGGAGGCCTCGTAGGCCTGCACCGTGACGCCCTCGATCGGGCCCTCGGAGTCGATGACCGTGCCGGCGATCGAGACCGGGGACGGGAGGGTGAAGCCCCGGCTGACGACCTTGTCGGTGCCGAGGGTGATGGCCACCGCCGCGGCCCGGTCGGTCTGGTTGCCGGACCAGCGGGTCACCAGCGCACCGGTCGGGTCGGCGACCGAGACGTAGTAGGTGCCGGCGGGGAGGCCTCGCAGCGAGGTCGACCCGGTCACCCCGGCCACCGACCGGTAGGCCGAGGCCCCGACCGGGCCGGTGTTGTAGAGGGCCACGGTGAAGGAGCCCGGGTTGGTGATGGTGACGTCGATCCGGCTGCCCTTGGCCAAGCCGGCGTCGGCGACGACCTCGGCGCCGGGCCCGACGGCGAGGGCGGTCGAGGTCGACCGCAGCAGCGAGTCGCTGTACCACTCGTCGACCCGGTCCTGGGCCGGGTCCCGGTAGATCACCCGGTAGGAGCCGGCGGGCACCTGGTCGCCCAGGTCCCAGTACCCCTGGGCGTCGGTCTCGGCGGTGTGGGCGGTGAAGCCGACGCCGTCCTGGTACAGCCGCACGGTGATGCCCTCGAGCCCGGCGCCGTCGCCGTCGGAGGTGACCCGGCCGCGGGTGCCGGGCCGGATCACGGCGATGGTGACCGTGGCCGCGAAGGAGGTGTGGCCGTTGGGGTCGGTGACCGTGTAGGTGAACGTGACATCGGCGTCCGAGCCGGGGGCCGGCGTGAAGGTCAGGTCGGGGGCGGTCCCGTCGAGCGTGCCGGACGACGGCGTGCCCACCGTGTAGGTGAGGGCGCCGCCTTCGGGGTCGCTGCCGGCGAGGGTCACGGCCACCGGGGCGTCGACCGGGGTCGACGCGCTCACCGCCGCGGCCTGCGGGCGGAGGTTGACGTCGGTCGGGTCGACGGCGGTGTCGTTGGCCGACGAGTGGTCGGGGGTGGCCGACACCGTGGCCGTGTTGTCACCGGAGGAGGCCCCCTCGGCCACCGCGACGGTGATCGTGAAGCTCACGCTCGCCCCGGCGGCCAGGGCCGCGGTCCGGGTGCACTCGACGTGGGTGCCGCTCGACTGCGGCGCACAGGTGAAGCCCGACCCGGTCACCGCCGAGGAGGCGTAGGTCATCCCCGCCGGCAGGTCGTCGACCACGGTGACGGTGCCGACGGTGGCGGCGCTGCCGACGTTGGCGACCCCGATCGTGTACGTCCCCTGGGTGCCGGCGTCGAAGGTGCCGACGTGCGACTTGGTGATGGCCACGTCGGGGATCTGGACCTCGACGGTGACGGTCGCCGGGGCCGACGTGCCGCTGTAGGCGTCGGACCGGGTGTAGGTGAAGGAGTAGGTCCCGGCGGCGGCCGGGGCGGTGTAGGTCCGCGAGCAGCTCGTGCCGCCCGACAGCGTCCCGCCCGACGGGGTCGACGTGGCGCAGGTGGTGGTGTCGCCGTCGGGGTCGGAGCCGCCGAGGGCGATCGGGGTCGTCTGGCCGGCGGTGACGGTCACGCCCTGGTTCGCCGAGGTCGGCGCCCGGTTCTGGATGTTCAGGGTGACCGTGTACGTGTTCGAGCCGCCGTAGGCGTCGGCCACCGTGTAGGTGAACGAGTCCGAGCCCGAGGTGTCGGCCCCCGCGGTGTAGGTCCGGGCGCAGCCGGAGCCGGTGAGCGAGCCCTTGCCGGGCGTGCTGGTCGAGCAGGTCAGGGTCGTGTCGCCGTCGGGGTCGCTGGTCGCCAGGGTGATCGGGAGGCCGACGCCCTTGGTGGCGTTCAGCGTCTGGGCCGCGCCGGTCGGGGGCCGGTTCGTGATGTTCAGGGTGATCGTGTACGTCGGGCTCGACGCGCCCAGGCCGTCCTGCACCCGGTAGGTGAAGGTGTCGGGGCCGTTGGCCTGGTTGCCGTTGGCCGTGTAGGTCCGGGCGCAACCGGACCCGCCCAGCGCGCCCTTCGACGGGCTGCCGACGATGACACACGAGGCGCCGTCGCCGTCGGGGTCCGAGGCGGCCAGGGTGACGGCGAGGGGCGTGCCCTTGTTGGCCGTGAGGGTCTGGCCGGCACCGGTCGGGGCGTCGTTGACGACCCAGGTGATCGTGGCCGTGCCGGCCTCGCCGGCGAAGCCGTGGGCGTTGGTCGGGGCGTTGGCGCCACCCAGGCCCGGGGTGCTGCGGGTGCCGCACTGCTCCCGGATGCGGCCGCAGGCCTGGCTGCGGGTCGTCGAGCTGCTGTAGGTGGGGCTGCCCGAGGCGGCGTAGGACGAGCCACCGCCGCCGGCGCCGCCGGCCTCGCTGAGGGTGCCGTTGCCACCGCCGGCGCCGCCCCCGCCGAAGTAGCCACCCCCACCGCCGCCACCGCCGACGCAGTCGTTGCTGCCACCGCCCTGGCCGCCGTTGCGGCCGTTGCCGGCGGCGCCGTTGCAGCCGCCACCGCCGTTGCTCCCGGGCCCGGACTGGGTCGCCCCGGCACCGGCGCCGCCGGTGCCGCTGGCCGAGCCGCCGTTGGTGCCGCTGACGCCGTTGGCCCCGGTCACCGCGCTGGAACCGGCGGTGCCGCCGGTCGGGTTCTGGCCGGCGCAGCAGCGCCAGGTCGCCCCGCCGCCGCCACCACCGCCGGCCACGGCGAGGATCGTGTCGCAGGCGCTGTTGCCGACGCACAGGGCCGTGGCCCCGCCGCCGGCGCCGCTGTGGCTGTTGCCACCACCGCCGGCACCGCCCCAGCCGAAGGCCGACTGGCCGCTCTGGCCGCTGGTGCCGGTCTGCGGGCCGCCGCCACCGCCGCAGCCGACGGTGAGCGAGAGGACCTGGCCGCCGCTCAGCCCGGTGAGGGTCGTCGAGACCGTGGCGCCCCCGCCGCCGGGGCCGGAGAAGCCACCGCCGGAGTCGGCGCCACCGCCACCACCACCGCCACCGGTCAGGCTGACGATGGCCCCGACCGTGTTGGCCGGGGTGGTGTAGGTGGTCCAGGCGTTGCCACAGCCCGGCGCGGTCGCCGTGGTGACGGCGACGACGTTGGTGCGGGCGCTCGCCACCTGCGGTGCGATCGGGGCCGCGGCCCCGGCGAGGACCAGGCCCAGCACGACGCTGAGCCCGGACGCGACGATCCGGCGCGTCGATGGGCGCCGACGAACGATCTGCATCTGTGATCCCCCCTGGATCGGTCGCAGCTCCCTTGCTGCGGACCAGTGTTCACCCAGGGTACGGGTGCGCTTTCCCGTGCGACATGGGTCGCGAGAACCAGTTCTCGTTCCCGTCGACCACCCCTGGTGGTGGCGAGCGCACGCGAGGTGGGTTTCAGGTGCCGGTCAGCTCGGCCACGAGGGGGGCGAAGTCGTGGGCCTTGTCACCGGGGACGACGTGGTACGAGTAGCCCCAGCGCTCCCGCCGCTCGTGGAGCTTCTCGGCCACCGCCCCGGCCGGGCCGACCAGGGCCAGCGGCGAGGCGGCCAGGGTGGCGGCGTCGACCCCGAACAGCGAGGCGATGACATCGACGGTGGCCAGGTCCTCGGTCAGCTCGGCGGCGGCCAGCCAGGCGTTGATCTCGATGTCCGCGAAGCGGTCGCCGGCGCCCTCCTGCACCCACGCCACCTTCTCGTCGATCCGGTCGGCCTGGGCGTCGGCCGCCGCCTCGGCGTCGATCTCCCCCGAGTGGATCGAGGCGTTGACGCCGACGATGTCGGCCGTGGCCCCGGCCCAGCGCAGCAGCCGCGGGGCGCCGCCCCCGACGAGGATCGGAGGGCCGCCGGCCCGGTGCGGGGCCGGGGTGCCGTCCAGGTCGGTGACCGTGTAGTGGTCACCGCTGAACGAGAACGGGCCCTCGGACCACAGGCCCTTCAGCACCGCGGCGTGCTCCTGGAGCCGGCCGACCCGCACGCCGGGGCGGTCCATCGGGATGCCCGAGGTGTCGTAGTCGCGGCGCTTCCAGCCCGCGCCCAGCCCGACCTCGAGCCGGCCCTCGGCGATGACGTCGATCGTGGCCAGCTCGCGGGCCAGGGGGACGGGATGGCGGAAGTCGCAGTCGAGCACCAGCACGCCGACGTTGAGCGTCGAGGTCACCGCAGCGAAGGCGGCCATGGCCGCGATCGGGCCCGGGCCCTCGTCGAAGTGGTCGGGCACGAACACCGTCGAGTACCCGAGCTGCTCGACCTCCTTCGCCGACTCGACCCAGGTCATCCCGGGGAACGGCTGGTGGAGCTCGGTGGCGAAGCGGAGGCGACGAGGGTGCGGCATGACCGTGGATTCTGGCCGAACGCCCTCCTGGCGCGACGGCGCTCGCCGGTAGGGTGCATGGTCCCCTGACCGGAGCGAGACCGTGGCCCGCCACCTCATCACCAGCGCCCTCCCGTACGTGAACGGGGTCAAGCACCTCGGCAACCTCGTCGGGTCGATGCTGCCGGCCGACGTCTACGCCCGGTTCCTCCGCCAGCAGGGCCACGAGGTGGTGGCGATCTGCGCCACCGACGAGCACGGCACGCCGGCCGAGCTGGCCGCCGAGGCCGCCGGGCTCCCCGTCGAGGAGTACTGCCGCCAGCAGTGGGCGGTGCAGAAGGACCTGGGCGAGCGGTTCGGGCTGTCGTGGGACCACTGGGGCCGCAGCTCGTCGCACCACAACCACGAGCTGACCCAGCTGATCGCCCGCCAGCTCGAGGAGCACGGCTTCATCGAGGAGCGGGAGACCGAGCAGGTCTACTCGCCCACCGACGGCCGCTTCCTCCCCGACCGCTACGTCGTGGGCACCTGCCCCCACTGCGGCTACCCGCGGGCCCGGGGCGACCAGTGCGAGAACTGCACCCGGCTGCTCGACCCGACCGACCTGATCGAGCCCCGCTCGGCCATCAGCGGCGCCACCGACCTCGAGGTCCGCAGCACCAAGCACCTCTACCTCCTGCAGTCGCGGATGGCCGACCGGCTGCGGGCCTGGATCGACGAGCGGGACGACTGGCCCCTGCTCACCCGGTCGATCGCCTACAAGTGGCTCGACGAGGGGCTCGAGGACCGTTCGATCACCCGCGACATCTCCTGGGGCGTGCCCGTCGACCGGCCCGGCTTCGAGGGCAAGGTCTTCTACGTCTGGTTCGACGCCCCGATCGCCTACATCGCCGCCACCAAGGAGTGGGCCGAGGACGTGGCCGGTCTGGGCGCCGAGGGCTGGGAGCGGTGGTGGAAGGCCGACCGGGCCGGCGACGTGACCTACACGCAGTTCATGGCCAAGGACAACGTCCCGTTCCACGCGGTGATGTTCCCGGCCACGCTGCTGGGCTCCGACGGCGGCTGGAAGCTGGTCGACTACATCAAGTCGTTCAACTGGCTGACCTTCTACGGCGGCAAGTTCTCGACCACCGACCAGCGCGGCGTCTTCATGGACGCGGCCCTGGAGATCCTCCCGTCGGACCCGTGGCGCTACCACCTGATCGCCAACGCCCCCGAGACCAGCGACGCCACCTTCACCTGGGAGTCGCTGGTCCAGTCGGTCAACAAGGACCTGGCCGGCAGCTACGGCAACCTCGTCAACCGGGTGCTCGGCTTCACGGCCAAGAACGCCGGTGGCGTGGTGCCGGCGGTCTCCGGTTCCTCGCCGGCGCGCGACGAGTTCGTGGCCGTCGTGGGTGACCTGGTGCGCGAGTACACCGAGCACCTGGAGGCCAAGGAGCTGCGCAAGGCCATGACCGACCTGCGTCAGCTGTGGTCGGCCGGCAACGTCTTCTGGAACGCCCAGGAGCCGTGGAAGCTCAAGGACGACCCGGAGGCCCGGGCCGTCGTCATCTCCACCGCCCTCCACCACCTGCGGCTGCTCGCCGTGCTCGGCGCCCCGGTGCTGCCCGACACGTCGGCCGCGCTGCTGCGCGCCTTCGGCATCGTCGAGCTGCCGGCCTGGCCCACCGACGTCGCCGCCGAGATGGCCGCCCTCACCCCGGGCGCCGCCGTCGAGGTCCCGCCCGTCCTCTTCGCCAAGATCGAGGACGACCAGCTGACCGCCTGGGCCCAGCGCTTCGGCTCCGGCCAGGAGTAGCGCGACCCACCACGGTCAGCCGGGGACGCAGGGCACCGGCGGCGGGTCGACCGGGGTCTCGCCGGGCAGGTCGATGGCGATGTCGAGCGTCCGCAGCGCGCCCCGGACGTCGACCACCGGCCGCTCGTCGGTGGGGAAGAGGGCCAGCACGGCAGCGACGTCGTCGGCTCCGCGCACCGTCTGCTCGCTCCGGTCCGGCTCGAGCCGGGGCATCGTCGCCGGCCAGGTGACCAGCTCCGGCGGGGCCGGTCCGCTCGGCTCGGCCAGGGTCACCAGGGCCACCTCGGGCGCCCACGGGCCCTCGGGCTCGACGACCACCTCCGGGTCCGAGGTCAGCCAGCCGAGGTCGGCGAGCACACCGGGCAGGCCGGCGAAGTCGACCTCGGCGCGCCCGGGGGCGGCCGCCGCGGGCAGGCCCTCGACGAGGCCGCTGGCCACCTCGCCGTCCTCGAGCACCACCGTCGCCACGTAGGTCCCCTCGGGGCCGAGGTCGGTGGCCTCGGCGTGGGGTGCCGACCCGGTGGCCCCGGTGGCCAGGGCGAGCAGCCGGTCGGCCCCCTCGTGGGCCAGGAGGGTGGTCCGCAGGTCGTCGGCCGACAGCGGGCCCTGCCGGTCGACGACGATCAGCCGGCCCAGGTCGTCCAGGCTGACCAGCCGGGCGACCGAGCCGTCGGCGGCGCGGAGCGTGTACTCCAGGACGACGTCGGTCTCGCCCTGGGGCCACAGCGGGGCGACGTAGCCCGGCGGCAGGAAGCAGGTCGGGTCCTCGCCGAAGGGGTCGGCCACCAGGTCGTCGTACGGGGGCAGCCACCGGCCGTGATCGACGTCGATGCGGAGCGCCTCGCCCCCGCCCGGCGACGCGCCAGTCCACAACGCCCGGACGAGCACGGCCAGGCCCACCAGGACGACCACCGCCAGCGCCACCTCCCCCCGTCGCACGGCGCCACGGTAGTCGCCCCGGCGGGGCCCGGCCGGCGTGAACTAGAACGTGTTCTATGTCTTTGCGAGTCGTGCAGTGGGCCACCGGGACCGTCGGCATCCATGCGGTGCCGGCCATCGCCGCCCACCCGGAGCTGGAGCTGGCCGGGCTGTGGGTCCACTCGGAGGCGAAGGCCGGCCGTGACGCCGGCGAGATCTGCGGCGGGCCGGCGCTCGGCGTCGCGGCCACGACCGACGCCGACGCCCTGCTCGACCTCCATCCCGACGCGGTCTGCTACACGGCCAGCTCGGACATCCGCCCCGACGGCGTGGTCGACGACCTCTGCCGCATCCTCGCCTCGGGCGCCAACGTGGTGAACACCTCCTTCGTCCCCCTCCTGTTCCCGGCGGCCGCCGGCCCGGGCACGCTCGAGCGGCTGGAGGCGGCCTGCCAGGAGGGCGGGACGAGCCTCTACACGTCGGGGATCGACCCGGGCTTCGGCAACGCCGGGCTCGCCGTCCACATGCTCGCCCTGTGCAAGGAGGTGCGGACGGTCCGGATGATGGAGATCGTCGACTACGCCACCTGGGACAACCGCTTCACCATGTTCGAGATCATGGGGTTCGGGAAGGCCGAGGCCTCCGAGTCGCTCCTGCTCTCGCCGGGCTCGACCGCCCTGGCCTGGGGCCCGGTGCTCCACCTGGTGGCGGCGGCGATCGGGCTGGAGCTCGACGAGGTGGTCGCGCGCCACGAGCTCTGGCGCGACGACCACGACGTCGAGATCGCCTCGGGCACGGTGCCGGCCGGGACCATCTCGGGCATGCGCTTCGAGATCGTGGGCGTGGTCGACGGCGAGGAGCGCCTCGTCGTCGAGCACGTGACCCGCCTCCACCCCGACCAGGCGCCCGACTGGCCCCAGGGCGAGGGCTACCGGATCCTCGTCGAGGGCGAGCCCCACCTGCACCTGGAGCTGGGTCTGAGCTCCGACCACGGCGACCACAACCACGCCGGCTGCCTGGCCACCGCCATGCACGTCGTCAACGCGATCCCCGCCGTCGTCGCCGCCACCCCCGGCGTCAAGACGATGCTCGACCTCCCCGTCTACAGCGCCACCGCCGGCTCCCAGGCGACGACGTAGGGGCCGAGGTCGAGCTGCTCGCGGGCGGCCATGAGGCCGTACCAGGTGGCGCCGTCGACGTGCTCGCGCACGACGTCGGCGTGGCCGGCGTGGCGGGCGAGCTCCTCGACCAGGTGCAGCAGGACGAACCGGAGCGACCAGGCCTCCACGTCCTTCGGGAACCAGGGCTCGTCGGGCACCGGCACGACGTGGTCGAGGGGGAGGCCGCGGACGATCTCCTCGGTCTCGGCGCCGGCCGCCGCCATGTCGGCCAGCAGGTCGGCGAGGGTGTCGTCGGCGGTCATCACGAAGTCGTCGGCGTAGGAGCCCTCGGTCCCGGCCGGGCGGGTGCGCTGGAGGGTGGTGTCCATCCACGCCCGCTCCATCGAGGTGACGTGCTTGACCAGGCCGCCGATGCTGAGGGCGGAGGCCGTCGGGGTGGCCCGGGCCTGCTCGTCGGTCAGGCCGTGGGCGGCGGTGGCGAGCAGGTCGCGCTGCTGGGCCACGAAGGCCAGGAGCAGGGTGGTCTCGTCGTCGTGGGGGCGGGGCATGCCGGGCATCTGGATCCTCCAGGTCGTTGGATCCCCATGGTGCGCCCCGAAAGTGGACACCTAGTGGCCGGTTTGTTTGGAGGTCTCAGACGTCCAGCGGATGGCCCTCGGCGTCCCGGCCGGCGAGGCGCTGGAGCATGGCCACCAGCTCGGGCGAGCGGGAGGCCTCGGGACCGAAGACCTCGTCCTCGACCGCCTCGACGGCGGCGACCGCGGCCACCGCCACCCGGCGCCCCTTGGCCGTGCAGCGCAGCCGCTTGACCCGGGCGTCCTTGGCGTCCTCGGTGCGGCGGATCAGCTTGGCCGCCTCCAGGGCCCGGACGACCTGCGAGGTCATCATGGCGTCGACGGTGGCGTGGTCGGAGAGCTCCCGCTGGCTGGGCGGGCGGTCGCCGTTCTCCTCCAGCCAGAGGGTGGCGCCCAGCAGCGTGAACTGGGCGTGGGTCAACCCGAAGGGCTCGAGGGCCCGGGTCGCGAGCCGCTGCCAGCGCATGGTGGCGTGCCAGAGGAGGAAGCCGGGCCGCTCCCACGCCGAGCTCTGCGGGAAGTCGGCCACGTCGGTCACGCTAGCGCAGGTCAGGCCGTAGATCGAGATAGTATCTGCGCATATGGTCTACGCGACGACGGTCACGGTCGACGGGACGCCGCGCCGCCTCGCCACCGGCCCGGTGACCTCCCTGCTGCGGGCCCTCCGCGCCGACGGGGTGATGGTGCCGGGCGGGTGCGAGGAGGGCGAGTGCGGGTCGTGCTCGGTGCTGCTCGACGGCGAGCTGGTGTGCTCGTGCCTGGTCCCGGCGGCCACCGTCGCCGGGGCCGAGGTCACGACGGTCCAGGGCCTCCAGCGCCCCGACCTGCTGGCCGCCCTGGCCACCCACGGCGCCGTGCAGTGCGGCTTCTGCACCCCCGGGATGGTCGTGGCCGCCGAGGCCGCCCTCGACGCAGCGGTCGCCGAGGGCCGGGCCCTCACCCGGGCCGAGGCCACCGAGGCCCTGACCGGGAACCTGTGCCGCTGCACCGGCTACCAGGGGATCCTCGACGCCGTGGTCGAGGTGTCGGTCCGGCGGAGCGAGCGGTGAGCGCCGTCCGGCCGGGCCCCGTCGGCACCGCGGCCGTCCGCCCCGACGTGGCCGCCAAGCTGGCCGGCCGGTTCCGGGTCTCGGGCGACGGCGGCGTCCCCGGCGAGCGGTACGGGGCGACCGTCCGCAGCCCGCTCCCCCACGCCCGCATCCGCGCCCTCGACGTCGGCCCGGCCCGCCGCCGCCCCGACGTGGTCGCCGTGCTCACCGCGGCCGACGTCCCCGGCGCCTCCCTGATCGGCCACATCGAGATCGACCAGCCCGTGCTGGCCGCCGACGTCGTGCGGTACCAGGGCGAGCCGGTCGCCTTCGTGGTGGCCACCACCCAGGAGGGGGCCTGGGCGGCAGCCGACGCCGTCCGCCTCGACCTCGACCCGCTGCCGATGGTCGACGACCTCGAGCGGGCCCTCGACCCCGATGCCCCCCACGTCCGGATCGACGGCGACAACCTCTTCCGCCGGCTCCGCATCCGGCGGGGCGACGGTCCGCTGACGGCGCCGGTCGAGGTGGCCGGCACGTGGTGGACCGGCCGCCAGGACCAGGCCTTCCTCGGCCCCGAGAGCGGGCTGGCCGTGCCCAACGCCGACGGTGGCGTGACCCTCCACCTGGCCACCCAGGACCTGCACGCCGACCAGGCCCAGATCGCCTCCGCCCTCGACCTCCCCGTCGAGCAGGTGCGGCTGGAGATGGCCGGCATCGGCGGCGCCTTCGGCGGCCGGGAGGACATCACCTTCCAGGTCCACCTCTGCCTGGCCGCCCTGCACACGGGCCGGCCGGTGCGCACGACCTACCGCCGCTCCGAGTCGTTCCTCGCCCACCCCAAGCGCCACCCGGCCCGGCTCGCCTACCGGATCGGCGCCGAGCGGGACGGCACGCTGCGGTTCGTCGAGGCCCGCATCCGGCTCGACGGCGGCGCCTACGCCAGCACCTCGGGGCCGGTCGTCGGCAGCGCCGGCTACTTCGCCGCCGGGCCGTACCGGGTGCCGGCCGTCGACGTCCTGTGCGAGTCGGTCGCCACCAACAACCCGGTCTCGGGGGCGATGCGCGGCTTCGGCGCGGTGCAGGCCTGCTTCGGCGTCGAGTGGACCATGGACCTCCTGGCCGACGCCCTCGACCTCGACCCGGTCGAGCTCCGTCGCCGCAACGTCCTGGTGCCCGGCGACGTCTTCCCGACCTCGGGCCAGCGGGTCGGCGCCGCCGCCCCGCTCCACGAGCTGGTCGACCGCTGCGCGGCGCTGCCCCTGCCGGCCGCCGCGTCCGGGACGGCACCGACCCGGCGCGGCACCGGCTTCGCCCTCGGGGTCAAGAACCACCTGTACGGCGAGGGCACGCCCGAGCACGCCGAGGCCACCGTGGTGATCGACGCCGACGGGGTCGAGGTCCGCTCGGCCGCCTCCGAGGTCGGCCAGGGCGTCGTCTCGGCGCTGGCCCAGCTGGCCGGTGACGTGGTCGCCCCGCTGCCGGTCCGGGTGGCGGCGGCGAGCACCGCCCACGGCTACGCCGGTTCGTCGTCGGCCAGCCGGGCCACCTGGATGTCGGGGGGCGCCGTGCGCCTCGCCGCCACCGAGGCGGTGCGCCGGTTGCGCGAGCGGGCCGCCGCGCACCTGGGCGTCCCCGCCGTCGTCGTCGAGCTCACCGCCGACGGTGTGGCCGCCGGCGATCGGCGCTGCGACCTGGCCGCCCTGGTCGGCGCCGACCCGATCGTCGCCACCGGCACCTACCGGGCGCCCCGCACGGAAGCCGGTGACCCGTCGGGCCAGGGCGACGTCCACGTGTCGTGGATGTTCGTGGCCCACCGGGCGGTGGTCGACGTCGACCCCGAGCTCGGCCTGGCCCAGGTGGTGCAGGTCGCCACCGCCCAGGACGTGGGCCGGGCGGTCAACCCGCGGGAGGTGCGGGGCCAGATCGACGGCGGCATCGCCCAGGGGCTGGGCCTGGCCCTGATGGAGGAGCTGTCGTCGACGGGCGGCGTGGTGGCCAACCCGTCCTTCGCCGACTACCTGATCCCGACCGTCGCCGACGTGGCCCCCACCGAGGTGGTGCTGGTCGAGGTGCCCGACCCGGACGGCCCCGTCGGGCTCAAGGGCGTGGGCGAGCCGCCGTCGCTGTCCTCGACCCCGGCCATCGCCGCCGCCCTCCGCCGGGCGACGGGCCGAGAGGTCGTCCGGGTCCCCGCCCGCCCCCAGGACCTGATCGCCTGAGACCCCGTTCTGTCAGTCCTGGTCCCCGTCCTCGGGGGACCAGGACTGACAGAACGGGCTAGGTGAGGGCGGCTCGGGCGAGGAGGGCGGTGCGCTCGGCCTCGGCGGTGGCGACCACGGCGCGCTCGTCGGCGGTGAGGAGGGTGGCATCGGCGACGACGACCCGGCCGTCGACCACCACGGTCTCGACGTCGCCGGCCCGGGCCGCGAAGACCAGCTGCTCGACCGGGTCGCCGCCGGTGCCGGGGGCGGTGTGGGGCCGGTCGACCCGCACCGCGACCAGGTCGGCCTTCTTGCCCACCTCGAGCGAGCCGATCTCGTCGGCCGCGCCGAGGGCCCGGGCCCCGCCCATGGTCGCCATCTCCAGCACGGCGGCGGCGCCGACCGCGCCCATCCCGCGCCGGGGGCGGTGGACCAGGCCGGCCAGCCGCATCTCGGTGAAGGCGTCGAGCCGGTCGTTGCAGGCGGACCCGTCGGCGCCGAGGGCGACGTTGATCCCCTGCTCGAGGTACTCGGGCACCGGGGCGATGCCGGAGGCCAGCTTGAGGTTGGCCGACGGGCAGTGGCACACGTGGGCGCCCCGCTCCCGCACCAGCGCCACCTCCTCGTCCGAGAGCCACACGCAGTGCGCCATCACCAGCCGGTCGGACAGGGCGCCCCAGCCCTCCAGGGCGACCACGTCCCGGCCCTCGGGTCGCTGCCCGAGCCGGTCGGCCTGCTCCCGGTTCTCGTTGACGTGGGTGTGGAGGCGCAGGTCGGCCTCGTCGGCGAGCGTGGCGCAGAGCTTCCACATCTCCGGTGTGGCGTTGCGGGGGCCGCGGGGCGAGAGGGCCACCCGCAGCCGGTCGCCGGCGGTGCCGTGCCAGCGTTCGACCAGCCGCAGGGCGTCGGCCCACGCCTCGTCGGTGCCCTCCCCCTCCATCTCGGTGCCGGGCTCCCAGGCATCCATCAGGGCCTTGCCGATCCAGGCCCGGAGACCGACCCGCTCGGCGGCGGCGAAGGCGGCGTCGGTGTGGTGCACCGTCTCCATCGAGAGGGCCGAGGTGGTCCCGCCCAGCAGCAGCTCGGCCGCGCCCAGGGCCGCCGAGGCCCCCATCGACTCCGAGGAGTGGGCCCGCTCGAGCGGCCAGACCCGCTCCCGCAGCCAGGCGATCACGTCGACGGCGCCGGCCAGCCCCCGGAACAGCGTCTGGCACAGGTGCACGTGGGCCTGGACGAGACCGGGGATCACGACGCAGCCCCGGGCGTCGACCTCGACGTCGCCCCGCCCGACGTCGGGCCCGATGCCCACGATGCGACCGCCATCGACGGCGACGTCGCCGACCAGCGTCCCCTGCGGCCCGACGGTGACGACGGTGGCGCCCCGGACGACCAGCTCGGGCACGTCAGGCCCCGAGGACGGCGGCGGCCCGGACGGCGACCCGCAGCATGGCGGCCTGGCCGGCGGCGTAGTCCTCCAGCCCCTCGCCCCGGTAGGTGGCGTGCCCGGTGACCAGGTTGGAGCCGGTGACGATGATCGAGCCCGCCTCCCAGCCCCGTACGGCGGCGACGGTGCACAGGCACGACGTCTCCATCTCGAAGGCCAGCACGCCGAGCCGGCTCCAGCGGTCGATGATCGCCTCGTCCCGCTCGCCCTCGTAGAAGGAGTCGGTGCTGCGGGTCAGGCCCACCTCGACCGGCAGGCCCTCGACGCCGGCCGAGGCGACCAGGGCGTTGACGACGCGGGTCGTGGCCACGGCGGGGAAGCCGGCCGGGGCGTAGGCCGCCGACGTCCCCTCGTCGCGCACGGCCCCGGTGCACACGGCCACACCGCCCACCGGCAGGGCCGGGGTGAGCGAGGCGCAGCTGCCGACCCGGACGAAGGTCCGGCCCCCGCAGGCGCCCAGCTCCTCGACGGCGATGGCCATCGACGGCGAGCCCACGCCGCTGGTGGCGACGGTGACGGGCACGCCGTCGACCGTGCCGGTGTGGACCGAGTAGCCGCGCCGGTCGCCGACCCGCTCGGAGGAGTCGAGCAGGGCGGCCATCAGCTCGACCCGCTCGGGGCTGCCCGACAGCAGGACGACGGGGGCGACGTCGCCGTCGGTGGTGCCGAGGTGCGGGAAGGTCCCGTCGGGCAACCGCAGGTGCTGGTCGGTGAGCCAGGCGGATCGGTCGGTGAGGGGTGCGGTCACGGGTTCCTCCGGGAACGTCGGTCGAGGACCCCGGCCTGCGTGAGCAGGTGGAGCGCCTCGCGGTCGACGAGGTCGCCCACCTCGTCCAGGTCGATGGTGAGGAGGTGGCGGTCCTCCATGAGCACGGCGCCGGCGCAGACGGTGTGGCGCACGTCGGCGGCGCCGGCCGACCACACGACCTGCTCGACGACGTTGCCGTCGGCGCCGCGCAGCAACGGCCGGGTGTGGATCCCCCGCAGGTCGACCACGGCCAGGTCGGCCTGCTTGCCCACCTCCAGGCTGCCCACCTCCGCCCCCAGCCCGAGGACGTCGGCCGAGCCCTGCGTCGCCATGCGCAGCACCTGGGCGCTGGGCAGCACGGTCGGATCGGCGGTGGCCTGCTTGTGGACCAGCGAGGCCATCCGCATCTCCTCGACCATGTCCAGGTTGTTGTTGGTCATGGTCGAGTCGGTGCCCAGGCCGACGACCGCGCCGGCGGCGAGCATCTCGGGCACCCGGGCCACGCCGTTGCCCAGCTTGGCGTTGGAGGTCGGGCAGTGGGCGATGCCGGCCCGGCTGGCCACCAGGCGGGCGAGATCGCCGTCGGTCAGCTCGACGCAGTGGGCCAGGACCCGGTCGGGGCCCAGGCCGATCAGCCGGTCGAGGTACTCGGTCGGGGTCAGCCCACCGGTGCGCTCGGCGATCAGCGTCGTCTCGGCCCGGCTCTCGGCCAGGTGGGTGTGGATGCCCACCCCGTAGCGCTCGGCCTGCTCCCGCATGGCCTCGTAGGTCTCGGGCTTGGTCGTGTAGAGCGAGTGGGGCCCGAACCAGGCCCGGATCAGCGGGCTGCGGTCGTGCCAGGCGTCGACGAAGGCCAGGTTGTCCTCGTACAGCTCGCCCGGGCCGGCGGGGTCGTCGATCACCTGGGGGCTGAAGGTGGCCCGCAACCCGCTGCGCTCGGCGACCGCCGCCGCCTCGTGGGGGAAGCGGAAGATGTCGATGAACGAGGTGGTGCCGCCCAGGATCATCTCGGCCTGGTTCAGGAGCCCGGCGGCGACCATGTGGCGGGGCTCGTAGGCCCGGTCCTTGGGGAGGGCGAAGTCCTCCAGCCAGGTCATGAAGGGCATGTCCTCGAAGAAGCCCCGCTCGATCGTCTCGTGCATGTGGGCGTTGACGAAGCCGGGCAGCACCGCGGCGCCGGTGGCGTCGAGGGTGCGGGTGGCGACGACGTCGAGGGCAGCGCCGATGGCGACGATGCGGCCGTCGCGCACGGCGACGTCGCCGTCGAGGACGGTGTCGGCGGCGTCGACGGTGACGACCGTCCCCCCGGTGATCAGCAGGTCGACGGGCTCAGGCAACGGACGGCAGCACGTCCCGGGCGAAGCGCTCCAGGTCCTCGGCCCGGTGCGGCGGGCGCAGGTTGAGGATCACCATCGACACGCCGGCGTCGGCGTAGGAGCTGAGCACCGCGGCCATCCGGTCGGGGTCGCCGACCACGACCCGGGAGCGGACCTCCTCGTCGGTGCCGCCCCGGGTGCGCTGGAAGTGGGCGACCAGCTCGTCCTCGGCGGCGGTGTCGCCCGACAGCTCGCAGAACACGAAGGCGGTGCGCTCGACGTCCTTCGGCTCCCGGCCGGCGGCGACGATGCGCTCGTCGAGGTCGGCGTTGACGGCGGCCCACTCCCAGGGCGCCGAGAAGCTGTTGAACAGGTCGGCGTGGCGGGCGACGATCCCCTTGAGCCGGGGCCCGCTCCCGCCCACCAGCACCGGGATGCCGCCGGGGCGGACGGGCTTGGGGTCGAACACCGCCTCGTCGAGCCGGTAGTGCTTGCCCTCGAAGGTCGTGACCTCCTGGCGCTCCAGCAGGCCGATCAGCTCCAGGGCCTCGTCGAGCCGGCCCATGCGCTCGCCCACCGGCGGGTAGTCGATGCCGTACATGCGGTGCTCGGCCTCGTGCCACGCCGCCCCCAGACCGAGGATCGCCCGGCCCTGGGTGACCTCGTCGAGGGTCACGGCCATCTTGGCCAGCACCGCCGGGTGCCGGTACGTCACGCCGGTGACGAGGGTGCCGACCTCCAGCCGGGTCGTCCCGGCGGCCAGCGCGGCGAGGGTCATCCACCCCTCCAGCTGCGGGCCGGGTGGCACCGCGGCCGACGGGCCCGGCTTCTGGCCGGGGTTGAGCGGGACCAGGTGGTCGAAGGTGAAGGCCGCCCGGAAGCCGAGCTCGTCGGCGGCCTGCCACACGTCGCGCAGGGCGGCGAAGGAGGTGTTCTCGGGCGGGGTCTGGATGGCGACGTGCATGGTCAACCTCTCACGTAGGCCTTGCCGATGGCCGCGGGGGCGGTGGCCCGCCCGACGAAGGTGGCCAGGGCGACGAGGGCGATCAGGTAGGGCAGGGCGAGCAGCAGGTCGTGCGGGAGGTCGACCCCCGCGGTCTGGGCCCGCAGCTGGAAGGCATCGGTGAGCCCGAACAGCAGGCAGGCCCCGAGCACCGGGACCGGGCGCCACTTGCCGAAGATCATGGCGGCGAGGGCGAGGAAGCCCCGGCCCGCGGTCATGTTGCGCTGGAAGACGCCGACCTGGGCCAGGCTCAGGTAGGCGCCGCCCACCGCAGCCAGCACACCGGACAGGATCACCGCCTGGTAGCGGGTGCGGATCACGCTGATGCCCACCGAGGCGGCCGCCTCCGGGGCCTCGCCGCAGCTGCGCAGCCGCATCCCGAACGGCGTGCGGAACAGGATGACCCAGACGATCGGCACCAGCAGCAGGCCAGCCCAGTCGAGCGGCGTCATGCGCTCGAAGATGCGGCCGAGGAAGGGGATGTCCTCGACGAGCGGGAGGTGGACGGCGCCGATGCGGTCGATCGACGCGCTGGCCCCCGGCGCCCCCCAGATGGGCTCGATCAGGGCCGCGGTCAGCCCGACGGCGACCAGGTTGATGGCGGTGGCCGAGACGATCTGGTCGGCCCGCAGGGTGACGCTGGCGAAGGCGTGGAGGGCCCCGACGAGGGCACCGACGGCGATGGCGGCGAGCAGCCCGACCCACGGCGTGCCGACCCAGTGGGTGACGGCGACGCCGGCGAAGGCGCCGAACAGCATCTGGCCCTCCAGGGCGATGTTCATCACGCCGGCCCGCTCGGACAGCAGCCCGCCGAGGGCGGCGAGGATCAGCGGCGTCGACAGGAAGATGCCGGACACCAGCAGGTTGACGGAGAAGACGTCCCTCATGCGCCGACCTCCACGCGCTCGGGTTCCGGTTCCGGTTCGAGCGCCGGTTCGGCCGGGCCCGGCCGGCGGGCGCGCCGGGTCTCGAGCCAGCGCTCGACGACCACCCGGCCGGCCACCGCGGCCACGACCAGCCCGGAGATGACGGTCACCAGGTCCTTGGACACGCCGGCCTGCGACTGCAGCAGCGTCGAGCCGGCTCGCAGCACGCCGATCACCAGGGCGGCGGCGACCACCCCGATCGGGGCGACCATGCCGAGCAGGGCCACGGCGATGGCGTCGAAGCCGTAGCCGGGGCTGAAGGCGTCGAAGTAGCGGCCGTGGAGCCCGAGCACCTCGACCGCCCCGGTCGTCCCGGCCAGCGCGCCGGACAGGCAGAGGGTGTGGACCTGGACCCGGGACACCTCGATGCCGGAGAAGCGGGCGGCGGTGGGGTTGGCCCCGACCATGCGCAGGCGGAAGCCGCCGGGCGTGTGGCGGAGGTACCACCAGCACGCCGCGGCCAGGGCCAGGGCGAGCAGGAAGCCGGCGTGGAGCCGGGTCGGCTCCCAGATGGGCGGCAGCTCGGCGGTCTCCTTCACCCGTTCGGTCGCCGAGGGCTGGGTGTCGCTGACCAGCAGGCCGCCCGGGCTGACCAGCCACGTCGACAGGCTGAAGGCGACGTAGTTGAACATCACCGTCGTGATGACCTCGTGGACGCCCCGGAACGCCTTGAGCAGGGCCGGCACCAGCGCCCACAGCGCACCGGCGGCGGCGCCCGCAGCCAGCGCCACCACCAGGTGCACCCCGGTGGGCAGGTCGAGCTCGGCGCCCACCGCGCCGGCGGCCAGGCCGCCCACGACCAGCTGGCCCTCGACCCCCAGGTTGAGGAGACCGCCCTGGAGGGCGAGGGCCACGGCCAGCCCGCCGATCAGCAGGGGCGTGGGGGCGCCGCGGGGGTCGGGCCCGCCCCCGGGGGGGGCCCGGCGCCCCGCGGACAGGGGCCGGGGG
>JBQGCF010000194.1:0-11931 GCA_052038315.1 Iamia sp.
CGGGTGAAGGCGGTGGTGGTCGACGCCGCGTTCTTGCCCGAGCCGGCCAGCAGCTCGGCGAAGGCGTCGTCGGACGGCAGCTCGAGCGGCCGCTTGGTGCGCACGACGCGGTGGGGGATGAAGCCGCCCAGCGCCTCGCGCCGCTCCATCAGGTAGCGGTGCATGTCGCTGCCCTCGGCCGGCCGGTAGTAGGGCGGCTCGGCGTCGTCGGCGAGGGACGCCTCGGGGATCTCCTCGTGGAGGAAGAGCCGCTCCCGCAGCGACCGCAGCTGCGTCATCGTCATCTTCTTGATCTGGTGCGTGGCGTTGCGGGCCTCCACGCCCGCGCCGAGCGTCCAGCCCTTGATCGTCTTGGCCAGGATCACCGTCGGCGCGCCCCGCTGCTCGGTGGCGGCCCGGTAGGCGGCGTAGAGCTTCTGGTAGTCGTGGCCGCCGCGCGGGAGGGTGCGCAGGTCGTCGTCGCTGAGGTCGTCGACCATGGCCCGCAGCCGGGGGTCGGGACCGAAGAAGTGGTCGCGGATGTGGGCACCGTCGCTGACCGCGTAGCGCTGGAAGTCGCCGTCGACCGTGCTGTTCATCTTGTCGAGGAGGACGCCGTCGACGTCGCGGGCCAGCAGCTCGTCCCACCGCGAGCCCCAGATGACCTTGATGACGTTCCAGCCCGCGCCCCGGAACACGGCCTCCAGCTCCTGGATGATCTTGCCGTTGCCCCGGACCGGGCCGTCGAGGCGCTGCAGGTTGCAGTTGACGACCCAGACCAGGTTGTCGAGCTGCTCCCGGCCGGCCAGGGCGATGGCGCCGAGGGTCTCGGGCTCGTCGGTCTCGCCGTCGCCGACGAAGCACCACACGCGGGTCTCGTCGGTGGCGTCGATCTGGCGGGCGTGGAGGTACTTGTTGAAGCGGGCCTGGTAGATCGACGAGATCGGGGCCAGGCCCATCGACACCGTCGGGTACTCCCAGAAGTCCGGCATCAGCCGCGGGTGCGGGTAGCTCGACAGGCCGCCACCGGACAGCTCCCGCCGGAAGTGGTCGAGCTGGGCCTCGTCGAGCCGGTGCTCGAGGAAGGCCCGGGCGTAGACGCCGGGGGCGGCGTGGCCCTGGATGTGGACGGCGTCGCCGGACCGGCCGCCGCTCTTGCCCCGGAAGAAGTGGTTGAAGCCGACCTCGTACAGCGAGGCGCTGGAGGCGAAGGTGGCCAGGTGGCCGCCGATGCCGTCGGCCGCCTTGTTGGCCTTGATGACCATCACCGCCGCGTTCCAGCGGATGTAGGCCCGGATGCGCTGCTCCATGGCCGCATCCCCGGGGAACCAGTAGCGGAGGTCCTGGTCGGCCTTGGGGATCGTGTTGATGTACGGCGTCCGCACCGGGGCGGGGATGCCGAACTGCAGCTCGTGGCTGCGCTCGAGCAGCTTCTGCATCAGGAACTCGGCCCGGGTGCGGCCCTTGACGCTCGCCACCGCGTCGAGCGACTCCAGCCACTCACGGGTCTCGTCGGGGTCGGTGTCCGGGAGACCGCCGACGAAGTCGTCGCTGATGCTCATCGCGTGCTGTTCCTCCGATGGGGGATGTCGGTGGTCCGACCCCACTCTCGCACCGCAGGTGACCGATCGCACCCGAGGAGCCGTGAACGGCGCGTGTCATGCTCGCCGGGATGGCTCCCACGACCGTGTACACCGATGGCGCCTGCTCGGGGAACCCCGGTCCGGGGGGCTGGGGCTGGGCGGTCCCCGGTGGGGCCTGGGCCCGGGGCCACGCCGAGCACACCACCAACCAGCGCATGGAGCTGCAGGCCGTGCTGTCGGCGGTCGAGATGCTCGACGGCGAGCTCGACGTGGTCACCGACTCGACCTACGTCGCCAACTGCTTCCGCGACGGCTGGTGGCGGGGCTGGGAGAAGCGGGGCTGGAAGAACTCGGCCAAGCAGCCCGTCGCCAACCGGGACCTCTGGGAGCCGCTGATCGACGCCCACAAGGCCGGCCGCTTCGGCGTCCCCCGCTGGGTGAAGGGCCACTCCGGCGACGTGATGAACGACCTGGTCGACCGGCTGGCCGTGGCCTCGTCGCTCCAGCAGGACGACGCCCGGGGCGACACCCCGCCCTCGCCCGACGAGCTGGGCCCGGCCGACACCCCCGGTGTCCGGGCGGCGGCGACGGGCACCGGCAGCACCGCCGGCCGGCTGGCCGACCTCGACCCGGCCGAGCGCCGGGCCGAGCGCCGCCGGCGCGACGGGCGCATCCCGGAGGGCACCCTCCTCGTCGCCGGCGGGATGCGGGAGGTCCCGCTCGACGCCCCCGGTCTCGTCGACCTGCGCCGGCGGCTGGCCGAGCTGTTCGCCGGCTACGCCCAGCACCACGACGACCTGCGGGTCCTCACCGGCATCCGCCCCGGTGCCGAGGCGCTGGCCGCCGAGGCGGCCCTGGAGGCCGAGGTCGACTGGGTCGCGGTGCTCCCGTGGCCCGACCCGCAGGAGCACATGCGCTTCGCCGACCGGGACCACTTCCTCGCCCTGCGCCGCCTGGCCCCGGCCGAGGTCGTGCTCGAGCGCAAGGTCCCGTCGTCCCGGGACGACCGGCGCAAGGCGCTGAACCGGCGGGACGCCTGGCTGGCCTCCGTCGCCGACCTCGCCGTCATGGTGTGGGACCAGGTGGGCGACGACGGCCGGGAGATGACCGTCCGCTTCGAGAAGGCCCTCCCCGACGACCTGGTGACCGTCGCCCCCTAGGCGGTCACGGCACCAGGAGGCTCAGCAGGACGTTGGCCGGGTTCCCGACGAGGAGGGCCCGGATGATCGTGTTGCAGCCGATCTTCGTCGTGACCGTCGCCGCCGACGTGCCGCTCAGGCTCATCGTGTCGCCACTCACCGGCGGGTTCGAGCCGGTGTAGCCGCTGTCGGACAGCGGGCTGACGGAGATCGGGTTCGTCTCGCACAGCGTGGCCCCGGCGCAGCTCCGGAAGATGATCGAGAACTGGACCGGGAGGAGCACCGTGCTCCCCGAGATCGATCCGAGCGTGTTGGCGGTCGGGACGATCTGGACCCGGAGGGTGGTGGCCCCGATGACGAGGTCCCGCTCGACGGTGGTCCAGTCGGTCGTCTGGAGGTCGATGACGCCACCGCTGACATCGGGGTCGATCTGGTTCTGGACGCCGTTGGGGCTGCAGGTCTGGCCTGCGTTGACGCCACCGACATCAAGGGTCAGCGACCCGATGGTGATGCTGCTCGGGGTGTCGAACAGCAGGACCACCGGGGTGGCGGAGGCGGGGGCCGCCGCGGTGGCCAGGAGGCCGGAGGCGACCAGGAGGGCGGTGAGGACGCGGCGCACGGGGTGGGTGAGCATGGGGCCCACCATCGGCGGCGGAGGGTCGCGATCGGCACGCGATGCCCGCTTCCTCCCCGTCGGAGGGGTGGCCGGCGCGACGATGACCGTTCATGGACACGCCGACGTTCCGGATCGCCGACACACCGCTGCACCTCGGGCTCGGGGCCGTCGCCGTGCCGCTCGAGGGCTTCGCCTGGTCCCCCGAGTACCTCGGCGCCTACGGCGAGCGCTTCGCCCACGAGGCGGGGGAGGGGCGTCTCGTCACCTGGTTCGAGATGGGCGAGGACTGGGACAGCTGGGAGGCCCACCCGGCGGGGGAGGAGGTCGTCCTCTGCATCACCGGGCGCTTCCGGCTGCACCAGGAGCTCGACGGCGAGACCGCCGTGGTCGAGATCGGGCCCGGGGAGTACGTCGTCAACCCGCCCGGCGCCTGGCACACCGCCGATGTGGTCGAGCCCGGCTCCGGGCTGTTCATCACCCCCGGCGAGGGGACGACGCACCGACCTCGCTAGCGGGAGCGGCGCTGCTCGACCGGCACCTCGGCCCGGACGACCTGCACGGGGCTGGCGGTGAGCCGGTAGGTGACGGCGATGCCGACCATGGTGGCGACCACGGCGGCGGTGACGAGGGTCGAGAGGGTGGCGACGAGCAGGACGACGGCGAGGCCGGCGGTGGCGACGAGGACGTTGGTGCGCTCGGAGCTGGTGCCGGGCTGCTGGTGCTGCTGCTGCATGGTGTCGACCTTCGACGGGTGGTTGCTCTGGGGGACGGGGGCCATCCTCCGCCCCGTGCCGGGATCCGTCACGGGGGTGCGCTCCCCAGGGGATGGGGGGCCTACCCCACCCAACCCGGGGGATGACGCCCGTCTTCCCGCCTCTGTCGGCGCCGGGACCGCCGTCGTGAGGCATGCTCGGGCGATGGGTGGACCGTCCCGCGTCGGCGTCGACACCGGTGGCACGTTCACCGACGTGGTGGCGGCCGACGGCTCGGTGGTCAAGGTCCCGTCGACGCCGGCGGACCCGGGGGAGGCGGTGCGCTCGGGGGTCGACGCCGTCGGCGGGCGCCCAGGCGTGCTGGCCCACGGCACGACGGTCGCGACCAACGCCCTGCTGGAGCGGCGGGGCGCCCGGGTCGGGCTGGTCACCGGCGCCGGCCTGGCCGACGTGATCGAGATCGGGCGCCAGGATCGGCCGTCGCTCTACGACGTCTTCGCCGACCGGCCCGCCCCGCTCGTCGAGCGGGAGGACCGCCACGAGGTCGCCGGTCGTCTCGCCGCCGACGGGTCCGAGGTCGAGCCGGTCTCGGGTGCCGAGACGTTGGACCTGGGCGACGTCGAGGCCGTGGCGGTGTGCCTGCTCCACGCCGACCTGTCGCCCGACCACGAGGCGGCGGTGGCGGCGGTGCTGCGCGACGGCGGTCACGACGTCACCTGCTCGCACGAGGTGTCGCCCCAGTTCCGGGAGTACGAGCGGACGGTCACGACGGTGGTCAACGCCTACCTCCGGCCGCCGTGCCGGACCTACCTCCGGGGCCTGGCCGACGCCGGGGACACGGTCGTCGTCATGTCGTCGGCCGGTGGCCTGGTGCCCCTGGAGCGGGCCGCCGAGCTGCCCGCGGCCCTGCTGCTGTCGGGCCCGGCCGGGGGCGTCGCCGCGGCGGCCGAGGTGGCGGTGGCCTGCGGCTTCCCCGACGCCGTCACCTTCGACATGGGCGGCACCAGCACCGACGTCTGCCTGGTGCGGGACGGGGCGCCGGAGCCGGCGGGGGAGCGGGTCGTGGCCGGGCTGCCGGTGCGCCTGCCGTCGCTCGACGTCCACACCATCGGAGCCGGTGGCGGCTCGATCGCCGGGCTCGACCCGGGCGGCGCCCTGGCCGTCGGCCCCCGCAGCGCCGGCGCCGTACCCGGACCGGCCTGCTACGGCCTGGGCGGGACCGAGCCCACGGTGACCGACGCCGACCTGGTCGCCGGCCGGCTCCCCGCCGACATGTCGCTCCCGGGCCTCGGACCGGTGTCGCTGGCCGCGGCGCGCACGGCGTTGGCCGATGCCGGCGTGACCGCCGACGGCGTCATCACCGTGGTCGAGGCGGCCATGGAGCAGGCGGTGCGGGCCGTCACGGTGGCGCGGGGCGTCGACCCCCGGCCGCTGGCGCTGGTGGCCTTCGGCGGCGCCGGCCCCCTCCACGCCTGCGGGCTGGCCGACGCCCTGGGCATGGCCACGGTGATCGTCCCGCCCCGGGCCGGCGTGCTCTCGGCCGTCGGGCTGCTGTGCGGGGTCGAGCAGCACGACGAGGTCCGGTCGTGGCCGACGCCCTCGTCGCACGACGGCCTGTCCTCGGCCCTGGCGTCGCTCTCCTCGGCGGCGGTGGCGGGTTTGGGCGGATCGCCCGACGGGGTCGAGGTCACCGTCGAGCTCGACTGCCGCTACGCCGGGCAGAGCCACGAGCTGCGGGTGCCCTCGGTCGACGCCTTCCCCGCCGAGCACGAGCGGCGCAACGGCTACGCCCGACCCGACACGCCGATCGAGGTCGTCGCCCTCCGGGCCACCGCCCGTCGGCCGGCGCCGCTGGCGGTGTCCTCGCTGCCGGTCGTCCCGCGCTCCTCGACGGTCGGACCGGCCGTGATCGCCGAGGCCGACTGCACGGTCTACGTGGCCGACGGCTGGCGGGCCGACCCCGGTCCGCTCGGTGCGCTGGTGCTGACGAGGGTCGGCTG
Organism: Iamia sp.; assembly: GCA_052038315.1. Taxonomy (GTDB): domain Bacteria; phylum Actinomycetota; class Acidimicrobiia; order Acidimicrobiales; family Iamiaceae; genus Iamia. The sequence goes on from JBQGCF010000194.1 coordinate 6,031, forward strand.
ATGGACGCAGCTGCCCTCGCCGTGCTGATCGCCCGGCTCACCGGGGTGGCCGAGGAGATGGGCGCGGTGCTGCGGCGGGGCGCCTTCAGCCCCAACATCAAGGAGCGGGCCGACTGCTCGGCCGCCCTGTTCACCGCCGACGGCACGCTGCTGGTGCAGGCCGAGCACATCCCGGTGCACCTCGGGTCGATGCCGGCGTCGGTGGCGGCGGCGATCGCCGTGGCCGGCCCGTCGCCCTCGCCCGGCGACCAGTGGATCGTCAACGACCCGTTCGCCGGCGGCACCCACCTCAACGACGTCACCCTCGTCGCCCCCTGCCACACCGCCTCCGGCGAGCTGGTCGGCTGGGTCGCCAACCGGGCCCACCACGCCGACCTCGGCGGCGCCGCGCCGGGATCGCTCCCCGCCGACGCCACCGAGATCCAGCAGGAGGGGTTCCGGGTGCCGCCGCTGCGGTTCACGCCCGAGGTGCGGGAGCTGCTGGTGACCTCGTCGCGGACGCCCGACGAGCGGCGGGGCGACATCGACGCCCAGGTCGGCGCCAACGTGGTGGGCGTCGAGCGCCTGGCCGCGCTCGTCTCGTCGCTGGGGGGAGCCTCGATGCTCGACGAGGTCGTGGCCTACGGCGAACGGCGGATGCGGGCGGCCATCGCGGCGCTGCCCGACGGCACGTGGACGGCCGAGGACGTGCTCGACTCGACCGGCGCCGGACCCGACCAGCGCTCGCCGGCCCGCGTGGTGGTCACCGTGACGATCTCGGGGTCGTCGGTGACCTTCGACTTCACCGGCACCGACCCGCAGAGCCGGGGCAACGTCAACGCCGTCGAGGCCGTCACCGTCAGCGCCGCCGTCTTCGCCCTGCGCACGGCCATCGACCCCGGCGTCCCCGCCAACGGCGGCGGCCTGCGCGCCGTCTCGGTCGTCGCCCCGCCCGGCTCCCTGGTGGCGGCGGCGTTCCCCGCCGCGGTGGGCGCCGGCAACGTCGAGGTCAGCCAGCGCGTCGCCGACGTCTGCCTCCTCGCACTGGCCGGCGCCGCCCCCGACCGGGTCGGCGCCGCCTCCCAGGGCACCATGAACAACCTGCTGATCGGTGGCGACGGCTGGGTGTACTACGAGACCGTCGCCGGCGGCCAGGGCGCCCGCCCCGGCTCCCCACCCCGCCCCGGCATGAGCGCCGTCCACACCGCCATGACCAACACGAGGAACACGCCGATCGAGGCGTTGGAGCGCTCGTTCCCGATGCGGGTCCGCCGCTACAAGATCCGGGCGGGCAGCGGGGGAGCGGGCAGCGCCCGAGGCGGCGACGGCATCGAGCGCGACCTGGAGGTGCTCGAAGACGTGACGGTGTCCCTCATCACCGAGCGCCGTGGCTCCCAGCCCTGGGGTCTCGCCGGCGGGTCACCCGGCGCGTCCGGCGAGAACTGGCTCCTGAGGGGCGGCGACGAGGGGCGGGCCGAACCGTTGCCCGACAAGTGCACCCTCCGCCTGTCCGCCGGCGACGTCCTGAGGATGCTCACCCCCGGCGGCGGCGGCTGGGGAACCGGCCCGCCGGAGCCCCCGCGGTCATGGCTGGACCGACGAAGCGCGTGAGAACCGCTACCTGCCTCCCGACCTGAAGTGGCTCTTTGCCCTCTGCTGAGGCGCTGGGCACGACGAGCGGCCTTCATGTCGCAACTTGCGATGTGGATGCTAGCATTCTGCGACATGAAGACGCTCTACCTGCGGAACGTGCCGGACGAGGTCGGTGAGCGGTTGGAGCGCCTGGCGGCGCGGCAGGGGATGTCTGTCTCGGCGTTCGCCACCCGGGAGCTGGCGGTGATCGCCCGCCGAGAGGGCAATCCCGCTCTGCTGGCTGACCTTCCCGACCTCGGGGTCGACGCAGAGCTCATCGTGGGCGATCTCGAAGCTGGTCGCTCCGAGCCGTGATCGTCATCGATGCCTCGGCGGCGGTCCTCGGCCTGCTCAACGACGGCGAGGCGCGATCGATGCTCCGAGAGGGTGCGGTCGCCTGTCCCCATCTGGCTGACTCCGAAGTGGCGCATGTGCTGCGGTCCCAGGTCCGGCGTGGCGACGTCGAGGCTGACGATGCCCAGCGTGCCATCGCAACGTGGGGGCGTCTCGGCATCGAGCGGATCGGAGTGCAGGGCCTGCTGCCCCGCATCTGGGAGCTGCGCGACGACGTGAGTGCCTACGACGCCACCTATGTGGCGGTGGCGGAGGCGTTGGAGGCTCCCCTCGTCACAGCCGATGGGCGTCTCGCTCGGGCCCCCGGGCCCCGGTGCACGATCTCGGTGGTCCGCCGCTGATCGATCGGGCGTGTCGAGCGGATGGACCAGCATCGATCGCGACCTCGAGATGCTCGAACACGTCACGGTCAGCCTCATCACCGAACGCCGTGACTCCCAGCCCTGGGGGCCTCGACGGCGGCTCACCAGCGGCATCCGGCGAGAACTGGCTCCTGGGAGCCGGGAGGCGGTGGGTGGGGCATCGCCACGTGCCGTGCTCCAACGCTTGGCGTGCAGAGGAGTTGGTAGAACTGGTGCCATGCGAGCGACCATCGCCGAGGCAGGGGAGATCGGTGATCCCCACGCCACTGCGGGATCGGCGCGGACTCCAGGCGGCGACGTCGAGGTGACGGCGGATGGCTCCGGACCGCGGATTCGAGGCCGTGGACGAGGCGCTCGAGGAGCGACGGGGTGGCCTGGTCGTCCGGGCGGCCGGCGAGCCGGTGCGTTGCTCGGACGCTTCGCCAGCGGCGAGATGACCGGCGGTTCGGTGCACGACGCCCCGGTCGGCGCGGCGGCCGTCGAGCACGGCATGACGTCGTCGGCACTCGACCTCCTCCGGTCATGAGCACCTCGGTCGTCGGACGCTGGCGCATCGTCGAGATGGAGGTCTGGGACACCGAGGCGATCGAGCTGCTCGGGCCGGCGCACATCGAGTTCGACCGCCACGGACAAGGCAGCTTCCAGTTCGTCGCGGTCGTGGGCTGGATGGACGTTCGTCCCGCCGACCACCGAGGTGCGCACGCGGTCGAGTTCAGCTGGGAGGGCCAGGACGAGCTCGATGACGCATCGGGGCGTGGCTGGGCCGTCGTCGGTGAGGACGGCGCACTCACCGGTCGCATCTTCTTCCACCTCGGCGACGACTCCGCCTTCCGCGCCGTCCGAGGTTGACGAGGGAGGAGGTCGCCGCCTCGGAGCTCACTCGCCGACGAACCGGCCGTCCGGGCCGATGATGAAGTCCGCCGACTCCGGCCTGATCCATCCGAGTCGCCACCGCGGAGGCCGACCGGCGGCGGCGACCACCCGAAGGTGCCCGTCGACCACGTCGTCCCAGAGGGCGAACACCTGGACCTCGTACTCGGTGCCGCTGGGGCCCGTGTGTGTCGACCACCGGCTCTGGTCGAGGAGGGGGGTCAGGGCCTCGTACCGCTCCGAGCGGAGGGAGTGGACCACCTGCTCGGCGACGACCCTTGCCTCCGACCGGTCCACCGGCCCGACGGTACCCGCCGGTCGGCGCGGGCCGAGCGGTGGGGACGGAGGGTCAGGCGGCCGGTGACGTGGGGCGGTAGCGGAGGGCGAGGGCGCCGGAGCGGAGCTGGTGGCGGTCGACGAGGTCGAGCTGGAGGCGGTCGCGCAGGCCGGCGAACAGGGTGGGGCCGTGGCCGGCGATGACGGGGTGGACGAGGAGCTCGTACTCGTCGATCAGGCCCAGGTCCGCCAGGGCCAGGGGGAGCGTCACGCCGCCGACCCACAGGCCGTCGCCGGACTCCGCCTTGAGGGCGCGGACGGCCTCCTCGAGGTCGCCGCGCACCAGCTCGGCGTTCCAGTCGACGCCGTCCAGCGTGCTCGACACGACGTGCTTCTCGGCCCGGTCGATGACCTCGGCGAAGGGGATCTCCCACTCGCCCATCCAGTCGGGCCACGGGCCGGTGGCCGGCCGGCGCCAGGCCGACTCCATCATCTCGTAGGTCACCCGGCCGAACAGCAGGGCGTCGGCCCGTTCCATCTGCTCGGTCCAGAAGCGCATCGACTCCTCGTCCGGCGGGAGACCGGCCTCGTGGTGGCAGCAGCCGTCGAGGGTGACGTTGATCGAGTAGCGGAGGGGCCTCACGCCGCCGCCCCCTCGGCCAGGAGCGCGTCGAGCTGGGCGAAGCTCTGGCGCCAGCCCTCCTCGGTCGCCCCGGTCACGTGGGCGGGCAGCCACTGCTGGACGTCGAGGCGGGTGCGCCCGTCGGGCTCGTCGTGGAACTCGAAGCGGAACCGCGTCTCGAACGGCTCGAAGCCGCCGGGCAGGTGGCCGGCCACGCGCATCACGCCGTCGAGGACCCTGCCCTCGGCGACGTCGGTGAGGTCGATGTGGATCTCCGCCCGGATGGACGGGTCGTCGGGGAACACCTCCACGAAGCGCTGGAAGCCACCCGGTCGGACGTCGAAGTCCATCTCGTCGAGCGGCCGCACGCTGCCCGTCGGTCCCCACCACGCGGCCAGCTGTTCCGGGTCGGTGAAGGCGCGGTACACGAGGGCCCGGGGCGCGTCGAAGAGGCGCGTGATCGAGAGGTCGGGTGGGGCGGTGGTCATCGGTTCTCCTGCTCCTGTTGCAGCGCGGCGAGGTGGGCGTCGAGGCGATCGAAGGACACGTCCCAGAACCCCCGGAAGCGCTCGATCCAGACCGCCGCCTCCCGGAGCGGCGCGGCCTCCAGGTGGCTCCGCTGCCACTTGCCCTCCCGCGAGCGGGAGATCAGGGCGGCGCCCTCGAGCACCTTGAGGTGCCGTGACACCGCCGGCATGGAGATCGGCAGCGGCTCGGTCAGCTCGGTGACGGTGGCGTCGCCGGCGGTGAGCTCGGCCAGGATCCCCCGCCGGGTGGGATCGGCCAGGGCCGCGAACACGAGGCTGAGCTGGTCGGTGGCGGGCACGCCGACACTTAACCAACATGTGAAGTGTTCCGTCAAGTCCCCTTGGTCAGGTGCGACCGGCCACCTGGGCGATCGCCACGACCAGGGCGCCGGCCAGCGCCGGCGGGATCAGCGTCCTCCGCCGGTAGATCCAGATGAGGGTGACCAGGCCGGCGAGGAGCCGCCAGGCCGGGACGTCGGCCGTGACCAGCTCGACCACGCCGGTCACCGGCGCCTGCTCCTCGGTCCCACCCGGGGGCGCCCAGGCGACGTCGTCCGGGGCCTCGACGGGCCCGGATGGCGAGGAGGTCGACCCGATGGGGCCGTGGAGGGTCACGCGATCACCCCCTTCGGCATCGGCCCTGCAGACGTGCTGAGGAGATCGGGCGGGCAGCCGAGGAGGTGCCCGGCCGAGCACCGACAGCCGGCAGGCCTCGATGCGTCGTGTAGCGATGGGGCTGCCGCCGGGCGGGGGGCACGGCGGGCCGTCGAAGGGGTCGCCGGCCGGAGCCGGACGACTGTGACGGGTGATACACCGTCCCGCCTTGCTGTTCGTGCGCGGCCGGGCGCGACGAAGAGAACCTCCGAAGAGGCCGCAGCGGCGGGAAGTAGACCACGGCGAACGTTTCGATCCGTGCGCGAAACGCACATCCAGGGATCAGCGGCGGAGCCTCGGGACGAGGGCGACGGCGAGGAGGGCCAGGAAGCCGGCGCCGGCGAAGGTCCACTTGGCGTCGCCCAGGGCGCGGATGGCGTCGATCGAGGACTCGGTCGCCGAGGCCGACCGGATCGTGGCGACGAGGACGAGGACGTTCTCGGCCAGGTCGGAGACGGCGCCGACGGCGACGGCCACCCCGGCGGCCCGGCCGACCCGGCGGGCGATGCGGCCCCCGCCCCCGCGGCCCCCGGGGCCGGGGGCCCCGCCCGAGGGGAGGGCGCGCCCCCCGGGGGCCACGGCGCACCCGGGGGGGAGGGCGGCGGCCCGGGCGCAGCCCCCCCGG
>JBQGCF010000195.1:0-4925 GCA_052038315.1 Iamia sp.
GATCGTGCCGCCACCCATCGGCGTAGCCGCTGCGGCCGGGGCCTGGGGGGCCGGTGCCTGCTGCGGGGCGGGGGCCGGGCCACCGGGGGGAGCGCCGAACTGGGGGGCCGGCTGCTGGGGCGGGGGCGCCTGCTGTGGCGGTGCGGCCGGGGCCGGGCCACCGGGCGGCGGGGCGAAGCCGGTGTTGGGGGCCGGGGCGGGGCCGCCGGGGGGCGGGGCGAAGCCGGTGTTGGCCGGGGGCGCCGGCTCCTCGTCGGCCACCTCGCCGCCGTAGGAGCGGATCAGGTCGGCCAGGCCGCCGTTGAAGCCCTGGCCCACGGCGTTCACCCGCCAGACGCCCTTGCGGTAGACGTCGCCGATGATCACGGCCCGCTCGCCGGCGAAGTCGGAGCCCGAGAAGGTGAACTTCATGACCTCCTCACCCCCGACGACGATCCGGAACCAGCCGCTGGTGATCTGGCCGGCGGTGGTGTCGTCGGTCGCCGCGCAGATCGAGAGCTTGTGGATCTTGTCCGGGACCTTGTCGAGGGTGAGGCGGAACGACTCGTTGTCGCCGGACTGGGCGCCCAGCAGCTGGATCGACTCCTCGGGCGACTTCGGCTGGTTGAAGAAGACGAAGTAGGCGTCGTCGCTCAGCTTGTCGGCCTCGTCGAGGCCGAAGCACGAGATGTCCCACGTCCCCGGACCATCGATCTTGACCCCGACGTAGAGGTCGGTGCCCGGTGTCAGGTTCGAGAGCGGGCTCTTCTGCCCCCGCGAGAACTCGGTGGCCATGTGCCCCCACTCCTGTCGTCGGCGGAGCCCGCAACCTAGCGCGAGGCGTGAGCCGCCCGTGGCGCTCGGCGGGGGGTGAGCGGACCCCGGACCGCGACGAAGGCCTCCTCCCGGTTGCTGTCGGCGAAGCGCTCCTCGCCCAGGAGGGCGACGGCCGGGCCGACCTGGGTCGCCATGGCCCGCAGGGCGGTGACCTTGCGGTCGAGGGCGGGGCCGTCGAGGTCGAGCAGGACGGCCAGCTCGTCGGGCCGGTACCCCACCGGGCGCTCGTCGGTCATGTAGATGCCCCACTCCTCGTAGAGCGGGCCCCAGTCGCGCAGGTGGGCGTCGGTGGCGACCCGGTGGAGCAGGCGGGACCGGCCGCCGGTGGCCCGCCAGGCGGCGGTGACCCACGCCGAGATCGTGCAGTGGTCGGGGTGGAAGGTGGCGCCGTCGGGGGCGAAGGTCAGGATCGTGTCGGGCGCGACCTCGGCGACGAGGGCGGCGACGGCGGCCTCGCCCACCGCCGGGTCGATGGCGGCCAGGCCGCCGTCGGGCAGGTCGAGCCAGCGGTGCTCGGCCACGCCGAGGACGGCCATGGCCGCGGCCGCCTCCCAGCGGCGGACCGGCCCGAGGCGGGCGGGTGGCCAGGCGGCCGGGTCGTCGGTGCCGTGCTCGCCGGCGGTGGCGCTGACGCAGACGACGCGCTGGCCGGCGTCGGCGGCGGCCGCCATCAGCCCGCCGGCCAGGTACGTCTCGTCGTCGGGGTGGGCCCAGACCGACAGGATCGTCCCCAGGTCCGTGGCGTCGAGGTGCGTGGTCATGGCGGTGACGATGCGCCGTCCCGATTGCCGGGTCCTTGCCGGTCGCGTGTCGGGCAGGATGAGACGATGGGCGACGGTCTCCGGGTGGGGCTGCTGGGGCCGACGATCGTCGAGGTCGACGGGCAGGTGCAGCCGGTGCCGGGGGCGCCCCAGCGGGCGGTGCTGGCCCGGCTGGCGCTGTCGCCGGGGCGGACCGTCCCCGACGCCGACCTGGTCGACGTGCTCTGGCCGGGCGGTGCCCCCGACAACGCCCTGGGCAACCTCCAGAGCTACGTCTCCCGCCTCCGGCGCGTCGTCGGGACGGCGACCGTCCCGCGCGACACCGTCGGCTACCGGCTTGACCTCGGGGCCGAGGCCGTCGACGCCGGTCGCTTCGCCGCCCTGATCGGCCGGGCCGAGGCGGCCGACGTCGCCGCCGACGCCGTCGCCCTCTTCGCCGAGGCCCTCGACCTCTGGCGGGGCGAGCCGTTCTGCGACCTGGCCGACGCCCTCGCCCTGGCCCCCGAGCGGGCCCGGCTGGCGGCGCTGCACCGCCGGGCGGTCGAGGGTTGGCTGGCCGCCCGGTCGGCGGCGGGGGAGGGGGCCGCCCTCCTGCCCGACCTCGAGCGGGCCGCGGCCGAGGACCCCACCGGCGAGGCCGTCCACCTCCTCCTCATGGCGGTGCTCCACCAGGTCGGGCGGTCGCCCGACGCGCTGCGGGTCGCCGCCGGGCTGCGGGCGCGGATCGTCGACACGACCGGTCTCGACCCCAGCAGCGCGGTCGGCGAGATGGAGCGGCGCATCCTGGCCGACGACCCGACGCTGCGGCCCGAGGCCCCGGCCGCCCGGCCCACCGCCGCCCGGCGTGGTCCCCGCCTGGCCCCGGCCGACCGCTTCGTGGGCCGGGTTGCCGAGCTGGAGGCGCTGGCCGGTGCCCTCGCCGGCCACCGCGTCGTGAGCGTGGTCGGACCGGGCGGTGCGGGCAAGACGCGCCTGGTCCAGGAGCTGATCGACCGGGGCGGGCTGACGCCGGTCGTCGTCGACCTGGCCCCGGTGGAGGACGACGCCGACGTGCTGCCCCGGGCGGCCGCCGCCCTCGGCATCCAGGGCTCGACCGACGACCTCGACACGGCGCTGGTCGACGTGGTCGGCGGGCGGGCGGTGACCCTGGTGCTGCACAGCTGCGAGCACGTGCTCGGCGCGGCCCGCGCCCTCGCCGAGCGGTTCCTCGGTGCCGGGCCCGACGTCGCCGTGCTGGCCACGTCCCGGGTCCGGCTCGGGCTGCCCGCCGAGAAGGTCGTGCGGCTGGCCGGGCTCGGGCCCGACGAGCAGGTCGAGCTGTTCCGTGACCGGGCCTCGCTGCTGCGGTCGGACTTCGCCCTGACCGACGAGGTCGAGGCCCTGGTCCGCTCGATCGGCCGCCAGCTCGACGGCCTCCCCCTCGCCCTCGAGCTGGCCGCCGGGCGCGAGGCCGTGTTCGGGCTGGCCCAGCTCGACGCCCAGCTGGCGGTGGCCCTCGACGTGGTCGAGCCCGGGGCCGGCCACGGCGTGACCTCGGCGGTCGAGTGGTCGTACGGGCTCCTGTCGGAGGCGGGCCGCCAGCTGTTCGACCGGCTGTCGGTCGCCCCCGGCGGCGTCACCCTCGACGCCCTGGAGCACCTCGTCCCCGAGGGCGGCCCGGCCCCGGCGGCGCTGGGCGAGCTGGTCGAGGCCTCGCTGGTCGACGTCGACCTCGGTGCCGACCCGCCTCGCTACCGGGCCCTGGAGGTCGTGCGCCGGGTCGGCCTCGACCACCTCGACCCGTCGGCCCGGGCCGCGGCGCGAGCGCGGCTGCGGGCGTGGATGGTCGCCCACGCCGAGCGGACCGAGGACCTGCGCATGGCCCGCTCGCCGCTGTCGACGGTGCTGTTCCGGCGGGAGCTGGCCAACCTGGCCGCGGCGCTGGCCGTCGAGGCGCCGGCCGAGCGGGTGGGCCTCGGGCGGCTGGCCGCGCCGGTGTCGACGCTGGTCTACGACGACCCGCAGGTCGAGGTCCTGGAGCGCCTGCGGGCGCTGGCCCCGGAGCCAGCCACCGGCTCTCTCGACGAGGACCAGGCCCTGTGCTCGCTGGCCGCCGGCGTGGCCGCCTGGATCGGCGGCGAGACGGCGGTGGCCGAGGACCTGCTCGCCGCCGCCCTGGCCGTGCTCCCGATCGGTCACCCGCGGCGTTGGTCGGCCACCTTCGCAGCCATGCCCAACGCCATGTTCACCGGCGACGTCGGATCGGTGGAGGCCATGGCCGCCGAGCTGGTCGAGGACGCCACGGTCCCCGACTGGGCCGTCGCCGTCGGCGTCGGCTGCGCGGCCCTGATGCGGCTCTACTCGGGCGACCGGGCCGGGGCCGAGCGCTGGCTGGCCGACCAGGCCGACCTCTTCGAGCGGAGCGCGGCCACCGACGGCTTCGTCGCCTTCACCCGGGGCGAGATGGCGGCCGAGCCCGACCCGCTCGCGGCGGTCGAGTGGTACGCCCGGGCCGCCCGGCTGAGCGACGCCATGGGCACGACCTACACCCGCGAGATCGCCGGCATCGGGCGGGCCGCCGTGCTCGTCCGCCAGCAGCGCACCGCCGAGGCGGCCGGGGCGTGCCGCGACGTCATCCGCTCGACCGCCCGCATCGGGATGTGGCCGCAGGTGTGGACCACGTTGCGCATCACCGCCGAGCTGCTGGCCGCGACGGGCAACCCGGTGCTCGGGCTGGTCGTGCTGGCCGCCGCCGACCACGACCCCAAGGCCCCGGCGGTGATGGGGCCCGACGTCGAGCGGCTGGCCGCGCTGCGGGACCGGCTGGCCGCCGCCCTGCCCGCCCCGATCGCCGCCGCCGCCGAGGCCCGGGGCCGGTCCGACGTCACCCGGGCCGAGGTCGTCGATGAGGTGGCGACGGCACTGGCCGCCCTGGCCCGCGCCACCTGAGCCGGTCGCAGCAAGGGGCCAGCCAGCGGCCGGCAAGGCCGGGGGCCGAGGGTGGCGCCATGACCTCCACCGCCCACGTCACCATCGTCCGGGCCCCCGGCGAGCTGCGCCTCCTGCACTGCCGGGCCCTCCACGCCACCGCCGCGGTGGTCGACCGCGCCCTCCTCCACGCCCCCGACGACGCCCGGGTCGAGCGGCTGGTGCGGGCCGTCACCCTCGACAACCTGTGGGCCGCCGAGGTGCTGGGGGCCTGGAGCCAGCCGGCGCCGACCGATGACCCCATGGCCGACGAGCACCGTCGCTCGGTGGCGGTGGCCGACGAGGCCGCCTGCCGGCCCGGTGCCCTCGAGCAGGTCGTCCCGCTCGCCGGGGGCACCGCCGTCGGCTCCGGCGCCGCCCTCCTGGCCGAGCGGATCGTCG
>JBQGCF010000196.1:0-14552 GCA_052038315.1 Iamia sp.
GGTCGAGGTCGAGGTGCCCGACGTGGCCGCCGTCCTCGACGCCGCCGGCCTGCGCATCACCACCATGGGTCGCGGCCCGGCCGAGGACCCCCTGTTCTTCCGGGTGGCGGCGGCCGCCGCGGTGCACGCCGCCTCCGTCGCGTCCTCGTAGCCTGCGGCGGTGTCCACGGAGAAGGTCGAGCGGCTGCTGACGCTGCTGCAGGTGCTGCTCGACGCCGGGACCCCGATCACCGCGGCCCAGATCCGGGCCCGGGTGCCGGGCTACAGCGACGACGACATCGCCTTCCGCCGGGCCTTCGAGCGGGACAAGAGCGAGCTGGGCGACCTGCTCGGCCATCCCGTCCGGGCCGAGCCGGTCCCGGGGTCGGACCCGCCGATCGAGGGCTACCGCCTCCGGAAGGACGACGCCTACCTCCGCGACCCCGGCCTCACCGCCGAGGAGCGCCGGGCCGTGGCCGTGGCCGCCTCCGCCGTGCGCCTGTCGGGCGTCGATCCCCGCCGGGTGACGGCGAAGGTCGGGGCCGAGGCCGAGGGCGGCGCGCCCCGCACCGAGCTGCCCGCCGACGAGGCCGTCGTCGCCCTCTTCCAGGCGGTCGTCGAGCGCCGCACCGCCACGTTCCGCTACCGGGACGAGGAGCGGGTCGTCCACCCCGAGCGGATCCGCTTCGCCCGGGGCCGCTGGTACCTCAGCGCCTTCGACACGGGGCGGGACGACGAGCGCCTCTTCCGCCTCGACCGCATCCAGGGCGAGGTGGCGGTGGGGGAGCAGCGGGACGCCTTCCCGGCCCGGCCCCGTGGCCCGGTCGACGACCTGCTCGACGAGCCGTGGGCCCTCGGCACCGACCCGCTCCAGGAGGTGCGGGTCCGCTTCGCACCCGGTCGGGCCGACACCGCCCGGCGGGCCGCGCCCCGCGCCCGGGCCACGGTGGAGGACGACGGGTCGCTGGTCCTGGCCGTCGACGTGCGCATGGTCCCCGCCCTGCGCACCTTCGTGCTCGGCTTCGGCGAGGACGCCGAGGTCCTCTCGCCGCCGGCCGTGCGCGACGACATCGTCCGCTGGCTGCAGACGATCGCCTCCCGGGAGCACCGGTGAGCCGCGCCCCACGGATGACCGCCGCCGGGCGGATGCACCGCGTCCTCTCCGAGCTGCTGTGGATCGCCGAGCACGACGGGCCCACGCTCGCCGAGGCGGCCGCCCGCTTCGACGTCACCGAGGCCACCCTCCTGGCCGACCTCGAGCTGGCCACCATGATCGGGGCCGACAGCGACGAGTACCTCGAGATGCCCGTCGAGATGTACGTCGACGGCGACCGCGTCTTCGTCCACCTCCACGCCTTCGACCGGCCGCTGCGGCTGACCCCGGCCGAGGCCCTCGCCCTGATCGTCGCCGGCGCCGCCGGCCGCAGCGCCCCCGGCGAGCCCGACCCGGCCCTGAGCCGGGCGGTGGCCAAGCTGGCCGATCTGCTCGAGATCGACGTGGACGACCAGCTCGACATCGACCTGGGGCTGGGCGACGCCGACGTCGTCACCTCGCTCCAGCGGGCGGTCGACGAGCACCGGGCCGTCGAGATCGACCACCGAAAGGCCGACACCGACGAGGCCACCCGCCGCGTCGTCGAGCCCTGGACCCTCTTCCGGGACCGGGGCGCCTGGTACCTCAACGGCCACTGCCGGACCGCCGGCGGCGAGCGCTCCTTCCGGGTCGACCGCATCACCGCCGCCCGCCTCACCGACGAGGTCGTCGCCCCACCCGCCGACCCGCCCTCGGCGTCGGCCCTCCGCCCCGACCCCGACGCCCCCCGGCTGGTCCTCGACCTCGACCCGGTGGCCCGCTGGGTGGTCGAGAGCCACCCGTCCGAGCAGGTGGTCGAGCGGCCCGACGGGAGGCTGCGGGTGACCCTGGCGGTGGTGTCGCCGGTGTGGGCCGAGCGGCTCCTGCTACGGCTCGGGCCCGAGGCCACGGTGGTCTCCGCCGATCCTCCGCTGGGCCCGGTCGACCCGGCGCCGGCCGCGGCGCGCCGGGTGCTCGCCCGCTACGGAATCGCAACAACCGAGGAGTAGCGTGCCGCGACGTGACCCCCGCTGACGAGCCGTCCCTCTCCCTCGAGAAGCCGGCCGGCGACGATCCCGACGACCCCGCCGAGGCGTCGGATCGGCCGGGCGAGGCGGACGAGGCCGGCGAGGACGCTTCCGAGACCGCCGACGAGGCCCGTCGGCGCCGGCTGCGGGGCTGGATCGAGTGGGTCGCGGTGATCGCCGGGGCGGTCGTCATCGCCCTGGTCGTCCGGACGTTCCTGTTCACCACCTTCTGGATCCCGTCGGGCTCGATGGAGCCCACCCTGATGGGCGAGGGCCGCCGCGACCGGGTCGTCGTCAACCGCCTGGCCTACCAGTGGGGCGAGCCCGGCCGGGGCGACATCATCGTGTTCGAGGTGCCCGACGGCGAGCCGAGCATCACCGTCGACGGCCAGCAGGTGAAGGACCTGATCAAGCGGGTCATCGGCCTGCCCGGCGAGACGGTCGAGCTGCGCGACGGCAAGGTCTTCATCGACGGCGAGGAGCTCGACGAGCCCTACCTGCCCGAGGGCACCCGCACCGACCCGGCCGACCCGTCGAGGGACACCTTCGTCGTCCCCGACGACTGCGTCTTCGTCATGGGCGACAACCGCGGCGCCTCCCGTGACGCCCGCTACTGGCAGCACCCCTGCGTCCCCGAGGGCGACATCGTCGGCAAGGCCTTCATCCGCATCTGGCCGTTGAGCGCCTTCGGCGGCATATAGGTCTCGTCAGGAACCTCGCTGCGCTCGGTTCCTTCCTCGAGCTGTTCGGGCTCGCTGCGCTCGCACTGAACGATCCCAGCGGCGGAGCCCTCGTCCCTCGGGCACACGCCGCTTCGCCTGGGGGTTCCCCCCAGACCCCCAGCGCCTGCGGCGGGCGAACGGGCTCGCTGGCGCTCGCCGATGCCGGCGCCTCGCCAGCGAGCGTCGTCTCGGGCCTACGGGGCGGTGGCGCGGGCGAGGGCGTCGGCCATGCGGTCGACGTGGTCGCTGAAGAGGGCGTCGATGCCCATGGCGAAGAGGCCGTCGAGGACCCGGACGTGCTGGGCGTCCCAGCCCCACGCCCGCACACCGAAGCGGTGGTAGAGGGCGACCAGCCCGCCGGACCAGTCGGTGTGGTGCAGGTTGACGGCGTCGATGCCCCTCTCCCGCAGCTGGGCGGCGTGGCGCTCGGGGCCCTGGCCCAGCTTCTTGAGGCGGGTCGAGTCGACCAGCCGGACCTGCGGGGCGAGGGCCCGCCACGACAGCAGCAGGTCGTGGTCGTCGTGGCACAGCCAGACCCGGGACAGGCGGGTCGGGTCGTCGCCGCCGAGGGCGTCGAGGAGGGGACCGGCGGCAGCCGGGTCCTTGACGTCGATCGAGACGTGCAGGTCGTCGCCCATCAGGTCGACGAGGACGGAGGCGTCGGGGACGTGCTCGGGCAGCTCGCTCCGGGGCACCTCGGCCATGGGCCGCCGGCGCAGGACCTTGCCGACCACCCCGTCGTGGTCGAGGACGGCCACGCCGTCGGCGGTCACCCAGGCGTCGGTCTCCAGGCCGGTCGCCCCCAGCCGGCGGGCCAGGGTGAAGGCCTCGACGGTGTTCTCCGGGGCGTGGGCCCGGGCGCCACGGTGGGCGAAGGCGATCGGGGGCGGGTCGAGGGCGGGCAGCCGGGTCGGCACCGCCCCATACAAGCACCTGCTCAACTCCGCTCCGCAGTGGTCGATGGTTCCCCGTCACTGAGCGGGCCCACCCCCAGGCCCCTTCTTGGAGGAGACGCATGGCAACCATCCGTGCCACCTGTGCTGATTGCGGCGACGTGGAGATGACGAGCGACGATGTCATCGTGCGTGTCTGCGTCGACAACGGCCAGGGCGCCTATGCCTTCCGGTGCCCGGTGTGCACGATGGCGGTGTCGAAGCCGGCGGACAACCGGGTGATCGAGCTGCTGATCGCCTCGGGTGTGCGCCTCGACCGCTGGCGGCTCCCGGCCGAGCTGGACGAAGCGCGCGACGGCGACCCGATCGACCACGACGACCTGCTCGACTTCCACCGCCTGCTGACCGACGAGGGCCGGCTCAACGCCGAGCTGGGTCGCCTGGTCGAGGGCTGAGGCGGGTCGCGGCCGTGACCTACGCTGACGACGTGGTGATGTGGATGTGGGCGTTCGCCCTCCTCGGCACGCTCCTCGCCTTCGGCCTGGCCTGGCGGGGCCTGGCCCGCTCCGAGGAGGCCGTCGGCCACCTCCGGGGCGAGCTGGACGGCCTCGACGCCCTGGCCCCGGCCCGGATCGAGCTGGACGAGGCGACCCGCGCCACCGCCGGCGACCGGGTCCGCCTGCACACCCGCGCCGCCGACCGCTGAGCGGCCGGAGGACCCCCCGCTCCGCCGCCAGACCCGGGCGGGCGACTCGGTAGGGTTGCGCCCATGTTCAACATCGGCAGCGGGGAGATGGTGGTCATCTTCCTGCTGGCGCTGCTCGTGCTCGGTCCCGAGCGGCTGCCCAAGGCGATGGGCCAGGTCGGCAAGGCCGTGGCCCAGATGCGCAAGCTGTCGAGCGGCTTCCAGGACGAGATCCGCCGGGCCATGGACCCGATCGAGGCGCCGTTCCGGCCGGGGGAGGAGACCCTCCAGGGCCCCGTGCCAAGCGTGACCGACGAGGTCCGGGTGGTGGCGGTCGCCGACCCCGAGGACGATGCCCCGGCTCCGGTCGACCTGGTCAAGCCCGAGGCCCCCGAGGAGCCGGCGATCGAGCCCGAGACCCTGGCGCCGGTCGTCGAGGACGTCGTCGAGGACGTCGTCGAGGCGGAGCCGGCCGACGAGCCCGCCCCCCGCCGGGGCAACGTGACGCCGATGCGGCCCCGCATCGATCCCGTCGACGACAGCGACGGCGGGGACCGGGCCACCGGCTGATGAGCGCCGAGACGGTGTCACCCACCAGCGGCTCCGAGACGGGTCACATGACCCTGATGGAGCACATCGCCGAGCTCCGCACCCGGATCATCCGGGTGATCATCGCCGTGGCCATCGCCGCGGTGGTGGCCTGGTTCCTCTACCAGCCGATCCTCGACGCCCTGCTCGGCCCGCTGCGGGAGACGGCCCCCAACAGCGAGCTCCAGCAGCAGCTGATCACCACCGAGCCGCTGCAGCCGTTCCAGGTCCGCATCCGGATCACCTCGTACACGGCCATCGGCCTGGCCATGCCGGTCATCCTGTGGCAGATCTGGCGGTTCGTGGCCCCCGGCCTCTACGAGAACGAGCGCAAGTACGGGGTCGCCTTCATCGGCATCGGCACCGTGCTGTTCGGCAGCGGCGCGGCCATCGCCTTCTGGACCCTCCCCAAGGCCCTGGAGTTCCTCCAGAGCATCGGTGGCGAGGACAACTTCAGCCAGTTCTACACACCGAACAGCTACCTCAAGCTGATCGTGTACATGATGCTGGCCTTCGGCATCGGCTTCGAGTTCCCCCTGGTCGTGACCACCCTGAACCTGATCGGGGCGGTCACCACCGACACGCTGCGCCGGATCCGGCGCTACGTCTACGTGATCGTGGCCGTCTTCGTGGCCGTCGCCACGCCCTCGGGCGACCCGATCAGCATGCTGGCCCTCACCGTCCCGATGTGCTTCCTCTACGAGATCTCGGTGCTGATCGGACGGATCCGCGACCGGCGCCGACGCAAGACGGAGCAGTGACCGACGCCTTCGTCCTCGACCCCTTCCAGGTCGAGGCGAACGAGGCGGTGGACGAGGGGGCGTCGGTCCTGGTGGCGGCGCCGACGGGCGCAGGCAAGACCGTCGTGGCCGACCACGCCGTCGACCGGGCCCTGGCCCAGGGGCTGAAGGCCTTCTACACGACGCCGATCAAGGCCCTCTCCAACCAGAAGCACGCCGACCTGCGAGCCCGGCTGGGGCGCGACAAGGTCGGACTGGTCACGGGGGACGCCACGATCAACCCCGACGCCCCGGTGGTGGTGATGACCACCGAGGTGCTCCGCAACATGCTCTACGCCCGCTCGCCCGCCCTCGACGGGCTCGGCGTGGTCGTGCTCGACGAGGTCCACTACCTGCAGGACCGCTACCGGGGCCCGGTCTGGGAGGAGGTCATCATCCACCTGCCCCGTGGCGTCCAGATCGTCGCCCTGTCCGCCACCGTGTCCAACGCCGACGAGCTGGCCGGCTGGATCGAGGCCGTGCGGGGGCGGACCGAGTCGATCGTCGAGACCACCCGCCCGGTCGAGCTGGCCAACCTCTACGCCGCCCACGACAAGGCCACCCGCCAGATGGTGGTGGTCCCGGTGGCCGTCGACGGCGAGCCCAACCCCTTCGGCCCCCGGCTCGACCCCGAGCCGTCGAACCCCCGGGGCGACCGGCGGGAGCGCCAGCGCAAGCGCTACGCCACCCCCAAGCGCGTCGAGGTGGTCGAGCACCTCGACGACGAGGACCTGCTCCCGGCCATCGTCTTCGTGTTCAGCCGGCGGGGCTGCGACGAGGCGGCCCGGACGCTCGTCGAGGCCGGGACGCTGCTGACCGAGCCGGCCGAGCGGCGCCGGATCCGGGCCATCGCCGCTGCCCACACCGCCGGGCTGTCCGACGCCGACCTCGACGTCCTCGACCACGGCCGCTGGCTGGCCGGGCTGGAGGCGGGCATCGCCGCCCACCACGCCGGGATGGTGCCGCCGTTCAAGGAGGCGGTGGAGGCCTGCTTCGTCCAGGGCCTGGTCAAGGTGGTCTTCGCCACCGAGACCCTCGCCCTCGGGATCAACATGCCGGCCCGCTCGGTGGTGATCGAGGCCCTGTCCAAGTTCACCGGCGAGCAGCACGAGATGCTGACGCCGGGGGAGTACACCCAGCTCACGGGGCGGGCGGGGCGCCGGGGCCTCGACGACGAGGGCCGGGCGGTCGTGCTGTGGAGCCCCTTCACCCGGTTCCAGGAGGTCGCCGACCTGGTGCTCAGCCGGCGCTTCGAGCTCCGGTCCGCCTTCCGCCCGACCTACAACATGGCGGCCAACCTCGTCCGTCGGCACGACCGCGACGAGGCCCGGGCCCTGCTCGACCGCTCCTTCGCCCAGTACCAGGCCGACCACGGGGTCGTCCGGCTCCGGGCCCGGCGCGAGGCCCGGGCCGAGACGCTGGCCCGGCTGGAGGCCGAGGCACACTGCGAGCGGGGCGACGTCGAGGAGCACCGCCGGCTGAAGCGGGCCGACGAGGAGGAGCGCCACCAGGGCGCCGCCTCCCGGCGCGACGTGCTCAACGCCATGGCCCGGCTGCGGCCCGGCGACGTGGTGTGGCTGGGCGGCGTGCGGGTCGCGGTGCTGTCGATCGGCTGGCGGGGGCCCGAGCGGGGCCACGTCCGGGTCATCGACGACCAGAGCCGGGTCCGCACGGTGAGCAGCACCGACGTCGACGAGGTCCTCCACCGGGTGGGCGAGGTCGACATGCCGCTGCCGTACGCCCCGTCGAACAAGTCGTTCCAGCACGAGGTGGCCCGCGAGCTGGCCCAGGTCCGGGGCATGCGCAAGCGGAGCCGGGGGAGCCGGGCCACGGAGGCCGCCGCCCCCCGGCACCCGGTGGCCGACTGCCCCGACGTCGACCGCCACCTCCGGTCCCTCGCCCACGCCGGCCGGGTGCGGGGCGAGATCGCCGACCTCGACCGGCGCATCGCCGGCTCCCACGGCTCGCTCACCCGCGAGCTCGACCGGGTGCTGTCGGTGCTCGAGCAGAGGGGGATGGTCGACGGGTGGGAGCTGACCGCTCGTGGCGCCCTCCTCGTCCGGGTGTTCCACGAGTGCGACCTGCTGATCGCCGACTGCCTGGCCGCCGGGCTGCTCGACGGGCTCCGCGCCCCCGACCTGGCCGCGGTGGTGTCGTGCTTCACCTACGAGCACCGCAGCAAGGTCCCGGCACCGGCTCCCTGGTACCCCACCCGGGACCTGCGCCAGCGCGTCGAGGCCGTGCTCGACCGGGCCGAGGAGCTGCGGTCGGTCGAGCTGGCCGCCGGGCTGCCCGGCACCCGGGCCCCGGACCCGACGTTCCTCCCGCTCGCCCACGCCTGGGCCTCCGGGCGCGACCTCGACGTGGTGCTGGACGACGAGGACATGTCCGGCGGCGACTTCGTCCGCAACGTGCGCCAGCTGATCGACCTCCTGCGCCAGGTGGGCGATGCCGCCCTCGACCCGGCCACGCGCCACGCCGGCCGGGCCGCCGCCGAGGCCCTCCACCTCGGCGTGGTGGCCGCCTCGACCGGCGTCGGCGCGGGGGGATCGGAGTCGGCGGCGGCCGCGGCCAGCGCCTCGTGACCGTCGAGAAGGGGGTCGACTGGGGTGGCGCAGACCCCGTCCCCGACGACCTGGTGGTTGTGCACAGCGATGCCGTGGCGCGAGCCGCGGTCGTCGCCGCCCGGGCCGCCGGGGACCCGCTGCCGGCCCTCGGCCTGCTCGGCGGCGACCTGGCCCGCACCCTGGGCGGCCGGGGCGGGGACGCGGCCCGGCTCCGCGACGCCGGCACGGTGGCCACCGTCGACCTGGGCGTGGCCGTGCTCGACGGGGCCCGGCACCCCTTCGTGGCCCACCTCGTCGCCCGGCGGTCCTGGTGGCGGGGCCGGGTGGTGGCGGTGGTGAACGCCCAGTTCCTGGGGCTGTGGGACGTGGCGCCCCGGGCCCACCCGGGCGACGGCCGGCTCGACGTCCTCGACGGCGACCTCGGGCTCGGCGACCGCTGGAAGGCCCGCAGCCGGCTCCCCGCCGGCACCCACGTGCCCCACCCCGGCATCGAGCAGCGCCGGGTGGCCGCCTGGACCACGACCTTCGCCCGGCCCACCCCGATCCGCCTCGACGGCGAGGTGGTGGCCACCGTGACCGAGCTGGCCGTCGAGATCGAGCCCGACGCCCTCCGGGTCGTCGTGTGAGGCGTGGCCTGGCGGCCCTGGCCGTGGTGGCCGCGGTCCTCTTCCCCGGGTGCACGTACCCGTCCGACGTGATCGTCGTCGCCGGCCGCGACGACGCCGGTGTCCCGGTCGCCGGCGCCGCCGGCTGCGCGCGCCGTGACGACCCGGCCGAGCTGACGGTCACCACGGGCCGCGACCGCCTCGTCCGCACCCTCGACCACCGCAGCCGCGGCCCCGCCCGGCTCGGACGGGTCCCCCTCGTCCGGATCCCCGAACCGGTGGACGCCCCGGTCGTGCTGCGGGCCCGCCGGTACGAGGACGGCCCCGGACCCGTGGTCGAGACGGTCCTGGACCTCGACGCCGGCCCCGGGACCTACCGGGTGGCCAGCGAGGAGGGCGGAGCCCAGCATCTCGACGAGGCCGCCGCCCTGGAGTGGATCGACGACACCTGCTCGGAGGACATCGGGCCCGACCTCCGGTGGCTGGTGGTGCCGACGGTCGTCGTGGTGAGCCTCGGCCTGCTGTTCGTCCTCGGGTGCGTCGTCGCCGCCTTCCGGCTCGGACGACGGCCGCGCCGGCAGCCCTGAGTACGGTCGGCGGGATGGACGCATGGCTGCTGGACGAGGGCCTGGGGGAGTACCGCTGGGGGTCGGTGCCCGACCTGGAGCCGGGGCCGGGTGAGGTCCGGGTGCGGGTGGTGGCCAGCGCCCTCAACCACATGGACCACTGGCTGACCCAGGGCCGGCCCAAGCCGCCCGCCTTCCCGCACGTGCCGGGCTGCGACGTGGCCGGCCTGGTCGACGGGGTCGGCGCCGGGGTCGAGGGCTGGGCCGACGGCGACGAGGTCGTGGTCAACCCCACGATCACCTCGGTCGAGGCCCTCGCCCGCCTCGGGATCGACGCCCCGGCGGCCCGGGGCATGAAGCTGGTGGGGGAGAACCGCTGGGGCGGCCACGGCGAGCACGTCGTCGTCCCCGCCCGCAACCTGGTGGCCAGGCCGGAGAACCGGAGCTGGGCCGAGTGCGCCGCCTACCCCGTCGCCTACTCGACCGCCTGGCGCATGCTCCGCCGGGCCCGGCTCCGCGCCGGCGAGACGCTCCTGGTCGTGGGGGTGGGCGGGGGCGTGTCCAACGCGCTGCTGGCCCTGGGCGTGGCCGCCGGCGCCGAGGTCGTGGTGACGTCCCGCGACGCCGAGAAGCGCGAGGCGGCGCTGGCCAAGGGCGCCGCCCGGGCCCTCGACTCAGGCGACGAGCGTTGGGACGTCGAGGCCGACGTGGTGGCCGAGAGCGTCGGCGCCGCCACCTGGGACGCGTCGATCGCCGCCGTCCGCCCCGCCGGCCGGCTGGTCGTGTGCGGGGCCACCTCGGGCGGCCAGGTCGAGCTGTCGCTGCCCCGGCTGTGGTTCAAGCAGATCGAGCTGATCGGGTCGACGATGGCCTCCTACGAGGAGTTCGCCGAGGTCACCCGGCTGGTCGCCCAGGGCCTCCCCGTCGCCGTCGACTCCGAGCACCCCCTCGACGCCTTCCCCACCGCCCTCGATCGCCTCCGCGCCGGCGCCATGGACGGCAAGCTCGTCCTGACCCGCTGATCGCAGGCGTACCCTGGCCCGGTGGCAGACACCGAGGACGTGAAGGGCCGCATCGAGGCGGAGGTCGACCGGCTGGCCGACACCCTGCTCGCCGTCTCCCACGACATCCACGCCCACCCCGAGGTGCTGTTCGAGGAGCGCCACGCCCACGAGGTCCTCACCCGGGTGCTGGAGGAGCAGGGCCTGGAGGTCGAGCGGGGGGCCTACGGGCTGGAGACCGGCTTCGCAGCCCGGGCCGGCCGCGGCGACGGGCCGCTCGTCGCCGTCTGCTGCGAGTACGACGCCCTGCCCGGCATCGGCCACGCCTGCGGCCACAACGTGATCGCCGCCGCCGGCCTGGGGGCCGGGCTGGCCGCCGCCGCGGTGGCCGAGGAGACCGGCGGCCGGGTCCTGATCCTCGGCACGCCGGGGGAGGAGGGGGGCGGGGGCAAGCAGCTGATGATGGACGCCGGCGCCCTCGACGGGGTCGACGCCGCGGTGATGGTCCACCCCGCCGGGGCCGACCTCCGCACCATGGACACGCTGGCCATCCAGCGGGCGACGGTCACCTACACCGGGCACGCGGCCCACGCCTCGGCCGCCCCCGAGAAGGGCCGCAACGCCCTCGACGCCATGGTCCTCGGCTACGTCAACGTCGCCGCCCTGCGCCAGCACATCCGCGACGCCGAGCGGGTCCACGGGATCTTCCTGGAGGCCGGCCACGCCGCCAACATCGTCCCGGCCCGCACCGTCGCCCAGTGGTACGTGCGCTCGGGCGACCGGGCCGGGCTGGCCGCCCTCCGGGAGCGGGTCGAGGCCTGCCTCCGGGCCGGGGCCGAGGCCGCCGCCTGCGAGATCGCCTTCGACTGGTACGAGCCGGCCTACGACGAGCTGATCGGGATCGAGCCCTTCGACGACCTCTACGCGGCCAACGCCGCCCGGGTCGGCCGGACGGTGCTGCGGCCCGGCGACGAGGGCGTCCCATCGGTCCTCGGCTCGACCGACATGGGCAACGTCAGCCAGGTCGTCCCGTCGATCCACCCGATGATCGCCGTCTCCCCGCCGGAGGTGGCCATCCACACCGAGGCCTTCGTCGGCTACGCCGGCGGCGCCGAGGGCGACGCCGCGGTGCTCGACGGGGCCAAGGCGCTGGCCTGCACGGTGGCCGACCTGTGGCTCGACCCGGCGGCGCTGGCGCGCGTCCGGGAGGCCTTCGAGGTCCGCTCCCGGCGGGGGACCACCTCCTAGAGTCGCCAGCCGTGACGGTCTACGTTCCGGAGGAGTACACGCCGGAGGAGGCCGACGTCCTGCGGCGCTACTTCACCAACCTGGACGGACCGGTCTTCGCCCTGGTCAACCTGCCCGAGGTGGTCAAGGGGGCGCTCTTCGCCCGCTACTCGCGCTCGCCCAAGAGCCTGCGGCGGCTGTTCCTCGACGAGTTCGTGGGCGAGCTGGACATCACCGGCGACCACACGATCGACGCCACGGTCGGCCTGCGCCGGGCCGAGGAGCTCTACGACCGGGTCTTCTTCGAGTACGGCGACGACTCGGTGGCCCAGCTGGGCGGGGTCCACCTGGCCTGCGAGCAGGCGTCGAACCTGCTCACCAAGGTGCTCGAGTGGGGCCGGCTGATGGCCTACCTGGAGCAGTCGACCCGGTACATCGCCTACGACAGCCGGCTCGGCGGCCGCTTCCGGTACATGCGCGACCCCGACATCCTGGGCTCGCCGCTCGGCACCCGGTACGTCGGCGACATGGACCGCCTCTTCGACACCTACGCCGCCCTCGTGCCCCCGCTCCAGGACTTCTTCCGGGCCCGCTTCCCCAAGGCCCCCGGCGACTCGGACCTGGTCTACCGCCAGGCCGTCCGGGCCAAGGCCTTCGACGCCCTGCGGGGGATCCTGCCCGCCGCCGCCCTGTCCAACGTGGGCATCTACGGCACCGGCCAGGGCTACGAGCAGCTGCTGCTGCGGATGCGGTCCCACCCGCTGCCCGAGGCCCGTCGCTACGCCGACATGATGCTGAGCGAGCTGCGGAAGGTCATCCCGTCGTTCCTCAAGCGGGTCGACCTCGACGACCGGGGCGTGGCCTGGAGCACCTACCTGGCCACCAGCCGGGCCGCCACCGAGGAGGTCGCGGCCCGCTTCTTCCCCGAGGACGAGCCGGCCGAGGACGCCCCCGCCGTCACCCTGACCAGCTTCGACCCCGATGCCGAGGTCCGCCTGGTCACGGCCATGCTGTACCCGGTCACGCACCTGCCGGAGCACCAGGTCGAGCGGCGCGTCCGGGACATGACCACCGCCGAGCGGCTCGAGGTCATGCGGGCCTACGTGGGGGACCGGCAGAACCGGCGCCACAAGCCGGGCCGGGCCCTGGAGCGGCTCTCGTACCGCTTCGACGTGCTGGCCGACTACGGCGCCTTCCGCGACCTCCAGCGCCACCGCATGCTCACCATCGAGTGGCAGGCGCAGACCCCTCGCCACTGCTACACCCGGCCCGAGGCGGGCGACCTGGCCGGCCACACCGCCGCCTTCGACGAGGCCATGGACCGCTCGGCCGCCCTCCACGACGTGCTCGTCGACCGCTTCCCGGCCCAGGCCCCCTACGCCGTCTGCCTGGCCTACAAGGTCCGCTTCGCCATGCAGATGAACGCCCGCGAGGCGATGCACATGCTCGAGCTGAGGAGCACCCCCCAGGGCCACCCCGCCTACCGAGCGGTGGCCCAGGACATGCACCGGCTGATCGCCGAGGAGGCAGGGCACCCGGCGGTGGCCGAGCTGATGCGCTGGGTCGACCACAGCCCGGAACCGGCGCTGGAGCGGCTGGACGCAGAGCGTCGTGCCGAGGCCCGTCGCCAGTCCCGCTAGCGGCGCGCGTCTGTTCTGACCTGCAGTTATTCACGAGCGAACAAGCGCGCGCCGCCACGCTGAGTAGTTGTATCCCGGACCGATCCTGCTGGCGCGGAATCCCTGCTCAGGAAGCCCTTCACACGTCCGATGGGTCTGCACTACCGTGCGCAGCCGCACGACCACCGGGGGGGACCGGACCCGGAGGACCTGCTCGATGACCGACATCACCCTTTCCGAACGATCTCGCCGGCGGCGGCGCATCCTGCTGCCGTTGGCGGTGGCCCCGGCGGCCCTGGCCCTCGCCATCACCACGCCGGCCAACCCGGCCGCCGGTGCGCCCTCGCTCCCGGCCGCGGCCCAGAGCGCCCGGGCCGAGGCGGTGGCCGCCGCCGCACCCGTCGCCGAGGTGGCGGCGGCGCCCGCGCCGGCCCGCCAGGCGGGGGGCGGCTCCCACGTCGTGGCGCCGGGGGAGACCCTCTCGCACATCGCCGTCCGCTACGGCGTCAGCGTCTCGGCCCTGGCCGCGGCCAACGGCCTCGGCGACCCCGACCTCATCCGCGACGGCACCACCCTCACGATCCCGAGCGGCGCGGTGGCCGCGGCCGAGCCGATCGTCGCCAGCACCCCGGCCGCCAGCAGCGCGGGCAGCGGCTCGTCGAGCCTGCCCGAGCGGCTGCTCGCCACGCCCGACCGCCAGGCCTACATCCCCCGCTTCGACCACTGGGCCAACGCCAACGGCATCCCCGCCGACCTGCTCAAGGCCATGACGTGGCTGGAGTCGGGCTGGCAGCAGGGCCAGGTCTCCTCGACCGGCGCCGTCGGCATCGGGCAGCTGATGCCCGACACAGTCGACCACATGGAGATGCTGATCGGCCAGGACCTGGACCAGTACTCGGCCGAGGACAACATCCGCATGTCGGCCCGCTACCTCCGCCTCCTGCTCGGCCGCTACGGCACCCCCGAGGGCGCCCTCGCCGCCTACTACCAGGGCGCCGGGTCGGTCGAGGCCAACGGCACCTTCGCCGAGACCGACCGCTACGTCGCCAACGTCCTCGCCCTCCGCTCCCGCTTCGCCTGACGCCCCCTACCAGGCCACCCGCACGTCGCCGTGGGCGGCGGCGCGATCGGCCAGCCGCCGGTCCTTGGTGACGAGGACCGAGCCGCTGGACGCAGCGGTGGCGTAGATGATCCGGTCGGCCGGGTCGCCGTGGAAGTCCA
>JBQGCF010000197.1:0-4093 GCA_052038315.1 Iamia sp.
CACCCCCGCTCCCGCCCCCGCCGCCGTCCTGGAGGCGCAGTCGTGAGGGCGCTGGTCGGCGGGCTCGTCCTCGCCGCCGCGCTGGCCGGCTGCGGCGGCGACGGTGGCGGCGCCGACGGGGGCTGCGGGCCCGTGCGGCGCGAGCCCCTCGACAGCCGGGCCGTCCACGTCCTGCCCGGCGCCGAGGAGCCCGAGTACCGGACCGACCCGCCCACGTCGGGCCCGCACCTCCCCTCCCCCTCCACCACCGACGTGCGGGACGAGCCCATCGCCGCCCCGGTCCAGGTCGGCCTGCTCGAGGAGGGCAACGTCCTGCTGCAGCACGTCGGGCTGGACGAGGCGGAGCGGGCCGAGGTCGAGGCCCTGGCCGGCGACGGGGTGATCGTGGCCCCGGCCACCGAGCTGCCCGAGGGCGCCGCCGTGGTCGCCACCGCCTGGGTCACCAAGCAGGTCTGCACCGGCGTCGACGTCGACGCCCTGGAGGCCTTCGCCACCGATCACGCCGACGCCGCCCCCGGGGGCCACGGCTGAGGCGGGTCCCGTCCCCCCACGGTTCTGATGAGCCCTCGTGCCACTTCTGGCACCGCTGCTGATCAGAACCGGGGCGTCGCCGTTCTGATCATCGCTCGTTCCAGATCTGGGCGCCTGGATGATCAGAACGGGACCGACGGGGTCACGGCTAACCTCGCCGGGCTCGCCCGGATGGCGCAACTGGCTGACGCGGTGGACTCAAAATCCACTGCCCGCAAGGGCATGCGGGTTCGAATCCCGCTCCGGGCACCACACCGCTAGGTTCACGTCGTGCTCGACCGGATCCCCATCCCACGGCCGATCCGGCGGCTGGCGCTCCTGGCCGCCGCCATCGCCGCGGTGGCCCTGGCCCGGGACCGCATCATCTCCGACGCCGAACGGCGCGATGCTGATCGCCTCGGCCTGGACGGCAAGCAGTAGTCCACGCCACGAGCCCGGGGAGGGGCAGTGGAGCACGGAGACCCGATCGCAGCCCACCGGGCGCCGCCGGCGCCGAGGCGGCCGCGCCCCCTGCGGGCCGCACTGGCCGTGGTCGTGCTGGCCGTCACGGCCCTCGGGTGCGGTGGCGACGACGCCGACCCGGACGACCGGGACACGACCCCGACGACCACCACCGCCCCCGCCCGGGAGGGCTGCGGGGAGACGCTGGAGGCGGCCGTCGACCCGGCGGCGCCGAGCGGGGCGCAGCGGATGGTCCTCGTCGACCGGGTCGCCCTCGACCAGGCCGCCGTCGACACCATGACCGGCTTCGTGCGATCGGACATCGCCCAGGGCGTCGCCGACCACGCCCGCCTCACGCTGGTCGTCGACCAGGGTTCCGACGGCGAGCTGCTCCACGACCCCTGCCTCGACGGCACCCGGGCGTTCCGGGCCGACGACCCCGAGGCGGCCGCCGCGGTGGTCGAGGCGATCGTCGAGGAGATCGGGCTCAGCGTCCGGGAGGCCGGCCCCCCGGGCGACGGCAGCCCCCTCCGCCTGCTCCAGGAGGCCAGCCGGTCGACGGGTGGCGACGGCCAGGCCCACCCGGTGACGCTGCTGTCGGACCTGATCGGCGACGACGGGTCCTGCTTCGACCCCGGCGACGTGCCGCTCGAGGAGGCCGACGCCGCCGCCCTCGTCGCCGGCTGCGACATCGACCCGATCCAGGGCGACCTCCGCCTGTCGCGGGTGTCGCTGAGCGCCCGCTCGATCCCCCGGGAGCAGCTGGCGTTCGGCCTGGCCGACGAGGTGTGCGCCGAGCTGGCCGCCGGCGAGTGCATCACCGGCTAGGCGCCACCGGGCCCCCGGACCGCCAGTACTCGCCGCCGGCCCGGTCGAGGTAGCCGAGGTCGACGAGCCAGCGCCGGAGCGACGCCACGTCGTCGTGCCAGCGGCGCAGGACCAGGTTGACCTCGGGCTCGGAGTAGCGCCGCCCGGGCTCGACGTCCTGGCAGATCACGTCGAGGAGGATGCGCTTCTTGCCCTCGGCCGTCGGCAGGGCGGTCAACCGGCCGTCGCGCACGAAGGCCCGCAGGACCTTGGCCGTCTCGGCGTCGTGGCCGGCGCCGGGGTCGTCGGGGACCGGGGCGGCGTCGGCCGCGGCCCGCGCCGCCTGCCCGAAGGCGGCGCCGAGGAGGACGAGGGTGCCGTCGCCGCCCCGCTCGACCAGCCCGCCGGCCTCCAGCCGCCCGAGGGCGGTGGCGCCGGGGCGGGCGTCGAGCCCGGTGGCGCCGGCCACCGCCTCGGCGTCGGTGGCGCCCAGCACGAGGGCGGCGGCCACCGCCAGCCGATCGGGCTCGGCCAGCAGGCCGGCCAGCTCCCGGGCGGTGGGGCTCAGACGGACTCCAGCGCCTTGAGGAGCTTGGTGGGGGTGTCCTTGGGCGAGATCTTGGGCCAGGCCTGGAGGATCGTCCCGTCGGCGCCGACCAGGAAGGCCGAGCGGATGATGCCCATGTAGGTGCGGCCGTAGTTCTTCTTCTCGCCCCAGACCCCGTACCGCTCGGCCACGACGTGGTCGGGGTCGGAGAGGAGGGTGAAGCCCAGGCCGTACTTCTCGTCGAACTTGGCCAGCTTCTCGGGCTGGTCGGGGCTGATCCCGATGATGGCGGTGTCGCCGATGTCGCCGGCGATGTCCCGGAGCCCGCAGGACTGGGTGGTGCAGCCAGGCGTGTCGGCCTTCGGGTAGAAGTACACGAGCACAGGGTGACCGGCGTGGTCGGTGAGCTTCACCTTCTCGCCCTTCTGGTCGAGCAGGGTGATCGAGGGCGCCTTCTTGCCGGGCTCAGGGGTTGCCATGGCCGCATCGTGCCACGGCCCTCACCCCTCCGTGTTCACCAGGTGGGCGGCGGCGTTGGCGATGTGGTCGTCCATGGCCTGGCGGACCTCGGCCGGGAGGTCTGCCTCGGCGTCGAGGGCGGCGCGCATGTGGCCCAGCCACGCCTCGGCGTGCGCCGTGGTGATCACGAACGGCATGTGGCGCATCCGCAGGCGGGGGTGGCCCCGCTCGTCGGAGTACTGGGCCGAGCCACCGCCCCAGTACTGGGCGAAGAAGCCCGCCGTGTGCCGCCGGCTGTCGGTGAGGTCCTCGGGGTAGAGCGGCCGCAGCAGCGGGTCGGCCTCGACGGCGTCGTAGAAGCGGTCGACGACCCGGTCGAAGAAGTCCCGCCCGCCGACGGCGTCGAAGACCGTGGGCAGCCGGCCCCGGCTGGGGTCGGGGACGCCGATCCTCACGAGCCGGCCGCCGCCCGCCGCAGCCCCGGGTGGCCGAAGAAGCCACCGACGGGCCGGGCGTGGGCGTGGTAGTGGTCCGGGATCTGGCGCATGTCGTCGTCGACGTAGTGCTCGAAGGTGAAGTGCTCGCCCACGACGGCGGCCAGGCGGGCGTGGAGCTCGGCCTTGGTCGCCGGGTCCGGGTCCTTGTCGTGGGCCCGGAGCACGACCATGGGCACGGTGCAGATCGTGCACTCGGCGATCCAGCACAGCTCGTCGTCGAGGTACCAGGGGGTCAGCCGCTCGGCCCGGCACAGGGGGCAGTCGTCGGCGGGGGCGGGGGTCACGGGGCCAGGGTACGGCTGCCGGGGACCGATCCCCGTGTTCGCAGGGGGCCCATCGGGTTAGGTTGCCGTCGCTTCCCGCCCCCACAACGAAAGCACCCCTTCATGCGCACCTCCCCCCTCCGCCGTCTCGCCCTCGGCCTCGTCGCCCCCGCCGCCCTGGTCGTGGGTCTCGCCGCCTGTGGCGAAGGCGACGTGTCGAAGGAGAAGTTCTCCTCCGAGCTCCAGGACGAGGCCGGTCTCACCGAGACGCAGGCCGACTGCGTCGTCGACAGCCTCTTCGAGGAGTTCGACCAGGGCGAGATCAACGACCTCTACAGCGCCGACACCGAGGATGAGGCCCCCGAGGGCGGCCTCGAGGCCCTGCAGACGGCGACCACGGAGTGCATCACCACCGACGAGGGGTGACCACGACCTGACCGACGGCCGGCCACCCGGGTCATACCCGGGGCCGGCCGTCGGCGCCCCCGGGCGCCGGAGGGGCGGGCCCGGGCGCCGGAGGGTCGGCCCCCTGAGCGCGCGGCGCCCCG
>JBQGCF010000198.1:0-19412 GCA_052038315.1 Iamia sp.
CAGGACGGTGTGGGCCGCGCCCTCCAACCCGCCGAGAATGGCTACGTGGGCCACCGCGGAGGGGCGCATGGTCAGCCCCCCTCGGCGGGCCCACGTCGCAGACGGTGCGGTGGTCGCCGTCATCCGCCGGTGAGGTCGATCCCGTCGGCGTAGATCTCGTCGAGGATCTCGTTGGTGTAGTGGTCCTTGGACACCTCGAAGCCGAGCTGGCCGAGCACCTCGATGTTGCGGTCGAGGTCCTCGTCCGACATGTAGAAGAGGCCGTTGGCCTCGGTGGCGTCGGACTGCTGGAGCTCGATCTGGGCCTCCAGCTCGAGCTGCTGCGACTCGGGGTTGAGGTCGAGGTCGGAGCCGTACTTCTCGAGGGTCAGGTCGATGGCCAGCTGGTTGTCCTTGATGGCCTCCTGCCAGCCCCGGGACTCGGCGGCGAGGGCGGCGACCAGCTGGTCCCGCTTGGTCTCGAGGGTCTCCTCGGTGACGCCGTACAGCTGCTGGTAGAGCGTCACGCCGTAGTCCTGGAGGTTCAGCGTCCCCACCTCGAGGCCCTTCGTCCGGAGGATGTTGGGCTCGTTGGTGATGAAGCTGAAGAAGCCGTCGACCTCACCGTTCTCCAGCGGGGTGGGCTCGAAGTCGACCGGGACCTTGTTGACCTGGTCCGAGCCGGTCCCCTCCTCCAGGCCGTTGTCGGCCAGGAAGGCCTGCCAGATCTGCTCGTTGGCGGTCTGGACGCCGATCGTCTTGCCCCGCATGGCGTCGGGATCCTCCAGCGGGTTGTCCGCCAGGTAGAGGACGCAGAAGGGGTTCTCCTGGAAGTTGGCGCCGATGATCTTGATCGGGGCGTCGTCGTTGGCCACCGCCGCGGCCCACGTCTCGGAGCCGAGGAACGAGTACAGGACCTGGCCCTGGACCAGCGGGGCGATGGCGTCGCCCGGGCCCGGGATCAGGTTGACCGAGCTGAACCCGGCGTCGGTGAAGTAGCCCTTGTCGTCGGCCACGTAGAGCCCGGCGAACTCGATGTTCTTGATCCACGACAGCTGGATGGCCAGCTCGCCGAAGTCGCCACCGCCGCTGCTCGAGCCCTCGCTGCTCGTCTTCTCCCCACCGTCGTCGTCGTCGCTGCAGGCCGACAGCAGCGTCGGCCCCAGGCCGAGCAGGACGGCGCCGGCCCCCACGTTGCCGATGAAGCGCCTGCGACTGATCCCCGTGCTCATCACACCTCCGCACCCCGGACGGTGGGACCGGCGGTGCACCGGCCCCCACGGGGTCGGGGGCACCGTCGCCCCCAGCCGTTTCCCGGTGATGTTCCGATCGAGAACGGAGTGTGAACGGCTTCAACAGGATGTTGACGGTCCTCCGACGTGTCCGCAGGGTGTCGCCGTGAGCACCCTCCTGCGCAACGGCATCGTCCTCCCCATGACCGGCACCAAGGCCGTCCTCGACCCCGGTTCGGTGCTGATCGACGGCGACTCCGTCGTGGCCGTGGGCCCGGTCGACGAGGTCGACGCCGACCCGAGGGCGGCCGGCGCAGATGTCGTCGATCTGACCGGCCACGCCGTCCTGCCCGGCCTCCACAACTGCCACCTCCACTCCGGGCTGCTGCGGGGGACGGCCGAGTCGATGTCGCTGTGGGACTGGCTGAAGACCTACGTCGACCCGGCGCACCGGGCGCTCACCCCGGAGATCGCCCGGGCCGCCTCGCTCCACTGCTACGCCGAGGGCCTGCTCGCCGGCACCGTCTCGGTGATGGACATGTGGCGGTTCATGGAGGGCTCGGCCGAGGTGGCCGAGCAGCTCGGCATCCGGGCCACGCTCGTCCCCTACGTGGCCGACGAGGACGGCTACGACTACTTCGAGACCATCGCCACCAACCGCTCGCTGCTGGAGACGGTCGGTACGGCGGCGGCCGGCGGTCGGGTGCGGGCGTGGGTCGGCCTGGAGCACCTCCTGTACTGCACGCCGAAGGCCTTCCGGCAGGCCGCCGACCTGGCCGAGGAGTTCGGCACCGGCATCCACACCCACAGCTCGGAGACGATCTGGGAGGTGCAGGAGAGCCTGAAGCGGTTCGGCCGGCGACCGATCCACGAGATGGAGAACCGGGGCATCCTCGGCCCGCACACCGTCATCGCCCACTGCGTCTGGCTCGACGACCAGGAGATCGCCCTCCTCGCCGGCACCGGCACGTCGGTGGCCCACTGCCCGTGCTCGAACATGAAGCTGTCGTCGGGCCCGGCCCGGGTGATCGACATGCGGGACGCCTTCGTCAGCGTGGGGCTGGGCAGCGACGGCGAGAAGGAGAACAACAACCTCGACCTGGTCGAGGAGATGAAGTTCGCCTCGCTGCTCCAGAAGGTCACCACCCTCGACCCGACCACCGGCGACCCCTGGGACATCCTGACCATGGCCACCATCGAGGGAGCCCGGGCGCTGGGCCTCGACGCGGTGACCGGTTCGCTCGAGCCGGGCAAGCGGGCCGACGTGATCACCATCGACCTCGGCGGCCTCCACACCACGCCCGTGCTCCACGGCGCGGACCTGAACGTCCCCGCCCACCTCGTCTTCTCGGCCTCCGGCCGGGACGTGCGCGACGTCTGGGTCGACGGACGGCGCCTCGTCGCCGCCGGCCAGCCGACCACCTTCGACGTGGCGACGGTCCGCGCCGAGGCCCAGGCCGCCGCCGAGGAGCTGTTCGATCGACGTGCTCGCTTGGTGCCTGGCACCAGGTGAGCACGGGGCGCTACTCGGGCCTGAGGTCCTCCCTCGCCTGCTCGGTCCGGCGGCGCAGCGCAGCCTTCTCGTCGGCGGGCAGCCAGGTGGCCTCGACGCCGTCGAGGGCGATGTCGACCATCTCGTCCCAGCCCCAGCCGAAGGCGGCGGCCACGTTGCGGTACTCCATGCCGATGTCGAGGTCCGTGAGCGACGGGTCGTCGGTGTTGAGCGTGGCCAGCAGGCCCCGGGCCCGCATCTCGGGGTAGACGTGCTCGGCCAGCGTCGGGAAGGCGTTGGCGATGCGGATGTTCGAGCTGGGGCAGACGGTCAGGGCGATCTGCTGGTCGACGAAGCGCTGGACGACGTCGTGGTCGCCGAGGATCGAGAGGCCGTGGTCGATGCGCTCGGCGCCGAGGAGGTCGACGCACGCGGCGATGGCGTCGGGCCCGGAGTTCTCGCCCTGGTGGGCCGTACGGCGGAGCCCGGCGGCGCCGGCCCGCTGGAAGGCGGTGGCGTACCAGCCCGGCTCCTGGCCGATCTCGGTCGAGTCGTAGCCCACGCCGATCACCCGCTCGGCGCCCGGCGCCCCGGACCGGCGCAGGTCCACCAGCAGCGAGACCTGCTCCTCGGCGGCGGCCGCCCCGAAGTCGCGGTCGAAGTCGAGGATGAGGCGCACGACGGCGCCGGTCTCGGCCTCGGCCGCGGCCAGCCCCTCGTCGAGCCCGGCGACGACGTCGGCCAAGGACTGGCCGGCGGCGAGGTGGCGGGCCGGGGTGAAGAAGCTCTCCCGGTAGGCCAGGCCGTGGGCGGCACCGTCGACGGCCGACTCGTAGCCCAGGCGCGCCCAGTCGTCCCGGGAGCCGAGGACCGACTGGACCAGCCAGAACACGTCGAGGAAGCCGGTCAGCGAGTCGTAGGTGTAGAGGTCGGTGGGGTCGTCGACGGGCAGGGCGATCCCGTTGGCGGCGGCCAGCTCGGCCACCGTCGCGGCCCGCATCGTGCCCTCGACGTGGCAGTGCAGCTCGACCTTGGGCAACGCCTCCAGGGCCGCGTCGAGCGGTGAGAGCGGCGTCGGGTCCGTCATGCCGGGGCCTGCATCCGCTCGCTGGCCGCGGCGTGGCGGGCGAGCACGTCCTCGACGCCGCGGGCCACCAGCTGGCCGCCCTCGACCACCGCCCGGCCGGCCACGACCGTGTGGCGGGCGCTCACCGGTCCGCACCGCAGCCAGGCCTCGACCGGGTCGGTGATGGCGCCGGCGAAGGGGATCCCCTCCAGCGGCCAGCAGACGAGGTCGCCGGCCGCACCGACGCTCAGCTGGCCGAGCTCGCCGTCGTCGCGGCCCAGGCAGGCGGCCCCGCCCCGCGTGGCCACCTCCAGGGCGTCGCGGGCGCCGGTCGACTCGGGCCCGCCCCGCATCCGGCCCAGCAGGAGGGCGTTGCGGGCCTCCATCCAGAGCGACGCCGAGTCGGTCGAGGCCGAGCCGTCGCAGCCCAGCCCGACCGGCACGCCGGCGGCCCGGAAGTCCGAGACGGGGGCGATCCCGCCCCCGCCGATCATCATGTTCGAGCTCGGGCAGTGGGCCACGCCGGTCCCCCACCGGCCCATGCGTGCGATCTCGTCGGCGTTCGGGTAGATGCAGTGCGCCACCCACGAGCGGTCGGTCCCCCAGCCCACCTCCTCGAACTGGTCGATCGTGCGCCGCCCGAAGGTCTCCATGGCGTAGGTGTCCTCGTCGGGGTCCTCCGCGAGGTGGGTGTGGAGGCGGACGTCGAGCTTCTCGGCCAGCGTGGCCGTCTCCCGCATCAGCTCGGGCGTGACCGAGAAGGGCGAGCACGGGGCCAGGGCGATCCGCACCATGGCGCCCCACGACGGGTCGTGGTGGAGCCCGACGAGCCGCTCGCTGTCGGCCAGGATCTCGTCGTCGGACTGCACCACCGAGTCGGGCGGCAGGCCGCCGTCCTTCTCCGACAGGCTCATCGAGCCCCGGGTCGGGTGGAAGCGGACACCGAGCTCGACGGCGGCCCGGATCTCGGCGCTGATCAGGTCACCGCCGCCCTTCGGGTGGACGTAGAGGTGGTCGGTCGTCGTGGTGCAGCCGCCCAGGGCCAGCTCGGCCAGGCCGACCCACGCCGACAGGTAGGCCGCCTCCTCGTCGAGCCGGCTCCACAGCGGGTACAGCGTGGTCAGCCACTGGAAGAGGGTCGCCTTGGTCGCCGGCCGATGGGCCCGCGTGAGGTTCTGGTAGATGTGGTGGTGGGTGTTGATCAGCCCCGGCGTGACCAGGCAGCCGGCGGCGCTGAGGGTGCGATCGGCCGGCGGTTCGTCGCCGGGCCCGCCGACCCCGCTGACCAGCCCGTCGGTGATCGCCACCCAGCCACCGGGGATCTCGGTGCGGTCGTCGTCCACCGTCGCCACCAGGTCGGCCCCCCGGACGAGGAGGTCGGCGGGCGCGGCGGTCTCGGGCGGCGGCATGGGGGGATGCTGGGGTCCGGTCCGGCGACCGTCAACCACCCCCGGCGCGGTTCACGCGCCGTTGACAGACCCGCAACAGGTGCTCGTCGGGCCGTCGGTACCTTCGCCCCATGTCCGACACGTTGTCCAAGCCCGCGTTCTCCGAGCCCGGCGCGGTGCCCCAGGGCCGGCTGGGCATCGTGCTCGAGGGGCTGACCAAGCAGTTCCGCATCAAGCGCTCGACGGTCACCGCGCTCGACGACGTCAGCCTGGCCACCAAGGACGGTGCCTTCGTCGCCCTGCTCGGACCGTCGGGCTGCGGCAAGTCGACGATCCTGCGCATCCTCGCCGACCTGGAGCAGCCGACGTCCGGGCGGGCCCTCGTCCACGGCCAGGCCCCGTCGGTCGCCCGGCGCAGCGGCAACCTCGGCATCGCCTTCCAGGACGCCGCCCTCCTGCCGTGGCGCTCGGTGCGGGCCAACATCAAGCTCCCGCTGGAGGTCGCCGGGGTCAAGGTCCCGGCCGAGACGATCGACGCCATGATCGAGCTGGTCGGCCTGCAGGGGTTCGAGGACGCCCGGCCGGCGCAGCTCTCCGGCGGCATGCGCCAGCGGGTGGCCATCGCCCGGGCCCTGATCGTCGACCCCGAGATCCTCCTCCTCGACGAGCCCTTCGGCGCCCTCGACGAGATGACCCGCCAGCACCTCAACCTCGAGCTCCAGCGCATCTGGACCGAGAAGACGACGACGACGCTGCTGGTCACCCACTCGATCTCCGAGGCCGTCTTCCTCGCCGACGTGGTGGCGGTGATGAGCGCCCGCCCCGGACGCATCGTGGCCGAGGTGCCGATCGACCTCCCCCGCCCCCGCACCCCCGAGATGATGCGGACCCCCGAGTTCCACGCCATCGAGGACCAGCTCGCCCGCCTCCTCTTCAGCTCGCACTGAGGACGACGGGCGTCCCGCGTTCGACCTTCACGTCGGCCATCTCGCCGAGGAGGCGGCGCCAGCCCACGCTGAGCCGGTCGCCGCGGGTGTGGCACTCGGTCTGGTCGAGGTGGATGCGCATGTCGGCGTAGCGCTCGAGGATGCGCAGGTCCTCCTCCAGGATCGTCAGCTCGTCGGCGATGGTCGAGGCGATGCGGTCCGGGTCGCCGCCGAGGTCGTCACGGGCCATCAGCTTGTAGATCCGGGTGCGGTCGGCGGTCTCCGGCTGGCAGGCGAACAGGATCGAGAACGAGGCGCCGGTGACGGGGAAGTCGAGGCGCAGGACCACGGTCAACCCGGCGCTCCCCTGCTTCATCAGCCGCTGGGGCTGGACCTCGGGGTGCTCGCCGGTGGCCACCAGCGGGTCGTCGAAGTTGCGGTACCAGGTGTCGAAGGTGGTCCGCACCGTCCAGCCGTCCCGCTCGACCGGCTCGTTGACGACCAGCGCGGCCTCGTCGACCCCGAAGGTCTCGGCGTGGACGAAGGGGAAGTGCGAGGCGTCGAGGAAGTTGTCGACGAGCTGGGCGGCGCTGACGGTGGTCGTGCGGGGCTCGTTCCAGAAGGAGTCGACGCCGGCGGCCCGCCACTCGGGGATGGCGGGCAGGTCGGCGAGGGGCTCCTCCGGCGCCAGCCAGACGAGGTCGTGCGTCTCGACCACGCCCCACGCCGGGACCAGCCGGGCCTTGGGCGGGAGGTGGGCGTCGAGCCCGAGGGCGGGGATCGACGTGCAGCGGCCGTCGTCGTCGAAGGTCCAGCCGTGGTAGCCGCAGCGCAGCCCGAGCCGGTCGTCGACGGTCCCGAGGCTCAGCGGCGCCAACCGGTGCGGGCAGCGGTCCTCGAAGGCGACCAGCTCGCCGTGCAGCCGGGCCACGACCCAGGGCTCACCCAGCAGCCACACCTGGACGGGCGTGTCGCCCACCTCGTGGGCCATGGCGACCGGGTGCCAGGCGCGGCGCAGGAGGGAGGAGGTGTTGTCGACGATCACGGAGCCAGTGTGCGACCGGTCGGTGACCGCGTCGATGGCCGGGCGGCGCTGTTCACGGAGCGTTGACAGGGAGGGGCCTCGACGGGTGACCGGCCCTGGCTACGGTCCCGCCATGCGAGACCTCGCCGCCCTGCCCAAGGGCCACCTCCACATCCACCTCGAGGGGGCGATGCGCCCGGGGACGCTGGAGGAGATGGCCGCCACCGCGGGCATCCCGGTGCCGACGATCCGGGGCTTCGGCAGCTTCGGCGTCTTCGCCGAGATGTACGTGGCCGCCTGCGAGGTGCTGCGCACCGACGGCGACCTGCGCCGCCTCGTCGACGAGGTCGTGGCCGACGCCGCCGCGGCCGGGGCGGTCTGGATCGAGCCCGGCGTCTACGTCCCGCACCACCGCGAGCGGCTGGGCCGGCCCGAGCACGTGCTCGAGGTGATCCTCGACGAGCTGGCCGTGGCCGGCGCCCGCCACGGCATCGGCACCGGGCTGATGGTGTCGGCCGACCGCACCGTCGACCCGGCCGACGCCGTCGCCCAGGCCCAGCTGGCCGTGAAGTACGCCCACCAGGGCGTCGTGTCGTTCGGCCTGGCCAACGACGAGGTCGGCTTCCCGCCCGAGCTGTTCGTCGAGGCCTACGCCATCGCCCGAGAGGGCGGCCTGCTGTCGACGCCGCACGCCGGCGAGCTCGACGGCCCCGAGCGGGTCCGGGGCGCGCTGGTCGCCCTCGGCGCCGACCGCATCCAGCACGGCATCCGGGCCGTCGAGGACCCGGCCGTGGTCGACCTGCTGGCCGATCGGGGCACGTGCCTCGACGTCTGCCCGTCGTCCAACCTGCTGCTCGCCGTCGTCCCGTCGCTCGACGCCCACCCGCTGCCTGCGTTGCTGGACGCCGGCATCCCCTGCTCGC
This sequence comes from Iamia sp., assembly GCA_052038315.1. Lineage (GTDB taxonomy): Bacteria > Actinomycetota > Acidimicrobiia > Acidimicrobiales > Iamiaceae > Iamia. Next base: position 8,031 of record JBQGCF010000198.1, read on the forward strand.
TCAACGCCGACGACCCGCTGCTGTTCGGCCCCGGGCTGCTGGAGGAGTACGAGCTGGCCCGCACCGACATGGGGCTCGACGACGACGCCCTGGCCGGCATCGCCCGGGCCTCGATCACCCACTCGGGCGCCCCCGACGCCTGCAAGTCGGCGGCGGTGACGGCGATCGACGCCTGGTTGGCGGCCTAGCTCGTGATCGTCTGCCGCCCCAGGGCGGGGAACCCCAGCTCCACCAGGGCCCGGCGGTAGGCGACGGCGAAGCGGTCGCAGGGGATGTGGAGCTCCTCGGTCAGGTCGAGCGGGAGCCGCTCGGGCCGCTGGCCCTCGACGATGCGCTTGTCCGGGGCGAACACCGCATCCTCGACCGCCTCGAAGGCGGGGACGTCGACCTCGGTGCCGAGCGGGAAGCCGGTGCACCAGAACACCCGGCACGTCGACGCCGTCGTCGGCGACGGGGCCACGAACATGACCGTGCCCGGGCCGGCCGCGTTGTCCAGGTGGACCGCCAGCGGCAGCTCGGCCCGGTAGCCGAACACCATGCCGTAGCTCTCGTCGGCGTCGGCCGCGGTGCCCTGGTCGTAGCCCGAGACGTAGGGGAAGTCGAACGCCAGCCGCCAGCCGTCGTCGGAGCGCCGGACCTCGTAGGGCGCCACGACCACCTCGGCGGGGTTGCCGAAGGTGTCGACGTGGAGCACCGAGAAGTGGGCCACGTCGCAGAAGTTCTCGATCTGCCGGGTCGCCTGGCACGCCCAGTCCATGGGCTCGCCGACGTGGAGCCAGTGCGTCCCGAGGTCGTCGACCTCCTCCAGCCGGGGCGCCGGGCGCTTCTCCTCCCCCGCCGGCACCAGGCACGCCCACACCAGGCCCGAGTGCTCGGCGGTCTGGTAGCCGGGCACGTCGGCGCGGGACGGGATGCGGTCGTGGGGCAGCTGCGGGATCTTGGTGCAGGCGCCGGTCGTGTCGTACTCCCAGGCGTGGTACGGGCAGCGGAGGCAGCCCTCGGCCGTCACCTCGCCCATCGACAGCCGCACGCCGCGGTGGCTGCACAGGTCGTCGAGCAGCGACAACCGGCCCTCCGGCGACCGCCACAGCACCAGCTGCTCCTCCAGCAGCGTCACCGCCAGGGTGCCGCCGGGCGGGACGTCCGACGAGCGGGCGACCGCGTGCCAGTACGGCCGGGCGGCGGCGAGGAACGCGGCTTCGTTCATGGTTGCTCCTGCGCGAAGAGGGCCTGCACGGCCTGGCGGAACGGCGCGGGGTCGCACTCCAGGGCCACCCGCCAGGGGGCGAAGCCTTCGAGGGTCGACTCGGGAACGGGCCGGCGATCGGCGACGGTCGCCCCCCACGCCGCGCTCTGGCCGACGTCGACGGCCAGAGGCCAGGTCTCGATGCCGGTGATCACCGGTCGCTCGGCGGCAGCCATCACGGCCAGGAGGTCGTGGCACGGGAACATGCCCGGCGGGGTCTGGTGGACCGAGTCGTAGAACGCCAGGTACCCGTCCATCGGTTCGGCCAGGAAGCGGGCCGGCAGCGCGTCCGACGCATGGGCCGCGGCCAGCTCGACGTCGGCCGACAGCAGGGCGGCCATGGTGACGTCGAGCCCGACCAGGAGCGGCGGCTGCTCCATCTCCCACGGCGCGGTCACGACGGCCGCCGCGGCCAGCGGGTCGTGGGCGATGTTGGCCTCGGCCGCCGGGAGGGCGTTGCCCCCGGCCAGGACCGACCCGCCCATGACGGTCAGCGACCGGAAGGCCCCGCCGCGGGCCAGCTCGGGCCGCTCGGCCAGCACGCTGGCCAGGCTGGTGAGCGGACCGGTGGTGACCAGGTCGATCCCGCCCGGATCCTCCCGGGTCAGGCGGTCGAGCAGGTCGGCGGGCGACTCGTCGGTGGGCGTGACGTCACCGGTGGGCCAGCGGTGGGCGTGGCCGCTCAACCCGTCGGCGCCGTGGACGTGCGCCGCCCGGTGCGCCAGCGGCGCCGGACCGGAGGGGTCGGTCGCGCCCAGCGCCACCGGGATGTCCGACCGGCCGGCGGCGTGGAGGATGCGGCAGAGGTTCGCCGCCGCCGCGTCCCGCTCGGTGTTCCCCCACGTGGCGACCATGGCCACCACCTCGACGTCCGGCTGCGTCAACGCCCACCAGATCCCCGTGCAGTCGTCGACCCCCCCGTCGTTGTCGATGATCACCCTCCGCGTCATGCCAGCACCTCCTGCGTCTCCGCGCCCACCTCGTCGGCGGCGGTGGGTCGGTCGGCGCCGGCGGCGGTCACCAGGTCGGCCAGGATGCGGCGCATCTCGACGGTGGCCCGGTCGGCCCGGGTGTGGACCTCGGCGGTCAGGTCGAGGGGCAGCGTCAGGTCGACGAACCGCCGCTGCAGCTCGAGGTCCTCGGCCACCACGCCCTCCTCGAAGGCCAGCGCCGCGGCGAGCCGCTCGGGATCGTCGCCGATGTCGTCGCGGGCGATCGAGGTGTGCACGGTGCACGTCTCCTCGTCGACCGGCTGGACGAAGAAGCTGATGACGTTGCTCCCGCCCGCCTCCTCGTAGTCGATCCGCAGGGTGGCCGAGAACGGTGCCGTGTAGCGGTAGGTGACGTGGCGGGTCTGGAGGAGCGGTCTGCGTCCGGCGATCACCTCCGGATCCTCGCGGTTCGGGAAGCGGTGCGATGAGCGGACCGTCATGGTCAGGCCGTCGCGCTCGATCGTGGGCGGCTCCGACCCCGGAGCCTCCTCGGACCCGATCGTCGCGGCGTGGACGAACGGGAAGTGCGCCATGTCGAGGAAGTTGTCGACCAGCAACCCCGCCCCCGCCCGCGTCGTGACCGTCGGCAGGTCGCCGTGCACGAACCCCCCGCCGCCATCGGCCCCGTCGGCACCATCCAGCCCGTCGCCGGCGCCATCCATCCCGTCGTCGGCACCCGCCCGGCCGTCGGGGGCGAGCGGGTCGTCGGGCAGCGGGGCGAGCGGCGTCTCGGGGGCGATCCACACCAGCCCGAGGTGCGTCGCCACCGCAGCGGGCGCCACGGCGTGGGCACGGGGCGGACGACGGGCGTCGGGACCGAGGGCGGGGATGCTCGTGCAGGTCCCGGTCGCGCCGAAACACCACCCGTGGTACCCGCACCGCAGCACGTCGGCCGGACCCGTGCGGTCGATCGTCCCCAGCGACAGCGGCGCCAGCCGGTGCGGGCAGCGATCGGCCAGCACGGCGACCTCGCCGTCCATCCGGGCGACGACCCAGTCCTCCCCCAGCACCCGCACCGCCACCGGCTCGTCACCGAGGTCGGCCAGCCGCAGCACCGGGTGCCAGGCCCGACGCAGCGCCGGATCGGTGTTGCCCAGCGGCGCCCGCACGACCCGGTCCCCCCGCCCGGCCGTCACTGCGGTCGGTTCGACGTCGAGCGCCGTCACGCCGGCATGCCCAGCTCGGCCTCCAGGGCGTCGAGCTCCTCGACGAAGCGGGCCCGCATTGCCGCCTTCTCCTCGTCGGGCAGCCAGGTCCCGTCGACCCCGTTGAGGACCAGCTCGCGCACCAGGGCGACCGAGTGCCCGTTCTGCCCGCAGAACTCGACGTACTCCTGGCCGATGTCGGTGTGGAACATCGTCGGGTCGTCGGAGTTGAGCATCACCTTGAGCCCGGCCTCGATCATCCCGTTGATCGGGTGGGTCAGCAGGTCCGGCCAGCCGTAGACCCGCGCCGTCGAGGTGGGGCAGACCGTGAAGACGATGCCCGCCTCGCGGCAGCGCGCCACCACATCGGGGTCGTCGAGGATGTGGTAGCCGTGGTCGAGCCGCTCGCAGCCCAGGTCGTCCAGACAGGTCGTGATGTTGACCGGCGGCCCGTCCTCGCAGGCATGGCTGGTGCGCCGCAGCCCGGCCTCGCCGGCCCGCTGGAACACGGCGGCGAACTTCTCCGGCGGGTCGGGCGCCTCGGCCGCGTCCATGCCCAGCCCGATGACCTCGGGCCGGTCGAGCGCGATCAGCTCCTCCAGCCAGGCCATCGTGTCCTCGGCGCTGTCCTGGCGGTAGACGTCGGCGATCAGGCGGCAGCCCACCCCCAGCTCGGCCTCGGCCCGTCGGATCCCGTCGATGAAGCCGTCGACCGCGGTTTGCAATGGCACACCGCGTGTGGTGTGCAGCGTCGGGTTGAAGAACATCTCCCGGTACTTGAGGTTCCCCGACCGGACGCCGTCCTCCAGCGTCTCGAAGGCGACCCGGGCGAAGTCCTCCCGGTCGATCACCGTCGAGTTCACGAACCGGAACGTCTCGAGGAACTCGTAGATCGTGTCGTAGTCGTAGATCGTGTCGATGTCGTCGGTCGGCAGCTCGATGCCGTGCTTGGCGGCCAGGTCCGCCACCGTCGCCGGCCGCAGGGTGCCCTCGACGTGGCAGTGCAGCTCGACCTTGGGCACGCGGCGCAGGTACTCGGTCATGTCCATGGGGGCGGTCTCCGCAGCGTGGATCAGAAGGGGTGGGAAGCGAGAGGGGTCAGGACGTGCGGGCGGGCGCGGTCGGGGCCTCGACGGTGCGCCGGCTCCGCAGCGCCTCGGCCACACCGTCGGGCCCGTCGGCGGCCAGCCCGGCCACCAGCTCGCGCAGCCATCGGCGGTACTCGAGCGAGACCCGATCGGTGCGGACCGAGATCTCGAACGTGGGGTCGAGGTCGAGGGCCGGCGGATCCTGGTTCGTCACCAACGGCTCGTCCTCGGCCAGGACCAGGTCCTGGAAGGCGAGGTGGGGGGTGTCGTCCTCGTCGTGGCGGTCGGACCGGGCGACCACCCAGAAGGTGCGGGTCGTGGCGTCGTCGATCGGAGACGCCGTCATCCACAGGTGACGGCGGACCGGGGTGCCGTCCGGCTCGGGATCGAGGGTGAAGCCGATGTCGACGGTGAGCGGCATCGGCAGCCGGTAGGCCGAGAAGCCGTAGAGGGCGACGTCGTCGGCCTCCATCTCGGGCGGGTCGTAGTCGAAGCGCATCTCGCCCGCCTCCCGCCGGATGCCCGGGATCGGCGGGACCGGCTGGTCGCGGCGGCCGAGGCTGCCGTCGTGGACCCAGGCGAAGTGGGCCAGGTCCACGAAGTTCTCGACCCGCCGCGGCGCGCCGACCGGCCAGGTGTAGGGAGGCCCGGAGACGACCTTCATGGTGGCGTCGTCCCAGGCCGGACAGGCCGGGACGGTGGTGCCGGCCGAACCGTCGAGGCGCACCCACACCAGGCCGTAGGCGATCTCGACGTCGTAGGCGGACACGCAGGCCCGTGGCGGGATGGGACCGTCGGGCATCGAGGGGATCTCGACGCAGCGGCCGTCGGCGGCCCACTTCCAGCCGTGGTAGGCGCAGCGGAAGGCGCCGTCCTCGACCCACCCGACCGACAGCTTGGCCGAGCGGTGCAGGCAACGGTCCGCCACCGCGGCCACGCCGCCGGAGCCCAGGTCGGCCACCGCCAGGCGCCGCCCGAGCAGGGTGACCGCCAGCGGCCGGGGCGCGGCCGCCCGCACCTCGTCGAGGGTCGCGACCGGATGCCAGAACAGCTCGAACAGCCGAGCCAGGTCCGACCGCCCGTCGTCCGGGCCGGTGACCGTGCCGGTCCCGGTGCCCGTGCCGGTGGTGGCGGCGGCCGCGGAGTCCGCAGCGGCGCGGGCGTCGGCGGAAGCGGTCGTGTCGGGGTGAGGGGTGTCGGCCATCGTCACGACACCGCCGCGTAGCGGCTGTCGGAGTGCAGCGGTCCCGAGGGCACGCCGTTGCTGCGGGGCGTCCAGGCCCAGATGCGCCACAACATCCGGGTCCCCGTGAACGGGCCCCGTCCGTGGAGCATGCGGTAGTTGTCGATGCAGAGCGCCTCGCCCGGCTGCAGGGCGAACCGGGGCGCGGCCTCACCCGCGTGCTGGACCCAGCCGGTCCACCGCTCGATCAGCTGCCGGTCCCGCTCGGGCACCGCAGCGGTCGGCGCCGGGGCCATGTACGGCGTGCGCCGGATCGCCCGTCGCCCCGACGGCAGGGTCAGCACGATCGGGCTCGTCGTCGGGCGCATGCCCGGCTCGGTCAGGTCGATCCGCTCCTCGTGGAGGAAGGTGTGGAGCTCCGGATCCTCCTCGGCGATGCCGGCCAGCAACCGGTACCCGTCGACCAGCATCGAGGCGCCACCGCTCGTGCCCTGACGGGCGCAGAGGAGGAAGAGCCCGTCGGGGTGCTGGTCGCCGTAGGCGAAGCCGTCGACGTGCACCGGCATCGTCTGCTCGGGCGGGATGAGGCTGCGGTCGCCCTCGCCCCCCTCCCGGACCGCGCAGGCGTCGGGCCGGGCCAGCAGGTCGCCCAGGACGTCGCCGGCCACCGCACCGGCGGCCACCGCATCGGTCCCCCGACCGGTGAGGATGGCGGCGCCGTGCCGCTCGACCAGGGCCGCGGCCTCGGTCGGATCGTCCGTGCGCATGGGGATCAGGCCGGCCATCGCTCGACTGTGCGCCAGTGCCTCCAGCGGGGCAACGACCTCGGCCCGGCGTTCACACAGCGTTGACAATCTGTTGATCGACGGCGTCATCAGGCGGCCCCCGAGCCCGATCGGCGCTGGTCAGGGGCAGGATGTGGGGGTGACCGTCGTCGACGCCCACGTCCACCTCCTCCCCGGCCGCCTCGGCGAGAAGGTCCGGGCCTTCTTCCTCCAGGGGTTCCGGCCCGACGAGCTGGCCTACCCCACCACCCACGGTGTGATCCTCGAGCGGCTGGCCGCCGAGGGCGTCGAGGAGGCCTGGCACCTCCCCTACGTCCACAAGCCGGGTCTGGCCGCCGGGGTCAACGAGGCCTCGGCGGCGACGGCGGCCGACGCAGGTTCGGTGCGGGTGGTGCCGGGAGCGAGCGTCCACCCCGCCGACGAGGACGTCCTCGGGCTGGTCCGGACGGCCGTCGAGGAGCTCGGAGCCCGAGTCCTCAAGCTCCACTGCAGCGTGGGCGACCACGAACCCGACGATCCGCGCCTCGATCCGGTCTGGCGCTACGCCGCTGCCATCCGGCTGCCGGTGGTCGTCCACGTCGGCCACGCCGTCAGCGGCCGCACCGAGGGCGACGAGCTGGCGCCGGTGGCTCGTGTCGCCGAGCGCCACCCCGAGGCGCGGATCATCCTGGCCCACTGCGCCATGCCGGCCACGACGGCCGCCATCGCCCTGATGGACGCCCACCCGCACGTCCACGCCGACCTGACGCCGGTGGTGCGCGACCCGGTGGTCCTCGACGCCACCGACGCCGAACGCCTCGCCGACCGGCTCCTCCTCGGCTCCGATGCGCCCAACACGCCGATCTCCTCGGGTGCGACCCGTGCGGCGATCGGTGCCCTCGGCCTCTCCCCCGCCGCCGAGGCGGCGATCGTCGGGGGCACGGCCCGTCGCCTCCAGGCCGAGATCCGCACCTGACCGGCCCGCCCCCAGTGCCGCATGAGGGCCGTCCCGGGCTCCTCCTCGGCGAGCGATCGGTGAGGGTCGGGCGTGGCTCCCGACGACCCGGACGACGACGGACCGAGTGACAGCACCGGAGGCCCGCCCCGGCGCAAGGGCGGTGCGTTCGGGGCCGGCGGTGGACGGCCGGATGGGTGGCCCGACGATGCGGAGTGGCCGCCGGACGGCTGGATCGCCGAGGACGAGCCACCGGAGCTGGTCCCGGCCGAGGGGCGGCCACCGACCGGGGGACAGCCACCGACCGGGCCACAGCCGCCGACCGGGGCGCGGACGCTGACCTGGAGCCTGACGCTGCTCGGACCGCTGCTGATGTGGACCCTGGCCTTCTGGCTGTACGGCCTGGCCCAGTCGCCCGGGCGGGAGCCCGAGTGCGGCGGGTTCTGCCTGACCGGTCAGGAAGAGGTCTGGTTCGTCGGTGGCATGGTCGGCCTGGCCGCCGTCCCCATCGCCACGCTGGTGGGCGCGGTCGGGGTGGGCCTCGTCGACCCGGTCAACCGTCTCATGGCCGCCATCGGCGTGCTGGTGGTCGACGCCACCCTGCTGGCCGTCGTGGCCGGCGGGTTGGCCGGGACCGCCCCGGGCTAGCCGGAGCGGTCTCGACCACCGGCGGATCAGGCGATGGAGGCCTCGTAGATGGCCTGCACCGTGCTGTCGAGCGTGGCGTTGAACTCGTCGTCGGACTGCTGGGCCGAGAGGCCCTCGGTCAGCGCCCGGCTGAAGCTGGCGATCACGCCGGGGTTGCGGGCCAGGCGGGCGTTGGCCTCCTCCCGGCTGTAGCCACCGGAGAGGGCCACGACGCGGACGACGTTCGGGTGGTCGACCAGCGCCTGGTAGAAGCCGTCGGTCTCCGGGAGGGTGAGCTTGAGCATCACCAGCTCGCCATCGCCGAGCGCGTCGAGCTGGGCCCGGATGGCCGCCTCGAGCAGGGCCTCCGCCTCGGCCTTCTCCGGGCTGGTGATGTCGACCTCGGGCTCGATGATCGGCACCAGGCCGGCGGCGACGATCTGGCGGCCGATCTGGAACTGCTGGTCGACCACGGCGTTGACGCCGGCCTCGTTGGCCAGCTTGATGACCGACCGCATCTTGGTGCCGAACATGCCCTTGGCCACGGCCCGGGCCAGGAGGTCGTCCAGACCGTCGATCGGCTTCATCACCTGGGCGCCGTCGACCTCGTCGGCGAGACCCTTGTCGACCTTCAGGAAGGGCACGACGCCCTTGGTGGACCAGAGGTAGTCGCCGGTGTCGACGCCCTCCACCTGGCGATCCATGGTCATCTCGAACAGGATCGCCCCGACCACCCGCTCGCCGGTGAACGCCGGGCTGGTCATGATCCGGCTCCGCATCTCGTGGATGCGGTCGAACATCTCGGCCTCGCCGTCGTAGGCGTCCTCCTCGACGCCGTACAGCTTGAGGGCCTTGGGCGTGCTGCCCCCGCTCTGGTCGAGGGCGGCCACGAAGCCCTTCCCCTGCCGGACCTTCTCGAGCTGCTCGCTGTTCATGCTGCGGGTTCGTCCTCACCTTGGTGTCGGTCGGTCCCTCATCTTGGCCGACAGCACCTCCGGCGACGGAACCCGGTCTCACCGCTCCTTCTCCGGGAGCTCGACCCGGGCGAGGGCCCGATCGATCGCCTTCTGCGACCGGTCGCGGCGGCCGACCTGGATGACGGTGTCGGCGAGGACCTCGGTGCGGCTGGCGGTGGCGCCGCCGGCCCGGAAGAAGCGGCGCCGGACACGACCGGTGACCAGGACGTCGGAGCCGGCCGACAACCGCTCGGCGCGACTGGCGGCATGGGGCCAGGCCACGGGCACCGTCTCGGTCGGCCCCGAGGTGGGGCGGATGGTGACCTCGAGGGTCACCAGGTCATCCCCGGACGGGAGCGTCCGGGTGGAGGGGTCGCGGGACAGGCGGCCCCGCAGGATCACGACGTTCATGACGTCACCTCACGCGCGAGGGGGTGGCTCAGGGTGAGGGGAAGCTCCGGAGCCCGACCGAGCCGGTCGGATCTCCGTGGGGTGCACCCTACGCCAGGGGTGTGACAGCGAAGCCCGGTCCCACCCGGGACCGGTCAGCTCAGCGCCGAGAGACGCCGCCGGACGTCGGCGAAGTCGTCGTCGACGCCCGCGATCCACGCGAACAGCTCGCGGGCCCGGCTGACGTCGCCGGCGCGTTCCCGCAGGTCAGCGAGGGCATAGGCAGTCCGGAGGTGGTGCTCCTTGGCCTTCTTGCCCCGGGGTGCGGACTCGAGGAGCCGGATGGCGTCGGCCAACCGATCACGGTCGGCGAGCGACCCGGCGGCCACGATCCGACCCTCGGCGACCAGCTCGGCGCTGGGCGAGGCCTCCCGCAGCTCCTCCCACAGCTCCTCGGCGTCGGTGTGGCGGCCGAGGGCGCGGTAGCAGTCGGCGAGCACGGGGTTCTGGTCGACTGCGCCGGTCAGCTCTCGGAAGGCCTCGAGCTCGGCCGCCGCCGGCCGGTACCGGCCCAGCTGGTAGAGCGTCAGCCCGAGCAGCTCCCGGACGGTGGCCGCCCCGGGCGCCTCCTCGGCGATGGGCTTGAGGACCCGGCGGGCATCGTCCAGCCGGTCGTTGTGGAACGCCTGCGCGGCGTCGACGACCCGCTCCGTGAACCGCTTGGCCTTGGCCGGCGACAGGACCCGGCTCAGCTCCGCACGGACCAGCTCGGTGTCGATCGGCGCCGGCTTCTCCCGCCGGCGACGCGCCGGACGATCGTCGGACGGCGCATCGTCGCGCACCCAGACCTCCGGCTCGTAGGGCGGGGGCGGCGTCCGCTCCGGCTCGGACCGGCGGGGGCCATCCGACCTCCGCCCGTCGCCGACGTCGCTCGGGCGACGGTCGTCACGATCGCGCCGCCCGTCCTCGCTGCGACCAGGGGGTCGACGATCGCCGTCGCGGCGGATCGGGCCCCGGTCGTCTCTCCGCCCACCCGGACCGCTTGCCCGGCCGGCCGGACGATCGGCACCGCTGCGGTCGCCGTCGCGATCCCAGCTGCCCCGGCGGACGGGGCGGCCATCGGGACCCAGACGTCGGGGGTTGCCACGATCGTCACGACCGGACCCGCCTCGGACGTCGTCGCCCATGCGACCGGCGCCCCGACGGGCCACGCCGCCCCAGCCCTTGCGGGCACCGGCCTGGCGGGCGGCCTCGGCTGCGCTCTCGGGTCGCTCCCACGCCCCCCCTCGACGTGGCGCACCACCCGGACGACCCGGACCCGACCCACCGGGGCCGCGGCTGCCCGGACGGCCACCGTCGCCACGAGAGCTGCCCCGAGGACCGGGGCGACCCCCTCCACGGGGTCCGTCGCCAGAGGGGCCGGAACGGCCACCGCTGGAACGGGGGCCACTGCGCGCACCTCCCGATCGGGGACCGCCACCTCGGGACCCGCCGGAGCGGGTGCCACCGGCTCGGGGTCCGCCCGATGACGGACCTCCCTCACGGGGACGACGGCCACCACCGTCCTCCCCGGCCGACCGGGGGCGACGGGGGCCCGGGCGCTCGTCGTCTCGGTCGTCGTCGGATCGGGCCACCGAGCAACACTATCGACCGGCACCTCGGGAACCGAATGGAGCAACTGCTGCCCCTGCGCCGATCGCGCCCGAACGATGCCCGAAAACGAGAAAGACCCCTGCCGAAGCAGGGGTCTTTCAAAGAAATCCGGCGGCGACCTACTCTCCCAGGGGATCTCTCCCCAAGTACCATCGGCGCTGGAAGGCTTAACTTCCGTGTTCGGAATGGGAACGGGTGTGACCCTTCCGCCATCGCCACCGAAACCTGTTGTCAAAGGCGCGAACCCCACACGGGGACGCTGCTCTTTGAGCACTCCATAGCGAGCACAAACATCTTCGTCAATCCAAGCCCTCGGCCGATTAGTACCGGTCGGCTGAACATGTTGCCATGCGTACACCTCCGGCCTATCAACGTGATGGTCT
>JBQGCF010000199.1:0-22252 GCA_052038315.1 Iamia sp.
CCGTCAGGGCAGGGGTTCCGGCGATTCTCGGTGGGCGCGGAGGAGACGCCCCTCGGAGTCGAGCGAGTCGAGGACTTCACAGCCATCGCTCCGTTCGACGGGGTGTCGAACCGTCCGGCGCTGATGGTCGCCGAGAAGGGCCGACGCACGGAGTTTCCGGTGCCCTTCTGGTCTTGGTCATGGCCGCAAGGGGCGCGGGGGCGATTCGACGCGTGGCGAGCATCCCCATCGGAGTTCAGGCACCTTGCAGTTCGACAGGCTCTGAACGCCGAGCCGGTGCCGGGCACCGACTCAGGCCCTTGGCTGCGGGGCACGATCGACGAGCTTTCGATGTGGAAGCGGGTCCTCCGCGGGAGCGGCGGCAGCTACGTCGGACGCAATGGCGTCACCACCGATCGCAACGGCGTCTTCTACGTTCAGGTCCGGGACATCGCCGAGGGCCGTGCCTCGGTGACGAACGATCCGCGCGTCGGTCGCACACGCGGCTTGCCGGCGGTGTCGTCGGATGTCGAAGCCAAACACCTCTTCCCACTCCTTAAGGGCAGTGGGATCAAGGCATGGTTCGCCACCTTGGAGCAAGACCACCGCATCCTCGTACCTCAGCGGAGCATGAACGGCGATCCAGACCTGCCGGTGACGGCGCCGCTGGCCTACCGGTTCCTGAGCCAGTTCGAGGAGACCTTGCGGACACGAGGCAGCCTTCGTCGCTACCAGCCTCGAAAGCCCTACTGGAGCTTGTGGACGGTCGGTGCTTACACGTTCGCCCCATACAAGGTGGTGTGGAAGGAACTAGGTGGCAACGCCACCTTCCGAGCGGCTCTGGTCAGGCCATTCGATGATCCCATCCTCGGTGAGGCCCGGCCTGTGGTTCCCAACAACAAGGTCTACTTCGTTGCGTTCGACGACGTGCGAGAGGCCGCGTTCGTCTGTGGCGTCCTCAACGCCAGATCGGTCGCATCAGCCATCACGGCCTACGCCGCTCGGCTTAGCCTCGGTACGAGCCCAACGGAGTACGTGGCGGTCCCTCGTTTCACGACATCGAACACGGACCACCAGAGGATCGCCGACATCGCTCTCGACCTCTCGGCTCGTCGGGCTGAGCCGACCGACTCCGAGCTTGATGAGTTGGACGAGATCGTCCTTCGCCAGGTGAGCGCGCCAAGTGCTGATACCTAACGGGCGCAGCCTCAGTCAGGGATCGGACCGACTTCGCCCCACGCGGGTGCAGAGGGCCGCAAGTTCGTTTGCGACAGGAGAGGCGCGAGCACGGCCTCGGCCAGCATCGGAGGAACCGCGTTGCCGATCTGCTCGAACTTCTGCTCGACGTTCCCTGCCGGCTCGAAGTCACTAGGAAAGGTCTGGATCCGTGCGCACTCGCGCCATGACAACCGTCGAGGTTGATCGAGCGTCGGGCGCTCCGGATGACCTTCGACGTGCTCGTACTCGCCAGAGAAGTCCCAGCGCTGTTTGAACCCGTCGGCCAGGTTCGACCATGTGAGAGCCATGGTCTCGCTCGCAGGATGAAGGGTGGTGTGCCGCCAGTTGGCGAGAACGGTGTACGACGGCGCATCCCAGCGCGCCTTCCGGTTCCGAGACATGTAGTACCAGGCCCAGTGACCGTCCGGATCATGTGGGCGCTCGTAGAACTCTCCTTCAGGCCACAGCGGCAGATCGGCGATGCAGTCGCCATGAGAGGTGAACGGCTTCATCCCGAGACGTTCGGCGGTGTCGGCCTTAGCGTGGGTTGGGGGCGGAAACCAGTAGTAGTTGCCGAGGTCCTTTCGCACGCCGACGACGAAGACGCGCTTTCGCAGCTGAGGCACGCCGTAGTCGGCTGCGTTGAGCAAGGCCCAGGAGAGGTTGTAGCCCTCCTCACCCAGCCCCGAGAACAGCTCTACCTGGTCGTTGAACCACTTTCCCTTTGCGATCGACCGAAGCCCCTTGACGTTCTCGGCCACAAAGAACCTGGGGTTCACCCGATCGACCACCCGGGCGTACTCCTGGTAAAGGTAGGTCCGCTCATCGCCGGCCGGAGACCGGGGCCCTCCCAACGAGAAGGACTGGCAGGGGTATCCGCCGATGACCAGGTCGGCGTTAGGGTACACGTAACCGTCGTCGTTGATGGAACGGATGTCACCGGGGAGGAACGTCACCCCAGGGAAGCTCTGCTCGTACGTTTGAGCAGCAACTGCCATCACATCCGAGGCCAGAGCGATCGAAGCCCCAGCGCGCTCCGCCCCGAAATCCATGCCCCCGCATCCGCTGAACAGCGAGATGGTGTCCACCGCGGAGGCTCGAGCTGGCTCGGGTCGGGTGTTGGTCATGAGCCCAAATTACAGCGCTGTCGTCCAGGACGCATCACTTCCCCCGCCGGGCGGCGCGGCGACGCTTGACCTGATCGCGGAGGGACGGGCGCTCGCGGGCGGCGAGGCGCTGGCCGATGACCTCCCGGCGCTGCTGGAGCTCCCGGTGCGTCAGGGCGTCGGTGCCCTCGTCGACACCGTACATGGCCCGCACCCCGCCCATGTCGAGGGTCCAGGCGTCCTCGTCGACCCCGACCTCGCTGGCGATCAGCGACCCGTGGCGGGTGGCGAAGTAGGTGGCGATGTGGGCGATCTCGGCGAACAGGTCGAGATCGGGGGCCAGGGTGGCGATGGCGCCGTCGAGGAACACCATGTTCTTGACGAAGAGCATCAGCTCCTTGGGCATCTTGGCCCCGTAGCCGAGCAGGCCCTTGAGCGTCTGCTGGATCTCGGCCGTCAGCTGCTCGGGCGTCATCGTCGTGGGGTCGACGACGGGGGCGTCGAGCTTGAGGTCCCGGATGACGGCGTCGAGGTCGACGTCGGCCGGGAGGGCGCCGAGGTCGCGGATGGCGGCCAGCTGGCCCCTGACGTCGTTCATGGTGGCCCCGACCAGCAGCCGCAGGAAGGCCTGCCGCCGCTCCTCGCCCATCCGGCCGGTGATGCCGAAGTCGAGCAGGGCGGTGCGCCCGTCGGGGAGGACGAAGAGGTTCCCGGCGTGGAGGTCGCCGTGGAAGATGCCGTGGAGCATCGCCCCCTCCAGGAAGCCGATCATCCCCGAGCGCACGACCTGGGTCGTGTCGATGTCGGCCGCCTGCATGCCGACCACGTCCTCGAAGGAGAACCCGGCCAGCCGCTCCATGACCATGACCCGCCGGGTGACCAGCGTGGGGTGGGGCCGGGGCACGACGAAGGCGTCGGCCCCGAGCTGGGCGAACACGGCGGCGACGTCGAGCATGTTGTCGGCCTCGAGCCGGAAGTCGAGCTCCTCGGTGATCGTCTCGCCGAACAGCTCGACCAGGGCCGGCGGGTTGGCCAGGGCGGCGACGGGGATCCGCCCCACGAACCAGGGCGCCAGCCAGGCCATGACCTTCAGGTCGGCCTCGACCAGCTCGGCGATGCGGGGCCGCTGGACCTTGACCACGACCTCGATCGGCTCGCCGCCCGGCTCGGTGGGGTGGAGGGCGGCGGCGTGGACCTGGGCGATCGAGGCGGCGGCCAGCGGGCGCCGGTCGAAGCGGGCGAAGACCTCGTCCAGCGGCTTGCCCAGGTCCTCCTCGACGGCGGCCCGGACGACGGCGAAGGGCTCGGGCGGCACCTGGTCCCGGCACCGCTTCATCTCCTCGACCAGCTCGGCCGGGAAGAGGCCCTCGCCGCTGGCGATGATCTGGCCCAGCTTGATGTAGGTCGGGCCCAGGGCCTCGGCGGCCAGCCGCAGCCGGCGGGCCAGGTCGGCCCGCGACTCGGTGCCGCCCTTCCGCCGGGCGCCGGCCGCCCACAGCCCGACGGCGGGGACCAGCCGGCCCGACACCCGCACGAGGCGTCCCAGCGGGGGCACCCGCGACGGCTTGACCAGGGACGGGAGCCGGCGCCGGATCCGGGCTCGCTCGGCGGCGACGGCCTCCCGCCAGGGCAGGTCGGTGGGCACGACCCAGGGCCCGTTGGCCGTGAAGGCCCCCCGGTCCAGGTCCGGCGAGGGCTCCGTGGCGGTCACGGACGAAGTCTGGCCCGTCGGGCCCGTCGTCCTCCACCGGGAACGGGTACGAGGAGGACGTGTGATGGTGCGTGACGGCGTAGTCTCGGTCCGTGGCCCTGGGATCTCAGGCGCAGGGCGATGCGGTCGCTGGGAGCGCAGTCGAACCGTCCGCGCTCGCAGCCCGGGTGGCCATGGCCTTCGCCGCCGAGCCCGACAGCATCGGGTCGACCCAGAGGCTGCTGGAGCTGGTCGTCGAGGCCTTCTCGGACTGGGGCACGATCCACCTCGTCCAGCCCGACGGGACCCTGCTCCGGGCGGCCGCCCACCACCGGGACCCGGCCCTCGCCCCCCTGATCGAGCGGCTCCAGACCGCGCCCAGCATCGACCCGCGCCGCAACCCGGACAGGGCCGAGCCCCTGGTCACCCGGCGGGCGGCCGTCCGCCGGCGGACCGAGGCCGAGCTGGCCGCCATGGCCCCCACGCCCGAGGTCATGGAGATCTGGGCCCGGCTGGGGTTCGCCACCGGCGTGCTGCTGCCGCTGGTGGCCGAGGACCGGGCCGTCGGCGTGATGGCCCTCATGTCGGCCCACCGCGACCACTTCACGCCGGCGATCGTCACCGCCCTGGAGAGCCTGGCCGCCGAGTGCGCCCTGCTGGCCGAGACCGCCCGGCTGGCCCGCCAGGCCGAGGCGGAGCAGGGCGAGCGCATCCGGGTGCGGGCCGTGCTCGACTCGCTGCTGGCCCACGCCCCGGTGGCCACGGTCGTCGTCGACACCGAGCTGCGGGTGCTGCACCACAACGAGGCCCTGCGGGCGGTGACCGAGGTCCGCTCGGCGGGCCAGGACGAGGTGGCCCCGCTGATGGCCCTCGACGAGCTGGTCCCGGGCCTGGCCGACGAGCTGGCGCCGCTGGCCCGCCGGGCGATGGTCGAGTCCCGGGCCGGCGAGCCGGTCGACCTGCGCACCGGCGACCCGGGCCGGCGGCGGTACTGGCAGGTCAGCGCCTTCCCGATCCGCCGGGCCGACGACGTGCTGTTCGGCGCCGGCCTGATCATCGGCGAGGTCACCGACGAGCGGCTCACGTCCCGCCGCCAGCGGGAGAGCCTGGCCCGCCTCGACCTGACCCTCGACGCCGGCGGCATGGGCACGTGGGACTGGGACCTGATCACCCAGAAGGTCATCTGGTCGCCCCGGATGGAGGCCATCGCCGGGCTGGAGCCGGGCGCCTTCGGGCAGACCGGGGCCGCGGTCGTCCAGGCCATCGCCGAGGAGGACCGGGAGGCCGCCCAGGCCGCGCTCATCGCCGCCGCCCGCAACGGCACGGACTACGAGGACGAGTTCCGGATGCGGCTGCCCAACGGCGAGCTGCGCTGGGTGGAGAGCCGGGGCCGGGTCGTGGCCACCCGTGACGGCACGCCGCTGCGGATGATCGGCGTGGCCACCGACGTGACCGAGCGCCACGTGATGGAGGACGTGAAGCTGCGCCTCCTCGAGCGGGAGCACGCCGCCCGCCTGGCCGCCGAGGCGTCGCGGGAGCGGCTCGCCCTGCTGGCCGAGATCAGCGGCGCCCTGGCCACCGCCCTCGACCCCCGCTCGGTCCACGAGACGCTGGCCGCCCTGCTGGTGCCGCGCATCGCCGACTGGTGCACGCTCGACGCCCTCGACGAGGACGGCGAGATGCGCAGCATGGCCGTCGTCCACATCGACCCCCGGCAGATCCCGCTGATCGACGAGATGCGGCGCCGTCGCCGGGACGCCGGCGGGGACGGGATCTGGAGCGTCCGCCGGGCGATGCGCACCGGCCGCTCGGAGCGGGTCGAGGACATCACCGTCGACGACCTGCGCGCCGTCGCCGTCGACGACGAGCACATGGCGGTGCTGGAGGCCCTCGGCCCCCGGTCCGCCCTGGTCGCCCCGTTCGTGTCCCGGGGCCGGGTGCTCGGCGGCATCACCCTGGTCACCACGGGCAACCGGTCCTACGACGCCGACGACCAGAACCTGCTGGAGAACATCGCCAGCCGGGCCGCCACCGCCATCGACACCGCCGCCCTGTTCGACTCGCGCACCGAGGTGGCCCGGGCCCTGCAGCAGACGCTGCTGCCGCCTGCGCTGCCGGAGATCCCGGGCATCGACCTGGGCGCCGACTACCGGGTCGCCGAGGCCGGCATCGAGATCGGTGGCGACTTCTACGACGTCTTCGAGACCACCGACGGGTGGAACATCGTGCTCGGCGACGTCTGCGGCAAGGGCCCGGCGGCGGCCGCCGTCACCGGCCTCTTCCGCCACACGCTGCGGGCGGTGGCGCCGGGCCTGGGCGCCGACGGGCCGGCGGCGGTCCTGTCCGCCACCAACGACGCCATCCTCGACCAGATCGACGACTCCCGCTTCGCCACCGCCGTGCTCGTCTCGCTCGTGCCGGGGCGGGGCCGGGCGACCGCCGCGGTGGCGTGCGGCGGCCACCCCCGGCCGCTCGTCCTGCGGGCCGACGGCACCGTCGAGCGGGTCGAGGCCACCGGCACGCTGCTCGGCGTGCTGCCCAGCCCGCCGCTGCAGGAGGTCCAGATCGCCCTCGGCCCCGGCGACTCGCTGGTGCTCTACACCGACGGCGTGACCGAGGCCCGCAACGGGCCCGACCAGTTCGGCGAGGCCCGGCTGATCGCCTCGCTGGAGGGCGCCGCCGACCTGACCGCCGCCCGCGACGTGACCGGCCGCGTCCTCAAGGCCGTCGATGACTTCCGCGACCCCCACTCCGGCGCCGACGACATCGCCGTCGTCGCCATCCGCGTCCCCTCACTCCACGACGACGCCTGAGCCTTCAGTAGAAGGCGGTCCTCGTGACCTCGAGGATGTCGTCGACCATGTGGGGCGGGCACACCAGGAGGTCGGGGAGCCAGGGGTCGGGGCGGTTGTAGACGAGGGGCGAGCCGTCGATGCGGGAGCAGTGGAGCCCGGCCGCCTGGGCCACGGCGACAGGGGCGCAGCTGTCCCACTCGTACTGGCCGCCGGCGTGGGGGTAGACGTCGGCCACGCCCTGGACCACGGCGGCCACCTTGGCCCCGGCCGAGCCCATCTCGACCAGCTCGGCGCCGAGGGCCTCGGCGATGGCGAGGGCCACCATCGGCGGCCGGCTACGGCTGACGATCACCCGCGGCGGGCTGGGCGGCGGGGGCGGGGTGGGGGAGGGCGTGGCGGTCGAGAGGGTGACACCCTGGGCGGGGAGGGCCACGGCACCGGCGATCGGGCTGCCCCCGGCCACCAGGGCGACGTGGACCGCCCAGTCGATGCGGGGCGGCTCGCTGAACTCCCGGGTGCCGTCGAGGGGGTCGACGATCCAGGTCCGGGCCGTGCTCAGCCGCTCCCGGCCGTCCCGTCCCTCCTCGGAGAGGACGCCGTCGTCGGGACGCTCCTCGGCCAGCCGGGCCACGAGCAGCTCGTGGGCCTGGCGGTCGCCCTCCCGCTTGAGGGTCGCCGATCCGAGGTGGGCCATCTCCTCCCGCAGCCGGAGCAGCAGGGCCCCCGCCTCGTCGGCCAACCGGGCGGCCAGGGCGTGGTCGTCGGCGGAGGCGATCGGGATGGAGCCGTCGGACATCGGTGCAGTCTGGCCTGCGCCGCCCATTCCCGGCGCGAACGGTCCAGAACCGATCGCACCTGCCGACGGGCTCGGGATGCCCGATGGCCCACCGCTACGCTCGCCCGTCGTGCCGTCCCCCGCACCGAGCTACCAGCTCTCGCACCTCCGATCGCTCGAGGCCGAGGCCATCCACATCATCCGGGAGGTGGCGGCCGAGTTCGAGCGGCCCGTGCTGCTCTTCAGCGGTGGCAAGGACTCGGCGGTGATGCTCCACATCGCCCGCAAGGCCTTCTTCCCGGCCAAGCTGCCGTTCCCGGTGATGCACATCGACACCGGGCACAACTACGACGAGGTCCTCGCCTTCCGCGACGCCGAGGTCGAGCGGCACGGGCTGCGCCTGGTCGTCGCCTCGGTGCCCGACGCCATCGCCGCCGGCAAGGTCAAGGAGGCCGCCGGCCAGGGCGCCACCCGGAACCGGATCCAGACACCGGTCCTGCTCGAGGCCATCGAGGACAACGAGTTCGACGCCGTCTTCGGCGGGGCCCGCCGCGACGAGGAGAAGGCCCGGGCCAAGGAGCGGGTGTTCAGCTTCCGCGACGAGTTCGGCCAGTGGGACCCGAAGAACCAGCGGCCCGAGCTGTGGAGCCTCTACAACGGCCGCCACCACCGGGGCGAGCACATCCGGGTGTTCCCGCTGAGCAACTGGACCGAGCTCGACATCTGGCAGTACATCGGCGCCGACGACGTCTCGCTGCCGCCGCTCTACTACGCCCACGAGCGCGAGGTCGTGAAGCGCGACGGGATGTGGATCGGCGTGACCGACCACATCACGCTGGGCGACGACGAGGTGGTCGAGACCCGCACCGTCCGGTTCCGCACGATCGGCGACGCCACCGGCACCGGGGCGGTCGACTCCACGGCCTCCACCATCGAGGAGGTCATCGCCGAGGTGGCCGCCACCCGGCTGACCGAGCGGGGCGCCACCCGCGCCGACGATCGCATCAGCGAGGCCGGCATGGAGGATCGCAAGCGAGAGGGCTACTTCTAGTGTTCGCTCGAAGCTCCTTCGTCGCCTCGCTCACAAGTTCCAACGCCGCGTGGGCTGCGGCTTGCAGGCGCTCGGCGGGCGACCCGCCTCGCCAGGGAGAGGACGCTTCTCGTGTCTGAGCTGCTTCGGCTCGCTACAGCAGGGTCTGTCGACGACGGCAAGTCCACCCTGATCGGGCGCCTCCTCTACGACTCGAAGGCGATCTTCGAGGACCAGCTGGAGGCGGTCGAGGCGACCTCGGCCCGCATGGGTGCCGAGTACACCAACCTGGCCCTCCTCACCGACGGCCTGCGCGCCGAGCGGGAGCAGGGCATCACGATCGACGTGGCCTACCGCTACTTCGCCACCCCCCGGCGGAAGTTCATCATCGCCGACACCCCCGGGCACATCCAGTACACGCGGAACATGGTCACCGGCGCCTCGACGGCCGACCTGGCCCTGATCCTGGTCGACGCCCGGAAGGGGATCGTCGAGCAGTCCCGCCGCCACGCCTTCCTGTCGTCGCTGCTCCAGATCCCGCACCTCGTCCTGTGCGTCAACAAGATGGACCTCGTCGACTGGAGCCAGGAGCGCTTCCAGGAGATCGCCGACGAGTTCCGTGACTTCGCGGCCAAGCTCGACGTCAGCGACCTGACCTCCATCCCCGTGTCCGCCCTCGTCGGCGACAACGTGGTGACCCGCAGCGAGAACATGCCGTGGTACGAGGGCGCGTCGCTGCTCCACCACATGGAGCAGGTCCACATCGCCAGCGACCGCAACCTGATCGACGCCCGCTTCCCGGTCCAGTACGTGATCCGGCCCCACTCCAACGACTTCCACGACTACCGGGGTTACGCCGGCACGGTCGCCGGGGGATCGTTCAAGCCGGGGGACGAGGTGCTGGTGCTGCCGTCGGGCTTCACGTCCAAGGTGAAGTCGATCGACACCGCCGACGGGCCGGTCGACGAGGCCTACAGCCCGATGTCGGTGGCCATCACGCTCACCGACGAGATCGACATCTCCCGCGGCGACATGATCTGCCGGCCCCACAACCAGCCCCGGGTCACCCAGGACATCGAGGCCATGGTCTGCTGGATGGACGAGACGTCGGCCCTGACGCCCCGCCGCAAGCTCGGCATCAAGCACACGACGCGCAGCGCCCGGGCGATGGTGAAGGACCTCCAGTACCGGCTCGACGTCAACACGCTGCACCGGGACGAGGCCGCCCCCGAGCTGGCCCTCAACGAGATCGGCCGGGTCACCCTCCGCACCACCCTCCCGCTGTTCGCCGACGAGTACCGCCGCAACCGCACCACCGGCAGCTTCATCCTCATCGACGAGGACACCAACGCGACGGTCGCCGCGGGGATGATCCTCTGATGCGGGTGGCATCGTGCTCGGCAGGGCCTCGCACCAACGCCGCCGTCCCTCCCGCTCTTGCCTCCTCGTTCCTCGTCGGCGGGCCGCTCGGGCCCAGGGCCGCGGGGATGATCCTCTAGCGAACGATGAGCACCAACGTCACCTGGCACGGGGGCTCGGTGGGTCGCGAGGAGCGGCCGCACCGGGGCGCGACCGTGTGGCTGACCGGGCTGTCGGGGTCGGGGAAGTCGACCGTCGCCGTCGCCCTGGAGGGTCTGCTGGTCGCCTCCGGCCAGCCCGCCTACCGGCTCGACGGCGACAACCTGCGCCACGGGCTCAACGCCGACCTCGGCTTCTCGGCCGACGACCGGGACGAGAACGTCCGCCGGGCCGGCGAGGTCGCCCTGCTGCTGGCCGATGCCGGCGTCGTCGCCCTCGTCCCGCTGATCTCGCCCTACCGGGCCGGTCGGGACCGGGCCCGGGCCGCCCACGAGGCCGCCGGCGTGCCCTTCGTCGAGGTCTTCGTCGACACCCCGATCGAGCTGTGCGAGCAGCGCGACCCCAAGGGCCTCTACGCCAAGGCCCGGGCCGGCGAGATCACCGGCTTCACCGGCATCGACGACCCCTACGAGGCCCCGAACACCCCCGAGCTGCGCCTGACACCAGATGACGGCGACCCATCGGCCCAGGCCACAGCGGTCCTCGGGGTGCTGACCCCCTTCCTGTAGGGCGTCGGACGCCGTCCCCCCGGATAGGGGTGGAGGCATGAGGAAGCACAGGAGAACCGCACTGGCGGCCGCTCCGCTCAGCCTCGCCCTGCTGCTGGCGGCATGCAGCGACGACGACTCGGCGGACCCGACCACCACCACGACCACGACGGAGGCGGAGCCTTCGTCCTCCTCGGAGACGACGGCCCCACCGCCGTCGGAGACCACGGCCCCGCCGTCCTCCAGCGAGACGACGGCCCCGCCGGACGACGGTGGCGGCGGCGGGGGTGAGGGCCAGCCGGCCGACCACGAGGCCTGGGCCGCCGAGCCGGTCCGGGCGTGGGGCGCCGGCGACCGGGAGCGGGCCGGCGAGCTGGCCGATCCGCTGGTGGTCGACCAGCTGTTCACCCACGCCGATCCCGGTGGCGACGACTGGGAGGCGGCCGGCTGCGACGGCGCCGCCGGCACGATCTACTGCACCTTCACCAGCGCGTCCCGCGGCGAGCGGCTGACCACCGGCCAGCGCACGATGCCCGACGAGGCGACCGGCGCCCTCGCCCCCGTCAGTCGGGCCACGTTCGAGCCCGGTGCCGAGGGCGGGACCGACGCCCTGCCGTCGGACTTCGGGCAGTACAGCAGCCAGCTGATCCGGGCCTGGGGCCGGGGGGACCGGGACGAGGCCGCGCCCTACGCCTCACCTGCGGCCCTCGATCGGCTGTTCGGCACCTTCGACCCGGGGGGCGACGACTGGACCCTCACCGAGTGCACCACCCTCGACGGTGGGGTCGGGCGGTGCGCCTTCACCAGTCCCAGCAAGGGCCAGCAGGTGGTGCTGACCACCGACGAGGGCGGGCCGTACCCGGGCCAGCCCCAGGCCGTCACCGGCGTGACCTACATCGTCGGCTAGCCCGACCCGAGGGCGGCGAAGGCCTCCTCGGCCAGGGCGACCAGGTCGGTGATCGACTCCGGGGCCAGGGCGGCCCCGGGGTCGGACACCATGGCCTCGACGACGAACGTCCCGCCCTCGGCGTCGACGGCCAGCCAGCCCATGGTGAGGACGCCCGCCTCGGAGCCGCCCTTGTACCAGACGGTCGGCCACGCCTCGGGGGCCAGGCCGATCCCGGCGACCTGCTCGGAGAGGATGCCGTCGAGCGGCGCCAGCGCCGGGCGGGCGGCCAGCTCGTGGAGCCCGGCCCAGGTCCGGCACAGGTCGTCGGGCGCGGCGAACCACTCGATCTCCTCGATGAACCGGGGCTCCTCGGAGTAGGCCGAACCGACGGCGTCGAGGGGGAGGGGGTCGACCTCGGCGGCGAGGAAGGCGGCCCGGTCGTCCACCGGCGTGGCCAGGTACCGCTCGCCCAGGCCGGCGCTGTAGTGGAGCAGGAGCATCTGCCGCGTGGTCAGGAACGGCTCGTTGGCGGTGGGGTCGTCGGTGTACCGCCCGGCCCGCGCCGCCACCGCCTCGGGGCCGAGCAGGCCCATGAGCATGTCGGTGGCGGTGTTGTCGCTGATCGCGATCATCGAGGCGGCGGCCTCCTCGACGGTGACCTCGGTGCCCGTCGGCTCGAGCTGGAGCGAGCCCTCGCCGTTGCCCAGGCTGCGGACGGCGTCGGTGATCGTCAGCGTGTCGTCCCAGGCGATCGTCCCCGCCTCGACCCGCTCGGCCAGGGCGCCGAGGACCCACAGCTTGAACTGCGATGCCGTGGGCCGGGGCGTCGCCGGCTCGACGGCGTGGACCGGGTCGCAGGTCCCGTCGGGCGCGACCCGGGCCGCGAGCAGGCCGACGTGCGGGCCCATGGCCGCCAGGTCCCGGTCGATCGCCGCCCACGCCGGGTCCGGCGCCGTCGTCGTGATCGGCGCCGTCGTGGTCGATGTCGTCGTGGTCGAGGCGGTGGTCGACGACGAGCAGGCGGCCAGCACCACGACGAGGGCGACCACCGATCGACGCATCGCCGGACGGTACCCCTCCCTGCCAGGATCGGGCCCGTGACGGTCGAGACGGTGCACCTGGTGGCCAAGACCCACCTCGACGTCGGCTTCACGGCCCGGGCCGAGGAGGTCGTCGCCACCTACGTCGACTCCTACATCCCCCGGGCGCTGGCCCTGGCGGTGGCGCTGCGAGAGCGGGGCGGTCCCGAGCGGTTCGTGTGGACGACCGGCTCGTGGCTCATCCACACGTTCCTGGAGCGGACCGACGCCGCCGGACGCCGGGCCGCCGAGGAGGCCATCGCCGTGGGCGACCTCGCCTGGCACGCCCTCCCGTTCACGACCCACACCGAGCTGGCCGACGTCGGGCTGGTCGAGGCCGGGCTGGAGATCGCGGCCCGGCTCGACCACCGCTTCGGGCGGCGCACGATCGCCGCCAAGCTGACCGACGTCCCCGGCCACACCCGGGGCCTGGTCCCGCTGCTGGCCGCGGCCGGCGTCGAGCTCCTCCACATCGGCGTCAACCCTGTGGCCACCGTGCCCGACGTCCCGCCCGTGTTCCGCTGGCGCTCGCCCGACGGCGCCGAGGTCACCGTCGTGTACCAGGCCGGCGGCTACGGCGACCTCACCGTCGTCCCCGGCGGCGCCGACGCCCTCGCCTTCGCCCACACCGGCGACAACCTCGGGCCGCCGAGCGCCGACGACGTCGTCGCCTCCTTCGCCGCCCTGCGTGAGCGGGTGCCGGGGGCCGAGGTGGTCGGGTCGACGCTCGACGCCTTCGCCGTGGGACTGCGGCCCGTCGTCGCCGACCTGCCGGTGGTGACCGCCGAGATCGGCGACACGTGGATCCACGGCGTGGGCAGCGACCCGGGCAAGGTGGCCCGGTTCCGGGAGCTGCTGCGGCTGCGGCGGTCGTGGGCGGCCGAGGGGATGGTGGCGCCCGACGACTCCCGGCTGCGGGGCTTCCACGAGCACCTCCTGCTGGTGGCCGAGCACACGTGGGGGATGGACGAGAAGACGCACCTGCCCGACCGGGTCCGGTGGGGGCGGGGCACGCTGGCCGAGCTGCGGGCCGAACCGGCGACGAAGGCCTTCGAGGCGTCGTGGGACGAGCAGCGCGCCTACGTCGACGAGGCGGTGGCGGCGATCGCGAGCGACGGGCTGCGCCTGGCCGCGGAGGCGACGCTGCGGGCGCTCGACGACCCCCTCCCGCCCCGCCTGCCCGGCGCCGCGCTGGACGCCGGCGACCGGCACCGGCTGGGGGACTGGGAGGTGGCCGTCTCCGAGCGGACCGGGGCGATCGTCCACCTCGTCGACACGGTGACGGGCACGGTGCTGGCCGACGAGGACCACCCGCTGGCCGCCCTCGCCCACCAGGCCTTCTCGGAGGCCGACTACCGGGATCGCTGGGACACCTACGTCCACAGCACGCCGGAGGACGAGTGGTGGGCCGTCGAGGACAACCTCAAGCCGGGCATCGACACGGCCGGCGCCGTCTCGGCGTGGTGGGAGCCGGAGGCGGTGGCCGTCCACGCCGGCGAGACGCTGTCGGGCCGTCCCGATCCGTCGGCGCTGGTCGTCGTGCTCACCATGCCGGACGCTGCGGTGGCGACGTCCGGCGCGCCGGGCTCCGTCGAGCTCCACCTCACCGATGCGTCGCCGCCGACCGGCCCGGCCCGCCTTGGGCTGGAGCTGCGCTGGGACGCCAAGCCGGCCAACCGCCTGCCCGAGGCGACGTGGCTCGCCTTCCGGCCCCTCGTCGCCCCGGCCGCGGCCATGACCCTGGACAAGCTGGGCCAGGACGTCGACCCGCTCGACGTCGTCCCCGGTGGCAACCGCCACCTCCACGCCGTGGGGGAGGGGGTGCGCTGGTCCGGGCCCGACGGCACGGTGCGACTGCAGACCCTCGACGCGCCGCTCGTGGCCCTGGCCGCCGCGGGGGCCGGCCGGCCCGAGCCCCTGCGCTTCACCCGCGACCAGCCGGCGGTCGACGCGGGCGTGTGGGTCTGCCTCCACGACAACCTCTGGGGCACCAACTTCCCCATGTGGTCCGAGGGCCGGGCCCGCTTCCGCTTCACCGTCGAGCTCACCCCACCCTGACCAGCCCGCCCCTCCCTCGTCCCCTCCCGTTCTGATCAGCGAGGGTGCCAGTTCTGGCACCGGGACTGATCAGAAGAGGGAACATCAGGCCGCGGGCGCGAGGAGGTCGGCCCGGGCCAGGGCGGCGCGGACGACGTCGGCGACCCACCTGGGCCTGCGGACGACCTGGTCGTAGGTGATCTGGTACACGTCCCAACCGAGGAGCTGCAGCTCGGCGGCTCGAGCCGCATCCCGGGTCTGCTGCTCCCTCGTGGCGTGGTATCGGTAGCCGAGCGCCTCGATGACGATCAGGCCGGGGTCGTAGGCCAGGTCGACCCGGGCGACGAAGCGACCGCTCCGGCGGATGCGTCGTTGGACGAACGGTCGGGGCAGGCCGGCCTCGACGATGATCCTCAGCAGCGCTCGCTCCAGCCAGCTCTCGGTCGGTCCCAGCTCCGCCCGCTCGGCGAGGGCGTCCTCGAACCGCACCACCCCGTTGCGGCCTCGGCAGCGGCGTCGCTCCAGCAACCACCAGAGCCATCGGTCGGAGGCCATCCGTCGCTGCACCGCCTCCTCCACGATGTCGGCCAGCTGGCGATCCGGGACCTCCGTCGGTTCGAGGGCGGCCAGACCCATCAGCGTGCGGGCCACGCTCGTGGCCGGGATGGCGCCCACCCGGGTGAGGTCGTCCGGCGGCAGGTTGGTCGACGTGTGGATCCGGCGGCCGACCGGGTCGTGCACACCGACCACCGTGCGGCCCTTCGGCACGCTGACGTCGACGACGCCGGGCCACGGGACCAGGCCGTGGAGCCACGCCGCGGTCCGGTGCGAGGCCACGGCGTCGAGGTCGAGGCACGCCGCCAGGACGTCGACCTCGCGCCCCGGTGGCGCGCCGGCGAGGCGGAAGGTTCGCCGGCCGACGGGCACCCAGATGCCGGCTCCGACCCGTCGGTGGAAGGTGCTGCGCGACAGGCCCAGGGCGATGGCCTGCGGGGTGGTGATCAGGCCGAGCTGCGTCCGGGCCCGCTCGGCGACGGCCCGTTCGATCGTGGGGTCCATGGCGACGGTGTACAGACGGGGTGTGACAGTCGAGCGACCCGCCGCGGGCGTCACCCCCGTTCTGATGAGCCCTCGTCCCAGATGTGGCACCGTCGCTCATCAGAACGGGCTGGGCCCGGTTCTGATCAGCCCTCGTGCCAGATCTGGCACGAGGGCTCATCAGAACGGCCAGACTCCGGGCCATGGCTGACGCCGATGTCGATCCGGGGCGGTTCACGATCCACCGTGCCGAGGTGCGGGGGAGGGTCGAGCTGGCCTACGTGCGGGAGGGGGTCGGCGGGCAGCCGTTGCTGCTCCTCCACGGATACCCCGAGACCAAGCGCATCTGGTGGCGCAACATCGAGCCGCTGGCCGCCGCCGGCTTCGAGGTCATCGTCCCCGACCTCCGGGGCTACGGCGACTCGGGGCTGGCCGCCGACGACTTCTACGACGTGGCCGCCTACAGCCTCGACGTCCACGCCCTCGTCCACGACGTCCTCGGCCACGAGACGACGGCGACGGCGGGCGGCGACCTCGGCGGTGTCGTCCTCTACGACCTCGGGCTGCGCTTCCCCGGCTTCGTCACCCGCCAGGTCCTGTTCAACACCGTGACCCCGCTGATCGAGAACGTGTACACCGCGGCCGGCCTGCCCCCCGACGACATGCGGGTGCGCCGCGCCCAGTCCGACTACACGTCCTCCGACCCCACCCGCCGCCCTAGCGGCCGTCGCTCCGCGACGACTGACTACTTCTATCGCCAGGCCACCGAGCCCGAGCAGCTGCTGGCCGAGCTGGACACCGTCGAGCGGCGCCGGGGCTGGGTCGCCCCGATGTACGGCCACCGCCTGTGGGGCACGCCCGACGCCTTCACCGCCGACCAGGTCGCCTTCCACGCCGAGCCCTTCGGCGACGCCGAGAGGCTCCGATCGGCCTGGGGCGCCTACGAGCAGAGCGCCGGCCGCCGCCCGTCCGAGGACACGCCCCGCATGTTCGAGCAGACGCCGGTGCCGACGCTCGTCCTGTACGGCCCCGAGGACCACGTCGTCCTCCCCAGCTTCCCGCAGAAGATGGCGGCGGCCTGCCTCGACGTCGTCGGCCCGCTGATCGTCCCCGACGCCGGCCACTTCCTGCAGTGGGAGGCGGCGGCGACCTTCAACGGGATCGCCGCCGCCTACTGCCGGGCCTGACCGCCCGCGGGCTCAGCGTGGCGGCTCGACCGTGATGTCGGCGCCGAGGTCGTAGAACTCGATCGTCGCCGAGCCGGTCGCGCCGTCCTCCTCGAAGGTGTGGCGGATCTTCCGGATCAGGTCGTCGGCCACCCACACGTCGAGGCTCGTGACCCCCTGCGGGTACTCGAGCTCGAACATGGCGACCTGGTTCGGGGCCAGGGCGCTGAGGGCGGCGACGCCGGGCTCGCCCAGCTCGATGCGGTAGTGCGTGGCCTCGACGCCCCGGACGTCCTCGTCGCCCTCGTCGGTGACCGACGCCCCCTCCAGGGCCGCCTCCAGCACCGCCTCGGAGGCCTCGGGGAAGGGGACGTTGCGCAGGTCGTCGGTCAGGGTGATCGGCTCGGGGTCCTCGTCGGACCACTGCTGGTCGCCGACGATGATCGACCACTCCTCGCCGCTGCCGTCGACGTGGCCGGGCCCGTTCTGCGAGCGGAGGCTGACGTCGCGGCCGTCGACGTCGGCGTCGAGGGTGCGGGTGCCGCCCTCGTCGACGTAGGTGGCGTGGACCCGCAGGGTGTCGACCCGGCCGGTGGTGTCGGCCGCCGCGGTGAGGGCGGCGACCGGGTCGGGGCGGTCGCCGGGCGTGCCGGCCACGGTGACGGCGACGACCGCCAGCACGGCGGCGGCCAGGCCGGTCCCGGCGAGGACCAGCAGCCGGCGGGGCCGGCGCCGGGGGACGACGGGGATGGTGGTGGTGGACGACATGGCTCGCTCCAGGATCTGGCGGTCTCGGGGGGAGCCCGGCGCCGGGGGCGGGTCGGTGGCCGCCGGGTCGAGCGCCGCCAGCTCGTCGAGCAGCGGGTCACGGTCGTCCATCGGTGCCTCCTCCGTCGTCGGGGTCCCGACCGCTGGATGTCCGGGACGGCGTCCGTCCTTTCCGCCCGTCGTGGCCCAGGGCAGCGGCCAGGGCGTCGCGGGCCCGGGTCAGCCGGATCGAGGCCGCGTTGGGGGTGCAGTCGAGGAGGGCGGCGATCTCGGTGACCGCCAGCCCGTCCCACGCCCGCATGACCAGGAGGTCCCGCTGCTCGTCGGGGAGTGTGGCGAGGGCGACCCACAGCGGATCGGCGGCGCCGACCACGTCGGCCGGATCGGGCGGACCGGGGGCCGGGGCGACGGCGTGGAGCCGGTCCTCCAGCCCGGCGCGGCGGCGGGCCGACCGGTGCTGGTTGGCCAGGACGCGCCGGGCCGTCCCGAGCAGCCAGAGCCGGGCCTCGTCGGCCGGCGGGAGGTCGTCACGACGTCGCCAGGCGATGGCGAAGACCTCGGCGGTGGCGTCGTCGGCCTGGTCGGACGATGCGCACCGGCGCCGGGCGAAGCGCCACACGGCGGCCCCGTGGGCCCGGTGCAGCGCGACGAAGTCCTCCTCCTCCACATCCCCGGGATGTCCGGCCGCCGCCGGATCTTTCACCGCCTCATCGGATCGTCAGAGGGCGAAGCAGCTCAGGCGGGGGGAGCCGGCCAGGGCGGTGCGGATGCCGGAGTAGACGGTGCCGTCGGTGATCAGCCCGACGTGGCCCACGACCCGGAGGAAGCACGGGTCCTGCACCAGGACGTTGGTGGCGCCGTCGAAGAGGGTGGCCTGGTCGACCGGGCGGACCAGCTCGTCCTGCCACGTGCGGATGGTGGTGTAGCGGACCGAGCCGATCGTGTCGTCGCCGGCGTTGAGGTCGGCCAGGAACGACGAGCCGATGCTCATCTGCTCGCAGGCCACCACGGTGAGGCAATTGCCGAAGCCCAGGACGTTCACGAGGTTGGCGACGTAGGTGCCCCGGTTGGGCGTGCCGAGGGTGATCAGGCTGTCGACCTTGGTGGCGCCGCCGTACCACTTCACGTAGGCCCGGGCGACGAGCCCGCCCTGCGAGTGGCCGACCAGGTCGACCTTGGCCGCCCCGGTCGACGAGCGCACGCCGTCGACGAAGGTGCGCAGGGCCTGGGCGGTGAGCCGGATGTCCTGGGTGCCGAGGGTGGGCAGCTCGAAGATGCGGACCGGGTGGCCGTCGGCCCGCAGCCGGGCGGCGAGGGGCTCGTTGGCGAAGGCGGGGGAGAAGGTGCCGGCCACGATCACGACCGGGTCCTTGGCCGCCGCGCCGGCGGGGGCGGCCGACGGGATGACCGCCAGCCCGAGGGCCAGGCCCACGGTGGTGACGAGGGCGACGAGGCGGCGGCGGAGCGGTGCGTTCACGGCGCCGACCGTACCCACACCGGTGACCGTCGTCACGTGATCCTGGCGCAGCGTCGGCGCCCTAGGGTCCGAGGTCGTGGGACGACGAGCGGCGTGGGGCCTGGTGCTGGGGCCGGTGGCCTTCATCGCCGCGTGGGCCGTGGCCGGGGCCCGCACGCCCGGGTACGAGCCGCTGCGCGACGCCATCAGCCGCACGGCGGCGACCGGCGCGCCGCAGCGTCACGTGATGAACGCCGGCTTCCTGCTCTACGCCGCCGGCTCGGCCGCCGGGGCGGTGGCCCTGCGCCGGGCGATCCCGGGCCCGGCGTGGAGCGCCAGCGCGGTCAACGGCGTGGCGACGGTCGGCGTCGCCCTCACCCCGCTCGAGCACAGCGCCGGGCTCGACACCGCCCACGCCGTCACCGCCACCACCGGCTACGTCAGCCTGGCCCTGACCCCGCTGCTCGCCGCCCGCCCCCTCGCCGACGCCGGCCACCGCCGGGCCGCGGCGGCCAGCCTGGCCACCGGTGCGGTCGTGGCCGGCTGCCTGGCCGCCACCGCCGTGGCCGAGGACACCGGCCTGCTCCAGCGGGCCGGCCTCACCACCGGCGACGCCTGGCTCGTCGGCACCGGCGCCGCCATCCTCGTCGGCCGCACGGTGGGAGCCGAGGGGCCCACCCGATGAGCCGGAGCGAGGAGGTCTCCGGGGTCATCGAGCGCAAGCTGCTCCTCGCGTCATGGGCCTACATCGCCCTCATCGTCGTCGTCGCCCTCGTCGCCGCCGGCCTGACCTTCGCCCTGTCCCCGGGGCCGTCGGTGCTCCGCCTCCTGCTGGCAGTGCTGGCCTGCGAGCTGGTGGTGCTGGCCTTCATCGGCTGGGGGCACCTGGTGCGCCGGCGTCGGGTCCGGGGGGCCGCCACGGCGTCGGCCACGGTCGTCCTCGCCGAGCGGGCCGAGCTGTCGCCGCCGGTCGCCGCGGGGGTGGACGAGCTCGAGGCCCAGGGTCTCCGCTGGATCCGGGCGCGCCGGACCCCGAAGGGCGTGACCGCTGGGCTGCTGTCCGACGACGGCATCGTCGTCGGGCTGGCCGAGCACCGGGGCCGGGTCGTCGTGCAGGCGAGGAGCTGCCTGGTGCCCGAGGAGCGGTGGCTGATCACCACGCCGACCACCGACAGCTGGGTCGGCCATCGCTTCCTCATCGACGTGCACCGGCCGATCGCGGCAACGCCCACGGAGGTGCTGGCCCACCATCGGGCGACCCGGGCCGCTCTCCACGACCGCGGGGTGGCGATCGTGGCCGTGACCGCCGAGGGGGCGGTGGCCGACGGGGAGGCGGTGCAGCGGGCGTTCCCCGACGACATCGAGGCGTCGGAACCGCCCTATCGGCCCGGTCGGGTCCGGCCCCTGCTCGACCGCCCGGACCTCGAGCCCGAGCTGGCCGCCATCCGCCGCCGCCAGGTCGCGCTGGGCCTCGCCGACCCCGGCTAGTCGAGGCGGGCGAGGGCGGCGGTCATGGCGGCGGCCACGACGGCGACGTTGGGCGGGTGGAGGATCTCGACGTGCTCGCCCGGGACGGGGATGACCTCGAAGCCGCCGCGCAGGTAGGGCGCCCAGCGGAGGCTGGGGTCGCCCTTGGCCCGGGCCCGGTTCTCGGCCCCGGTGAAGAGGGCGACGGGCCCGTCGTGGTGCGCCGGGACGTAGGACAGGTAGCCCCGCCACACCGCCTTCTTGAGCGGCCGCAGCGAGCCGGCCTCGGGGAGGACCTTCCGGGGCGGGGGCGGGATCAGCCCGAGCCGGCGGGGGAGGCGCAGCACCTGGTGACGGACGCGCCACGCCACCCGATGGCTGCCGCCCCGCACCATCCGCCGGACGTGGGCGCGCCGCACGTCCGGGTCGGGCTGGTCGACGACCTCGCGCAGGTGGTAGCCGAGGTAGCGGCGGACGCCCTTCGGGTTGGCGAGGGGCCGGATCGTGTCGATCATGCCCACCCACTCGACATCCCGGCCCTCGGCGGCCAGCTGGCGGGCGATCTCCAGGGCGATCACGCCGCCGAAGGAGAACCCGGCCAGCCGGTAGGGGGGTGGGAGCTCCAGTGCGTCGAAGCCGGCGCGGTGGTGGCGGACCCAGGCGGCGAAGTCCTCGGGCATGGGCCCGTCGAGGGGCGGGTGCTCGACGCCGATGAGCGGCTGGTCGGGCCCCAGCTCGGCGCCGAGCGGGCCCAGGGGGTCGACCGTCTGGACCCAGGTGCTGAAGAAGACGATCGGCGTCCGGGTCCCGTCCGGGTTGACCCGAACGACGTCGGTCATCGAGCGAGCGGCTTGTACTTGATCCGGTGCGGCTGGTCGGCGGCGGAGCCGAGCTCCTTCTTGCGGTGGGCCTCGTACTCGCTGAAGTTGCCCTCGAACCACCGCACCTGGCTGTCGCCCTCGAAGGCGAGGATGTGGGTGGCGATGCGGTCGAGGAACCAGCGGTCGTGGCTGATCACCACGGCGCAGCCGGGGAACGACTCGAGACCGTCCTCCAGGGCCCGCAGGGTGTCGACGTCGAGGTCGTTGGTCGGCTCGTCGAGCAGGAGGACGTTGCCGCCCTCGCTCAGGACCTTGGCCAGGTGGACCCGGTTGCGCTCACCGCCCGACAGCACGCCGACCTTCTTCTGCTGGTCGGAGCCCTTGAAGTTGAACTGGGCGCAGTAGGCCCGGCCGTTGACGGGGCGGCCGCCGATCACCATGTCGTCGCGACCGCCGGTGATCTCCTCGTAGACCGTCTTCTCGGGGTCGAGGGCCTGGCGGCTCTGGTCGACGTAGGCGAGCTGGACGGTCGAGCCGACGGTGATCGAGCCGGCGTCGGGGGCCTCGCCGTCGGTCAGCATGCGGAAGAGGGTGGTCTTGCCCACGCCGTTGGGACCGATGACGCCCACGATGCCCGCGCGCGGGAGCGTGAACGACAGGTCGTCGATGAGCAGGCGGTCGCCGTAGCCCTTCGCGAGGTGCTCCAGAACCTGGCTCTCGACGCCGACCATCGCCGCTCCTCGCTCGGTCCGAGGATAGTCGAACAAGGCGACGCCGCAAGGCGCGGCGGCGCCTTGCGGTTGCGCGATCACACCCGCGTCAGGCGCTTGTACTTGATGCGGCGCGGCATCACCGCGTCGGGGCCGAGGCGG
>JBQGCF010000200.1:0-4712 GCA_052038315.1 Iamia sp.
GGCGACGGTGTCCTGGGCCCAGGCCTTGAGGCGCTTGTAGTCGACCTTGCCGTTGGGGGCGCGGCCGATCGTGTCGATGGGGAGGACGCGCTTCGGGGCCTTGTAGCTGGCCAGCTTGCCCTTGACGTGGGCGATGACGTCGGCCTCGTCGAGGGAGGCGTCGGGGGCCAGCTCGACCACGCCGGTGATCGCCTCGCCGAACTTCTCGTCGGGCACGCCCACGGCCACCGCGTCGACGATCGAGGGGTGGAGCTTGAGGATCTCCTCGACCTCCTCGGGGAAGACCTTCTCGCCACCGGTGTTGATGCACACCGAGCCCCGGCCGAGGAGGGTGATCGACCCGTCCGCCTCGACCTGGGCGAAGTCGCCGGGCACCGAGTAGCGCTTGCCGTCGACGGTGAGGAAGGTGGCGGCCGTCTTGGCCTCGTCCTTGTAGTAGCCGATCGGCTGGAAGCCGCCGACGGCGACCCGGCCGATCTGGCCCGACCCGGGCTCGACGTCCTTGCCGTCCTCGTCGAGCACCCGGGTGTTCTCGCCGACGGTGAACTTGGCCGTCTTGGCCTCGGCGCCGGCAGCGCTGACCGACTGGCCCATGCCGACCGCCTCCGACGAGCTGAAGGCGTCGATGATCATGGCCGTCTTGGCGTGGGTCAGCAGCTCCTGCTTGACCGGCTCGGAGAACATGACGCCCGAGGAGGTGATGGCGAGCAGCGAGGCGAGGGTCCAGCGGTCGGGGTTGGCCTCGAGGGTGCGGTTGATCGGCTTGGCGAAGGCGTCGCCGACGATGGCGACCAGGTTGACGCCCTCGCGGTCGATTGTGTCGAGCAGCTCGGGGACGTCGAGCGTGCGGGACTCGAGGGTGACGCACGAGCCGCCGCCCGACAGCGTGATCAGCTGGGTGAAGCAGCCGGTGCCGTGCATGAGGGGGCAGGCGGGCAGGCCGACCATGCCGGCGTGGGTGATCCGCTCGCGGAACCAGTCGAGGTTGGGCTCGCCCTCCCGGACCCGGGGGTCGCCGGCGGCGCCGATCAGGTTGCGGAACAGGTCGTCCTGGCGCCACATCACGCCCTTGGGCATGCCGGTGGTGCCACCCGTGTAGATCACGTAGAGGTGGTCGCCGCTGCGGCCCCACTCGGGCACGACCCGCTCGGGGTGGCCGGTGGCGGCGTCCTCGTAGGGGGTGGCCCAGTCGGGGCAGGGGCCGGCGCCGTCGTCGACCCAGAGCCACAGCTTCACGCCGGGCACCCGGTCGCGGATGCGCTCGATGGTGGGGACGAAGGTGCCGTGGAAGACGACGGCGACGGCGTCGGCGTTGTCCCACAGGTAGACGAGCTCGTCGTCGGCGTAGCGGTAGTTCGTGTTGAGCGGGGCCAGCCCGGCCTTCCAGGCGCCGTACACCGACTCGAGGTACTCGGGGCCGTTGTAGAGGTACTGGGCGACCTTGTCCTGCTCGACGACGCCGGCCTCCAGCAGGGCGTGGGCCACGCCGTTGGCGCGCTCGTCGAACTGCTTCCAGGTGTACCGCCGATCGCCCTGCACCTGGGCCTGGGCATCGGGGATCTGCTCGGCGATGACCTCCCAGACCTCGGCGAAGTTCCATCCGTTCGTGGCCATCCGGCGACCCTACAGTCCGTCCGTGGACTTCGACCTCCCGTCCGACGACGACCCGCGCCGCCTGGAGGTGCGGGCCTGGCTGGCCGACCACCCGACCCCGAGCGGGGCCGAGCTGGCCGCCGCCGGCTACGTCGCCCCGCACTGGCCGCGCCCCTACGGGCTCGACGCCGACCCGATCCTGCAGATCGTCATCGACGAGGAGCTGAAGCGCGCCGGGGTCCGCCGGCCGGCGAACATGATCGGCATCGGCTGGGGCGGGCCGACCCTGCTCCACGCCGGCACCGACGAGCAGAAGGCCCGCTGGCTGCCGAAGCTCCTCTCGGGCGAGGAGATCTGGTGCCAGCTGTTCAGCGAGCCCGGGGCCGGCAGCGACCTGGCCGGGCTGCGGACGACCGCGACCCGCGACGGCGACGAGTGGGTGGTCCAGGGCCAGAAGGTGTGGACGTCGATGGGCCACCTGGCCCGCTGGGGGATCCTGATCGCCCGGACCAACAGCGATCCCGACGTGCCCAAGCAGAAGGGCATCTCGTACTTCGTGTGCGACATGGAGGCGCCGGGGATCACGGTCCGGCCGCTGATCGAGATGACCGGCGGGCACACGTTCAACGAGGTCTTCCTCGACGAGGTCCGGCTGCCCGCCGACCACCTCGTCGGCGAGGTCGACCACGGCTGGGCGTTGGCCAAGGTCACCCTCGGCAACGAGCGGGTGTCGCTCTCGTCGGGCGGCGCGCTGTGGGGGATGGGCCCGCAGGCGTCCGACCTGCTCGACATCGTCAGGGCCGCCGGCGGCACCACCGACCCGGGGATGCGCCAGCGGCTGGCGCGGCTCCACGTCGAGTCCGAGATCCTGCGGCTGATCCGGCTGCGCACGGTCACCGCCGCCATCAAGGGCGAGCAGCCGGGGCCCGAGGCCTCGATCCGCAAGGTGCTGGCCGACGAGCACGGGCAGGCCGTCATGGCCGCGGCCAAGGACCTGGCCGGGCCGGCCGGGATGCTGAGCACGTCGGGCCCGTGCGGCGTGGCCGACCCCACGTGGCACTTCGGCTACCTGTTCGCCCCCGCCCTCACCATCGGGGGCGGCACCGGCGAGGTCCAGCGGTCGATCCTCGGCGAGAAGATCCTCGGCCTCCCCGCCGAGCCCGCCTGAACGTCGTCAGTCGGTCAGCGTCAGGGTCGAGGCCTCGACCTGCTCGTCGTCGACCGGGACCCGGTCGTCGGGCCGGCGCATCGCCCGCTGGGCCCAGGCGGCGGCACCGAGGCAGGCGATCCCGCCCAGGGCGACGCCGGCGCGGGGACCGAAGACGTCGGACACCCAGCCGACGGTCGGACCGCCGATCGGCGTGCTGCCGAGGAACACCATCGCCTGCAGGGCGAGGACCCGGCCCCGGTACTCGGGGGCGGCCCGCATCTGCACGATCGCCGTCGAGGTGGTCATGAAGGCGATCGACGCCACGCCGAGCAGCACGGCGGCCGGGAAGGCGAACCACAGCCCGGGCGAGACGGCGAGCAGCAGCATGGTCACGCCGAAGCCGGCGGAGGCGGCGATGATCTGCTCGCCGGTGACGTCGGTGCGGCGGGCGGTCCACAGGGCGCCGAGCATCGAGCCCAGGCTGAGGATCGAGAAGAGCAGGGTGAAGGTGCTCTCGCTGCCGCCGAGGGGCCCGGTCACCAGCAGCGGGACGACGACCTGGAAGTTGAAGGCGAAGGTGCCGACGGCCGCCATCATCACCAGCGGGACGAACAGCTCGGGCTTGGAGCGAACGTAGCGGAGGCCCTCCCGCACCTGGCCCTTGGCCTTGGGGGTCGGGGTGGCCGGGTGGAGCTCCTCGGAGCGCATCAGCCAGAGGCCGTAGATCACGGCGATGTAGCTGAGCCCGTCGATCAGGAAGGCCCAGCCGAACCCGACGGTGATCACGAGCAGGCCGGCGGCGGCCGGCCCGACGATGCGGGAGCCGGTCATCACCGTGCTGTTGAGGCTGACCGCGTTGGCGACCATCTCCTTGGGCACCATCTCGACGACGAAGGCCCGCCGGGCCGGGTTGTCGAAGGCGGTGATCACGCCCTGCACCATGGCCAGCGCGTAGATGATCCCGACGGTGGCGTTGCCGCTGAACACGACGGCGGCGAAGGCCAGCGACTGGGCCATGGCCAGTGCCTGGGTGCGGATGAGGAGGGTCCGCTTGTCGGAGCGGTCGGCGATGCTGCCGGCCCACGCGCCCAACAGGAGGACGGGGCCGAACTGGAAGGCGGTGAGGAGGCCGATGGCCACCCCGGAGTCGGTCAGCTTCAGGACCAGGAGGGTCTGGGCGACCATCGTGAGCCAGGTCCCCGTCTGGGAGACGAGCTGGCCGGAGAAGAAGAGGCGGAAGTTGCGGACGTGGAGGGAGCGGAAGGTGTCGCGGGCAGCGGTGCCCAGTCGTTCTGTCATCAGGCGTGATCTCGGGTCGGTGGGGGCGGTTCAGGTCTCGTCGTCGTTGGAGAGGGCTTCGAGGAGGGGCAGCACGGCGACGAGCTGGTCGACCTCGGCGGGGGAGAGGGTGGACAGGCGGGTGGTGAGCCAGGCCTCGCGCTGGCGGCGGATGTGCTCGAGGTCGATGCGGCCGGCGTCGGTCAGCCGGGCCCGGTGGACCCGCCCGTCGTCGGGGTCCGGGACCTTCTCGACCAGGCCCTCGGCGATCAGGGCGGCGACCGCCTTGGTGATCGTCGGCGGGGCCACCCGCTCGGCCTGGGCCAGCTCGCCGAAGGTGGTGGGCCCGTGGCGGTCGAGGGTGACCAGGATCCCGATCTGGGTGAGGCTGTGGCCGAGCGTCGACTCCTGGCGCATCCGCCGGGACAGCCGGCCGACGGCGAGCCGCAGGGCGGCGGCGGTGTCGGTCAGCGGCGGGGCCGTGGGCGTCGGTGAGGTCATCAGTTCACCAAACTAACGATCTGGCCCCGGTATTCCGCCACCAGATCCGAACTTTGAGCGGCTCACCCCGGTATTCGGGGTGAGCCGCTCAAAGTTCGGGGGTGCGGGGCCCGACCTCTACCTTACGGGCGGGGGCAAGAAGGACGACAGCCCGCAGATACACCGCAAGGGCGACCACGTGATCCTGAAC
>JBQGCF010000201.1:0-18718 GCA_052038315.1 Iamia sp.
TCTACTTCGCCGACGAGGGCAACTACCGGATCCGGCAGCTGCTGGTCCCGCCCGACCCCAACCAGGTCCAGGACGGCGAGCTGTGCGCACCGTGCAACGCAGGCCAGCGGCGGCTGCACCCGATCAAGGGCGCCGACCCCGTCGATCTGGCCACCGGGACCCTGACCGAGTCGTTCACCGACCTGACGGTGCCGGCGCGCGGCGTCCCTCTCGCCGTGACCCGGACCTACAACTCCTACTACCACGACCGGGCGGGGATCTTCGGGCCCGGTTGGTCGAGCCCGCTCGACATGTCCCTCAGGGTGACGTCGGGCTTCGTGGCCATCGCCCAGGAGAACGGCGCCCTGTTGCCCTTCTCCAAGATGGTGGACGGGACCTACGAGGGGCCGCCCCGCGTCACCTCCACCCTGGAACGTCTCGACGGGCCCGACGCCAACACGCTCCCGGACGACGGGAGCTGGGTGCTCACCCGCAACCACCGCGACACCGTCACCTTCGACCCGACCGGGCAGGTGGTCGAGATCGAGGACCGCAACGGCTACTCGACGTTCGTGACCCGATCCGGGGGCACGATCACCCTGCAGTCCTCGGCCACCCCGACGAGCACGCTGCCCACCCCCGGCGGGCGCACTCTGACCCTGACCCTCTCCGGAGGCCTCGTGCAGTCGGTCTCCGACGACTCGTCGCCCGCCCGCACGGTCACCTACGGCTACACCTCCGGACGGCTGACGAGCGTGACGACCTTCAAGGTCAACGCCGGGGACGCGACCGCGGCCACGTGGGGCTACGGCTACGACCCCTCGGGCCGGTTGAGCTCGATCACCGACCCCCGGGGCAACGCCAACCTGACGGTGTACGACGTCGACGGTCGGGTCGACCACCAGCTCGATCACGCCGGCCAGCGCACCGACCTCGACTACGGGTTGGACGGCCTCGAGCCCTGGACCCGGCTCACGGCCCCGGCCCACGATGCCGGAGGCACCCGCTCGACCACCGAGTACCGGTTCACCGACAAGGTGGTCTCCGAGATCACGACCGGGTGGGGAACGCCCTCGGCCCGGACGACCGAGTACGACCACGACCCCGACACGCTCGGGGTGACGGAGGTGCGAGGGCCGGGAGGCGGTGTGCAGGCGTCGTACACCTTCGACGACGACGGCAACGTCCTGACGGCCGGCGACGCCGCCGGTCGGACGACCACATACGGCTACACCGACCCCCTGAACCCGATCAGCCCCACCTCGATCACCGACCCCGACGGCAACACGACCACCTTCGAGTACGACGCCGACGGCAACCTCGTGGAGTCGTCGGCGGAGGTGGCACCGGTGGGCGGCGCGACCGAGGGCACCGCGGTCACGACGTTCGAGCGGAGCGATCCGGCCCATCCCGAGGACGTCACCGCCATCATCGGGCCCGACCAGCAGGGCGCGCCGACCCCCAAGAAGACGGTGTTCAGCCACCGGGCCGGTGACGGCCAGCTCGCATGGATGCAGGATCCTGAGGGGTACCTCGTCAACGCTGGGCAGAAGCCCTCGTACCGCACGACGTACGGGTACGACACCCGCGGCTTCGTGACGTCCGTCGTCACCCCGCGCGGCAACGCCACGTCGTCGCCGACCGACGACCACGAGACGACGTTCGTGGTCAACGACTTCGGGATGGTCCAGTCGGTGACGAACCCGTTGGGCGAGACCAAGAGCACGACCTACGACGGCAACGGCAACGTCACCGCCGTCACCGACGCCAACGCCCAGACGACCACGACCGACCACGACGCCATGAACCGGCCGACGGTGGTCCAGCGGCCCGACGCCTCGGAGTCGGAGACGACGTACTTCCCGAACGGCGCCGTGCAGGCGCAGGTCAACGGCCTGGGCGACGCGACCACCTTCGCCTACGACGTCCACGGGGCGGTGGTGTCGAGCACCGACGCCCAGGGCCGGACCACCGGCTTCCGCTACGACGACCTCGCTCGGCTCGTCGAGCGGGTGGAGCCGGGCGGCACCTGCCCGTCATCGGCGTGCACGACCTACGGCTACGACAGCGCCAACCAGCTGACCAGCGTGAGCTACAGCGATCCGGCGACGCCGGACATCACGGACGTGGGCTACGACGCCCTGGGCCAGCGAGCCTCGCTCACCCGCTCGGCCGGGCCGGTCCAGACCTGGGCGTGGGACAACCAGGGCCGACTCCGCAGCAGCGTCGACGGCAACGGTCGGACGACAGCCTACGGCTGGACGCTCGGGGGCGACCTCGACACGATCCTCTACCCGGGGCAGGCCAACCCCGTCGACTACGCCTACGACGCGGCCCGTCGGATGACGTCGGTGACGGACTGGGCCGGCCGGGTGACCAGCTTCGGGTGGACCCGCGACAGCCAGTGGCGCTCCACCGACTTCCCGAGCGGGAACAACGTGGACACCCGTACCTGGGACGAGGCCGGCCGGCTGGCCTCGGTGGAGTGGCGCAAGGGGGCCGTCGTGCTCGGGAGCCTGGCCTACGACCGGGACCCGGAGGGGGCCGTCGAGTCCGAGACGCCGGCCGGGGGGACGTTCTCGACCCGGACCTGGGGCTACGACGACCTCGACCGGCTCGACACCGTCGGCCCGGCCAGCCTGGGGCTGGACGACGCCGGCAACCTGACCCGCACCGCGGACGGGAGCCTCCAGGTGTTCGACCCCGCCCAGCAGCTGTGCTGGACGTCGCCGACGGCGACCACGGGCAGCTGCTCGACCCCCGCCGCCGACGCCACCGCCTTCACCTACGACGACCGGGGCAACCGCACGGCGACGGCTGCGCCGGGTCCGGAGCCGACGACCGGCTACACCTACGACCAGGAGAACCGCCTCACCGGGGTCGACGAGGTCGGCGCCGCCCCGCTGACCGACGTCGCCGGCGTGCCCGTCCCGGGCGACTACGACGGCGACGGCGCCGACGACGTCCTCTGGTACCAGGCCGGCACGGGAACCGATTGGGCCTCGTGGGGCGACGCCCGCACCGAGTTCGGCCGGCGGGCCACCTCCTACGCCGTCGACGGGACCTACCGGCCCATCGGAGGCGACTTCGACGGTGACGGCCACGGCGACGTGTTCTGGTACGCCCCGGGGGCGACCGCGGACCCGATCTGGTTCTGGTTCGGCGACGGCACCGGGGAGTACCTCGAGCGGTCGTTCGCGATCGGCATCGACCGCACCCCGCTGGTCGGCGACTTCGACGGCGACGGTTTCGACGACGTCTTCTTCTACGGCGCCGCGAGCAGCTCCGACGTGATCTGGTTCGGCGACGCCGACGTCGACACCACCAGCTCCTTCACCGTCGTCAACAGCTCGATGGGCGGCACCACCTACGTGCCCGCCACCGGCGACTTCGACGGCGACGGCCACTCCGACATCCTCTGGTACCGGCCCGGGACCGACTCCGACCTCGTGTGGTTCGGCACCAGCACCCGGGGCACCTGGACCAACGAGCCCACCCCGATCAACGGGACCTACACCCCCGTCACCGGCGACCTCGACGGGGACGGCAAGGACGACCTGCTCCTGTACTCGCCCTCGGGGGTGGACACCATCTGGTGGGGCGACAGCCCAGCGGCCTTCGGTGTCACGGCCACCAGCTCGGTCGCCGTCGGCGACGGCTACACCCCGGTCACCGGGGACTTCGACGGTGACGGCAAGGACGACCTCCTCCTCCACGACCCCACCGGCGCCACCGACGACATCTGGTGGGGCGCGAGCCGGACCGACCTCGGGACCTCGGGCCACACCGGCCTGGCCGGCAACACCGAGGCGGTGGCCGACTACGCCTACGACGGCGTCGGCCTGCGGTCGGCCAAGACGGTCGGGGGCACCACGACCCAGTACACGTGGGACATCGCCAGCGACGTCCCCCTCCTGCTCAGCGAGCACCAGGGCGGCGACACCACCTACATCGTGTACGGACCCGGCGGCACCCCCCTGTACCAGGTGACCGCCGGCGGCATCCTGTACTACCACCAGGACCACCAGGACAGCACCCGGCTGACGACCAACAGCACCGGCAACGTCGTCGCCCACTACGCCTACGACGCCTACGGCGAGCTGACGACCAACACCCACCCGACCGGGGCCACCCCGGCGCTCGGCTACGCCGGCCAGCACACCGATGCGGAGACCGGCTTCGTCTACCTCCGGGCCCGGTACATGGACCCGACGACCGGCCAGTTCCTCTCCCGGGACCCGATGGCCGACCTGACCCGCTCCCCCTACGCCTACGCCGACGCCGATCCGATCAACCGCTCGGATCCGACCGGCCTGTGCGGCTTCCTCGGCGACGGGCCGTGCACCCCCGGCGGGGTCTGGGAGGACGTCAAGGAGGGGGCCGAGAACATGGTCGACAGCTGCACCCCGGGGACGTCGTGGTCGGAGAACGGCGAGATGTTCGACTGCGTGGGCGGGATCGCCTCCACGGTCGCGTTCACGGCCAACGCGACCGAGCTGGCGTGCACGCCGTTCGCGGCGTCGACGGCGGGCGCCGCCTGCATCGCCTACGCCAACAACGTCGGCGTGGTGGCCGGCTCGATCGCGACGGTGGCGTCCGTCGGTGGGGCCGTCTGCCACGGATACGCCGACGAGCAGGACGAGAAGGACGCGTCGCTCAACAGCTTGGCGCTGTCGCTCTTCGGGACCGTGTTCGGGTCCTTTCCCGGACCGTGGGGCGCAGCGGCCGGAGTTGCGTTCTTCGGAGGCGACCTCGCGCTCCAGCAAGCGGCCAAGGAGAGGCAGGAGGAGGAGGACGGCGGCCCCTGAGCGTTCGGCCTAACCTGACGCTCCGGGTCGGGGCCGCCGCTCACGGTGGGGGTCCGGGTGGCCGATGGATGGGGCTGTGGACGAGGTGCAGGAGACCGTGGGCACGGAGCGCTGGCTGGGGGCGCTCGTCGAGCAGGGGCGGGAGGCGGTGGCCGCCTTCGCCGGGGACGGGACGCTCGTCTACGCCAACGCCGCCGCCGACGCCCTCCTCGGGTACCCGCCCGGAGCGCTGATCGGGACCGACGCCTTCGACCTGGTCCACCCCGACGACGTCACCCGGGTGGCCACCAACATCACCGGCATGGCCGGCGGCGCCCGCCCGCTGCCGGGGCTGATCCGGCTCCGGCAGGGCGACGGCGCCTGGGTGCTGTTCGAGATCAGCCCGTCGCCGGTCGACACCGCACCGACCGGGGGCCCCGGCGCCGTCATCGCCGTCACGATCCGGGACACCGCCCACCCCGACGCCCAGTGGCGCTTCCTGACCGCCCTGTCCGCCGGTGCCGACCTGCAGCACTGCTTCACCGTGCTGGCCGACGGGCTCAGCACCGCCACCGACGGGCCCATGGGGATCGCCTACGACACCGGGGGCGAGCGGCGGGTCGCCGGTCCGGTCGACCCCGCCCTGGCAGGGGTCACCGCCGACGGCCGGCTCGACACCACCGGTGGGGCGCCGTGGACGGTCGCCGCCCGCTCGGGTCGCACGGTGGCCGTGGCCCTGGACGACGTCCCCGAGCCGTGGCGCACGCAGGCCGCGGCCCTTGGCGCGGCCGCCTGCGTGGTCGTGCCGGTGCCCGACCCGGCGAGCCTGAGCCCGGCCCTCATCGTCCAGTGGCCGCCCGAGGCGGCGCTGGCCGACCTGCTGGCCGAGGCCCTGGCCCGCCGGCCCCGCGAGGCGATCACCCTGGCCCTCGACCGGCGCGACGCCCAGCGCCGGCTCGAGCACCTGGCCCACCACGACGCCCTGACCGGGCTGCTCAACCGGGGTCGCTTCTTCACCGAGCTGACCGCCCTCTGCCGGACCGGCCGGCCCTACGGCGTGCTCTACGTCGACCTCGACCGGTTCAAGCCGGTGAACGACCGGCTCGGCCACGACATCGGCGACCACACCCTCGTCGTCTGCGCCCGCCGGATGGAGCGGACGGTGGGCGACGCCGCCCTGGTCGCCCGGCTCGGCGGCGACGAGTTCGCCATCGCCTGCATGGACGCCGGGATGGAGGCGCTGGAGGAGCGGGCCGCGGCGGTGGTCGCCGCCCTGGGCCAGCCCTTCCGCATCGGCGACCACCTGATCGACGTGGGGGCGAGCGTCGGCGTGGCCCGGTCCGAGGGCGGCGACGCCCCCGACGTCGTGGTGGCGGCGGCCGACGCCGCCCTCTACGAGGCCAAGCGGGCCGGCCGCTCGACGTGGCGCCGGGCGACCGCCGTCGGCACCCCGGTCGGCGGGGCCGAGGTCGACGCCGTGCGCTGGGCGTCGGGGCCGGGCGCCAAGATGGGACGGTGATCGATCCCCCCGCCGCCAGCTTCGCCAGCGACAACGCCGCCGGC
The DNA here is from genome assembly GCA_052038315.1 of Iamia sp. GTDB lineage: Bacteria > Actinomycetota > Acidimicrobiia > Acidimicrobiales > Iamiaceae > Iamia. The sequence continues at coordinate 6,330 of JBQGCF010000201.1, forward strand.
GTCCACCCGCAGGTGATGGACGCCCTGGTCGCGGCCAACACCGGGCCGGCCCTGGCCTACGGCGACGACCCCTGGACCGATGCCGCGGTGGCCGCCCTGCGCGACGCCTTCGACGCCCCCGTCGAGGTGGTGATGTGCTGGGGTGGCACCGGGGCCAACGTCGTCGGGCTGGCCTCGGTCCTCCAGCCGTGGGAGGCGGTGATCACCACCGACGCCGCCCACATCGTCACCGACGAGGCCGGGGCCCCGGCCCGCTTCACCGGTGCGACGCTCGTCCCCGTCGCCCACGCCGACGGCAAGCTCCGGCCGGAGGCGGTCGAGCCCTTCCTCCACTGGCGGGGCGAGGTCCACCACCCGCAGCCCAAGGTGCTGTCGATCAGCCAGGTCACCGAGCTGGGGACCGTCTACACCGACGACGAGATCGCCGCCCTGGCCGAGCTGGCCCACGCCCACGACCTCGTCCTCCACCTCGACGGGGCCCGCATCGCCAACGCCCTGGCCGCCACCGGGTCCGACCTGCGCCGCTCGATCCGCGACGTCGGCGTCGACCTGATGACCTTCGGGCTGACCAAGGACGGGGCCATGTACGGCGACGCCGTCGTGTACCTCCGGCCCGAGCTGGCCGCCCACGCCCACCTGGTCCGCAAGCAGGCCGGCCAGCTGCCGTCGAAGGCCCGCTTCGTCGCCGCCCAGATCTCGGCCCTGCTGGCCGACGACCTGTGGCTGGCCAACGCCCGCCACGCCAACGCCATGGCCGCCCGCCTGGCCACCGCCGTGGCCGGCATCGACGGCGTGGTGGTGCCCCGCCCGCCCGAGGCCAACGCCGTCTTCGCCCACGTGCCGCCCGCCGCCCTGGCCCCGCTGCAGGAGTGGTCGTTCTTCTGGCCCTGGGACCCGGCCACGTCGCTGGTGCGCTGGATGACCGGCTTCGCCACCACCGAGGAGGACGTCGACCGCTTCGCCGCCGGGGTGGCGTCGATCGTCGCCGGGTAGGGCTGGGCGGATGGATGCGCCGGCGGAGCGCCAGCCCCTCGCCCCCCGGGTGCGGACCCTCTGGCAGGTCTGCGCCCTGCTGGGCACGGCACCCCTCGTCCTGGTCCTCCTCGGGCTCGGCGTGCTCGGCCTGGCCACGGGTGACCCCGGACCGGGGGCCGCCCTGGTCACCGGCGGTCTCGTGGTCGTCGCCCTGGCCGTCGCGGTCCCCGTCGTGCGCCACCGACGCTGGTCCTGGGCCCTCACCGACGAGGGGCTGGAGCTGGCCCACGGCGTGCTGGTGCGCACCGAGTCGGCCATCCCCGCCTTCCGGGTCCAGCAGGTCGACATCCGCCAGGGCCCGATCGAGCGGCTCTTCGGGCTGGCCAGCCTGAAGATCACCACCGCCTCGGCCGGCAGCGACGGCACCCTGCCCGGCATCGACGCCGCCGGGGCCGACGACGTGCGCCGCCGCATCCTGGCCCGGGTGGCGGCCGACGACGGTGTCTGACGCACCCCGCCGCCTCCACCCCCTGTCACCGGTGCTCGACGGGGCCCGGATGCTGCCTCAGCTGCTGTTCGCCCTGGTCGTCGGGGGTGCCGGGGGGCTGCTGACCCTGCCGTTCATCGTCATCGGCACCGTCGTGGTCGTCGGCCTCCGCTACCTGGCGTGGGCCCGCACGACGTACCGGGTCGAGGACGGCAGCCTCGTCGTCGAGAAGGGCCTCCTCGACCGCACCCGCACCGTCCTGCCCCTCGACCGCATCCAGCAGGTCGACCTCCAGCGCAAGCTGCGCCACCAGGTCACCGGGCTGGTCGTGGTGCGGATCGACCGGGCCGGCGGCGGCAAGGAGGCCGAGGTCGTGCTCGACGCGGTGACGGTGGCCGAGGCCGATCGGCTCCGGTCCGTCGTGGCCGGGGCCGGGCGGTCCGCGATGCCAACGGCCGGGGACGAGCCCGAGCCCGGGCAGCCGGCCGACCGGGAGCTGATCGCCCTCGGCCTGCGCGAGGTGGCCCTGGCCGGCGTCACCGGGGTGCGGCTGCTCGTGGTCTTCGCCGCCGTCGGCGCCGGCTTCGGGCTGATCGGCGAGGTCGGTGGGCAGGAGGCCGCCTTCGACGCGGTCAGGGACTGGGTCGAGGACGGGCGGCGGCCCGGGACAGCGCTCCTCGTCCTGCTCGCCGTGGTCGCCGTGCCGGTGTGGCTGGGCGCCGCCGCCGGGTCGTCGATCCTCGCCGACGGCGGCTTCCGGCTGACCCGCCGGGGCGACCAGCTGCGGGTCACCCGGGGCGTGCTCGACCAGCGGGAGGCGAGCCTGGCCGTGCACCGCATCCAGGTCGTGTGGGTCCGGGAGAACCCGCTGCGCCGGGCGCTGGGCCGGGTGTCGGTGTCGCTCCAGAGCGCCGGCGCCTCCGGGTCGGTCGAGGGGGCGGCGACGACGATCACCGTGCCGCTCGTGCGGCGGGACGACCTCGACGCCCTGCTCGCCGAGGTGCTGCCGGTCGTCCCGGCGTCGCCCGTGCTGACCCCGGCCCCTCCGGCAGCGCGCCGCCGGGCCCTGGTCCGCCACGTCGGGCCGGCCCTCGTCGTCGCCCTGCCCGCCGCCGTCCTGCTCGCCCCGGTCGGGCTGCTCGCCCTGGTCCTGCCGGTGCTGGCGGCCGTCGCCGGCGAGGCCTCCTACCGGGGCCTGGGGTGGACGGCGGGGGAGGGCTTCGTCGCCGCCCGCACCGGCGCCGCCGCCCGCCGGCTCGCCCTGGTGCCGGTGGCCAAGGCCCAGAGCACCCGGCTTCGGTCGAGCCCGTTCCAGCGCCGGGCCGGGCTGGCCACGCTGCTCGTCGACGTGGCCGGGCGGGGGAGCACGCCCGCCGTGGTCGACGGGGACGCCGTCGCCCTCGCCCGGTTGCGCCACGCCGCTCTCGACACCACCGCCGCCCGCCGCGACGAGACCGCGATCCGCAAACTGCGACCCTGAGCGGGCGAGCGGCCCGCTCAGGGTCGCAATGTCGGGGAATGGGGCGTCCTAGGGTCCGGCCATGACCGCTCGGACCCGCTCGTGGTGGGGCTGGGGCTGGGCCGAGGAGGCCGTCACCGGCGCCGAGCGGGACGCCGTCGCCGCCACCATGGCCGGCTTCGGCTTCGCCGTCGAGGACCACGCCCCGCCCGCCGTCGCCGACCTCGCCCTGCGCCCGCCCCGGGTCGAGGCGCCCGCCGCCCTGGCCGGGATCTGCACGACCGACCCGACCGAGAGGGCGGCCCACACCCACGGCAAGGCCTACCGGGACGTGGCCCGCAACCTGCTCGGGCAGCTCGCCGAGCCGCCCGACGTGGTGGCCCGGCCCCGCACCGAGGACGAGGTGGTGGCCGTGCTCGACTGGTGCACGGAGGCCGGCATCGCCGCCATCCCCTACGGCGGGGGCTCGTCGGTGGTCGGCGGCGTCGAGGCCCGGCTGGGCGACGCCTACCCCGGCGCCGTGTCGATCGACCTCACCGCCCTCGACCGGGTCCTCGACGTCGACCCGGTCAGCCGGACCGCCCGGATCCAGGGCGGCGCCCTCGGCCCGGTGCTGGAGGACCAGCTGCGGCCCGGGGGGTGGACGCTGCGCCACTTCCCCCAGTCGTTCGAGTTCTCGACCCTCGGGGGCTGGATCGCCACCCGGGCCGGCGGCCACTTCGCCACCGGGCCGACCCACATCGACGACCTGGTCGCCTCGGTCCGGGCGGTGACGCCGGTCGGGGTGAGCGAGTCCCGCCGCATGCCCGGGTCGGGCGCCGGCTCCTCGCCCGACCGGCTCCTGCTGGGCAGCGAGGGCACGCTCGGCATCGTCACCGAGGCGTGGGTCCGGCTCCAGGTCCGACCCGAGTGGCGGGCGGGGGCGTCGGTCCGGTTCGCCACCTGGGCCGAGGGGGTGGCCGCGGTGCGGGCCATCAGCCAGGCCGGGCTCCAGCCGTCCAACTGCCGGCTGCTCGACGGGACCGAAGCGGCCCTGGCCTCCGGCGTGACCGGGGTCGGCGGGCTGCTCGTCCTCGGCTTCGAGTCGGCCGACCACCCCGTCGACGCCGGCATCGCGCGGGCGGTCGAGATCTGCCGGGACCACGGCGGGTCGATCCCCGACGGCATCCGCTCGTCGAGCCGGGACGGTGCCGCGGGGGAGTGGCGGTCGACCTTCATCCGGGCGCCCTACACCCGCGACGCCCTGGCGACGATGGGGCTGGTCGTCGAGACGTTCGAGACCGCCTGCCCGTGGGACCGCTTCGACGACCTCCACCACGACGTCACCGCGGCGGCCACCGCCGCCGTCCAGGAGGTGTGCGGGCTCGGCGTGGTGACCTGCCGGTTCACGCACGTCTACCCCGACGGCCCGGCGCCCTACTTCTCGGTCTACGCCCAGGGCCGGTGGGGCGACCAGGTGCGGCAGTGGGACGAGGTCAAGGTGGCCGTGTCCGAGGCCCTCCACGCCGCCGGGGGCACGATCACCCACCACCACGCCGTCGGCCGCGACCACCGCCCGTGGTACGACCGCCAGGTCCCCGACCTCCACCGGGCCGCCCTCGGCGCCACCAAGCGGGCCTGGGACCCGGCCGGCGTCCTCAACCCCGGCGTCCTGATCGACCCCTGAAGCCGTTCTGTGTGCGAAAACACGCCGCACAGGTAGGAACGCGCACACAGAACGGCGGTCGGCGGGGCTGGACACACGCGTTTCCAAAACCTGGCACGATGCCGGGCATGAGCGGAACCGCCATCGCCCACCTCCTCGCCGCCCGAGACGACCTGACCGCCCCCGGCGCGGGGTTCGAGATGCGCACCGAGGAGGTGCTGGGGCGGGACGTGCGGGTCTTCGCCTCGGCGCCGCCGTCGATGCGGGCCTTCTGGGAGCTGGCCGAGCTCCACGGCGACAAGCCGTACATCGTGTTCGAGGACGAGCAGCTCACCTACGCCGAGGCCGCCGCCGCCGTCCGCTCCCTCGCCCACCACCTGGTCGACGAGCACGGCGTCGGCTCGGGCGACCGGGTGGCCATCGCCATGCGCAACTACCCCGAGTGGGTCATCGCCCACTGGGCCGCGATCTGCGTGGGCGCCGCCGCCGTGGGCCTCAACGCCTGGTGGACCACCCCGGAGCTGCGCCACGGGATCACCGACGCCGCCCCCAAGGTGCTGTTGGTCGACGACGAGCGGCTCGAGCGGATCGAGCCCATCCTCGACGAGCTGCGGGCCGACGGACCGCTACCGGTGATCGCCGTGCGGACCGACCGGGACCTGCCGGCCGGCACCGTCGCCTGGGACGCCGTCGTCGACCCGGCCACCGCCCCGCCCCAGCTGCCGCCGGCCGACATCCACCCCGACGACGACGCCCTGATCTTCTACACCTCGGGCACCACCGGCTTCCCCAAGGGCGCCCAGATCACCCACCGGGGCTCGGTCCACAACGTCCTCCACCTCGTCTACTGGACCCTCCTGACCACGACGGCGGCGGCCAAGGCGGCCGCCGAGGCACCGGCCGAGCCCGACGCGGCACCGGCGACGGCGCCGGCCCAGCCGGTGTTCATGGGGGCGACGCCGCTGTTCCACGTGACCGCCTGCAACTGCCTGCTCCACCCGGCGACCATCGCCGGCGGCCGGGTCGTGCTGATGCACAAGTGGGACGCCGGGCGGGCCCTCGAGCTGATCGAGCGGGAGGGCGTCACCAACTTCTCCGGCGTGCCCACCATGGGCCGGGAGCTGATCTCGCACCCCGACTTCGCCACCCGCGACACCTCGACCCTGTCGTCGATCGCCGGCGGTGGCGCCCCGGTCCCGCCCGACCTGGTCGGCAAGATCGACACCGCCCTGCCCAAGGGGGCGCCCACCACCGGCTACGGGCTGACCGAGACCAGCGGCATCATCACCGCCAACGCCGCCGCGTACTACCTGGCCAAGCCGCTGTCGTGCGGCCCGGTGGTGCCGACCCTCGACGCCAAGCTGGTCGACGAGGTGGGCGACGTGGTCGAGGGGCCCGACGCCGTCGGCCAGCTGTGGGTCAAGGGCCCGATCGTGATCAAGGGCTACCTCAACCGGCCCGAGGCCACCGCCGAGGCGATCGTCGACGGCTGGTTCGACACCGGCGACATCGCCCGCATCGACGAGGACGGCTTCGTCTTCATCGTCGACCGAGCCAAGGACATGGTCCTGCGGGGCGGCGAGAACGTCTACTGCTCGGAGGTCGAGGCGGCGATCTACGAGCACCCCGACGTCGCCGAGGCGGCGGTGTTCGGCGTGCCCGACGAGCGGCTAGGCGAGGCGGTGGCCGCTGCCATCGTGGTGCGGGACGGGGCCGAGCTCGACGAGGCCGGCCTGCGGTCGTTCCTCGACGGGCGGATCGCCACCCACAAGATCCCGACCACGACCTGGTTCCGCACCGAGGCCCTGCCCCGCAATGCCACCGGAAAGTTCCTCAAGCGGGCCCTGCGCGACGAGCTGCTCGGTGCCTAGCGTCGGCGCCATGACCGACGTCTGGGTCCGGGGGGCGTACCAGAGCGACTTCGCCCGCAACGTCACCAAGGACGGGGCCGGGCCCGAAGGCCTGGTCGCCGAGGTCGTGCGGGGGACCCTGGAGGACGCCGGCATGGGGCCCGACCAGGTCGAGGTCGTCCACGTGGGCAACGCCTTCGGCGAGCTGATGGTGGGCCAGGGCCACTGGGCGGCGCTGCCGGCGACCGTGGAGGAGGGGCTCTGGGGCGTGCCCGCCACCCGCCACGAGGGGGCCTGCGCGTCGGGCAGCCTGGCCGTGCTGGCGGCCATGGCCGACCTCCAGGCCGGGCGCTACGACGTGGCCCTGGTGCTGGGCGTCGAGGTCGAGCGGGCGCAGCCGGGCGACCACGCCTCGCTGGCCATGGGGGCGGCGTCGTGGGTCGGCCACGAGGGCGCGCCCCGCTACGTCTGGCCGGCGGCCTTCTCCGACCTGGCCGAGGAGTACGACCGCCGCTACGGCCTCGACCCGGCGCACCTCAACGCCCTGTCGGCCCAGGCCTTCGCCAACGCCCGGTCCAACGACCTGGCCCAGACCCGGGACTGGCGGTTCACCGACGCCAGCTTCACCGACGACCCGGAGGCCAACCCGGTGATCGACGGCTGGACCCGGCGCAACGGCTGCAGCCAGGTCACCGATGGCGCCGCCGGGGTCGTGCTGGTCTCCGATCGGGCCCTCGCCGGGCTCGGGGGCGGACGGGCGAGCGCCCGGATCGCCGGCTGGGGGCACCGCACCGTCGGGCTCCCGCTGGCCGCCAAGCTGTCGCGGAGCGCCGACGACACCCACGTCCTGCCCCACGTCCGGGACACCTTCGCCGACGCGCTGGGGCGCGCCGGCCTCGGCTCGGTCGACGATCTCGACGCGGTGGAGGTCCATGACTGCTTCGCCATGAGCGCCTACATGGCGATCGACCACGTCGGGATCACCGAACCGGGCCAGGCCTGGAGGGCGGTCGAGGCCGGGGAGGTCGCCCGCGACGGCCGCATCCCGCTCAACCCGGGCGGCGGGCTGATCGGCGGTGGCCACCCGGTCGGCGCCACCGGCGTCCGCATGCTGGTCGACGCCACCAAGCAGGTCACCGGCCGGGCCGGCCCGGTCCAGGTCGACGGGGCCTCGACCGTCGCCACCCTCAACATCGGCGGCAGCACCGCCACCACCTGCAGCCTCGTGGTGACGGCGGGCTAGCCCTCGACCTCCGCCGCGGCGGGCTCGACGAGCCCGAGCGCCAGCCGCAGCTGCTCGACGTCGACGTCGGTCACCTCCACCTCCATCACATCGCCCACGGAGAACAGGTCGTCCGGCCCCTGGCCCACCCCGAGGGGCAGCTGCGAGCGGTGGATCAGCCCCACGACGGCACCGATGTCGACGAAGACGCCGTAGGCGATCGTGTTGACCACCGTGCCCTGGTACCGCTCGCCGACCCGCACCCCGGGCAGGCCGGTCGCCATCCGCGCCCGCCGGTCGGCCCGGTCGGCCTCCTTCAAGGCCGCGGTGACGTTGAAGGAGAACCGGTGGTCGGCGTGGGCGGCGAGCCAGCTCGTCCCGAGCTCGACCAACGTGCTCCGCTCGGCGGTGTCGGTCGCCGTGGGCAGGACCAGACGGAAGACGTGGGGCCAGCCGGGGTTCTCCGGCTGACGGGACAGCCACAGCGTCCCCAGACGGCGGGCCTCCTCGGCCTGCTCCTCGTCGACGATCGCCGGGACCAGCTTCCCGAAGGTGTGGCTCCAGTCCTTGCGGGCGGGCTGGTCGTCTCCGGAGACCCGCATGTCGGCGTGGTCACGGAGCCATCGGAGGCCGAGGTCGACGAGCGGCCCGCGCCCGTCGGCGGGAGCCTCGGCGATGACACGCTGGAAGACGAAGGCCCACTTGGCGTCGTCGCGGAGGTCGGTGACCCAGTCGACGCCGACCTGCACCACCGCCGCTCGCTCCTCCGGTGCGGGACCGAGGTCGAACAGCGCCTGGTAGACGTGGGACCAGCCGCTGTGCTCCTCGTGGCCAGCCAGCCAGTCCCGGCCGACGGATCGGAGTGCGGCGCGGTCCGTGGGGTCGACGACGAGGTCTCGGAGCTTGCCGAACGTGAAGCTCCAGTCGCTCCGATCGGGGTGCTCGGCGAGGTGGGCCGTGCCCAGCCCCACGAGCAGGCGGCGCCGAGCGTCGTCCGTCGTCCGGCGGAGCAGCCCCTCGAAGGTGTAGCTCCACTCGGCGACGTCGCCCGGCTCCTGCAGGCGGGCGATCCCGACGTCGACGAGCTGATCGACGAGAGCCTCGTCCGCCTCCTCGAAGAGGCGTTGGTAGACGTAGCCCCAGCTGGGATCCCGCCCCTGCTCCCGCAACCAGGTCACCGCGATCGGGAGGAGCCGATCGATCTGGGCGCGGTCGAGGATGGCCAGCAGCCGGAGGAACGGGAAGGCCCACCCGGCCGCGTCCGGGTTCTCCCGCACCCAGCGGATGGCGTGCGCCTCGTCGAACGTCGGCGGGTCGTGGCCGAGACCGACGTCGATGACGGCCTCCAGCACGAAGCTGGCCCCGGGGTCGTTCGGATGGCTGTCGATCCAGGTCCGCGCCAGCTCCTCCATGCTGCCGGGTGGCGGAGCGCCCCTGGCCACGAGGGCCTGGACCACGTAGGAGGCCTGCGGGGCGTCGCCCTGCACCTCCAGCCACCGCTGCGCCGTCTCCACGTCCACCGGGTCGCCCCGGACGACGAGGAGCTGGGAGATCGTGCGGGCGGCGGCGAACGCCGTCCGGTGGCGCCAGGCCCAGGCTCCGGCGACGACGACGGCCGATGGCCGGGTGCTGATCGCCTCGCTCAGGTAGCGACCCCACTCCGACGTCCCGCCCGCCCGCTGAGCCCCGAGCTCGCCGAGGGCGGCGATCTCGTCCTCGAGCTCGCCACAGGAGGCCGCCGCGTCCAAGGCGCGGGGGACCCACGGGGCGGAGGGGTCGAGGGCCGCTCGATCGAGGAGCCGGCGGGCGTCGTCCACCCGCTGGGTCACCTGGCTCAGCTTGGTGGCCACGACCACCCACGGAGGCCAGTCGGGCGCCCGGTCGAGCATCGTCCTCATCCCGGCGAGCAGGGCGGTGCCGGTCTCGGGGGGGAGCCGGTCGGCCACCCGCAGGACCGTGAGGCACGTCAGGGAGAAGGCCGGGACGTCCTCGTCGGCCGTCGCCGTCGTCAGGTGGTGCTCGACGGAGGCGAAGACGTCGGCGGCCGCCCTGGTGTCCGGCACCCGGGCCACCAGGCGGACCCAGGCGGGCAGGTGGGACAGACGGAGCCGACCGTCGGACCGGGGCCAGCGCTCGAAGACCTGGTCGAGGGTCTCGGCGAGGATCGCCTCGTCGAGCCTCTCCTGGAGGGCCTCGCTCCCGTCGTGGTCGAGGGCGGCTGCGAGCGCCCAGAGCACCGACGTCTGCTCCTCGGGCGTGGTCCCGACCCGGGCGGCGTCGAGGGCGGCCTCCCGGAGGGCACCGGCCCGCTCGTGGACGGCCTCGTCGGGGAACCAGCCCCGGAAGAGGGCATCGGCCAGATGGGGGTGGGTCAGCCAGACGCCCGGCCGGCCCTCGTGCTCCCGGTCGACCGTGACGTGGCCGTCGGCCTCGAGGCGGGCGAGGGCATCCCTGGTGCTGTCGGCCAGCTCGCCGAGCAGGCCCTCGGGCATGCCCGCGTACAGCCGGTTGGCGGCGAGCAGCCGGGCGACCAGCTCCTCGAGGGCACCGGTCGGATCGAGGGAGGCGACGCGGGACTGGAAGCGCGCCGCGAACGTGCCCAGGACCTCACCGGTCCGCCACTCGAAGAAGCGCTGGACCATCAGGACGTCGCCGGACAAGCTCGGGGCCGTCCGCCCCGACCGGGCCGTGAACCACGCCTCGAGCTCCGCCTCGTGGGCCACGTCCCGCTGCTCGTCGAGCACCCACCGCTCGACCTGGACATCGTCGGCGAAGGTGCGCTCGAACCCGGCCGACTGCTCCCTCGGCCCACACGCGACCAGGACCGGGAGCCGGGCGCCGGACTCGCGGAGCCCGACCAGCGCGTCGAAGGCCGGCTGCCACTGCTCGCGGGCTGCGTTGGGATCGCCCGGACCGAACGGGTCGTCGACGACGACGATCGGTGTCCGCCCGTCGGCCAGGCCCCGGGCCCACTGCACCGCCGGGCCGACGAGGTGGTGGCGGCTGCCCAGGTAGGCGATCGGCCCGTGGCCCATCTCGACGAGCCGGGCCAGCACCTGAAGCGTCAGGATCGACTTGCCCGACCCCGAGCGGCCCTCGATCCAGAAGCAGGGCAGGCGGCGTTGGTCGTCGGTCGAGTCGGGAGCCGACGACAGCCAGTCGACGAGGGCCTCCGTCGCCGGCACCACCTGCCAGTCCCGGGGGGCGAACCAGCCCTCGGCCAGGTGGCGCAGCTGGGGTTGCTTGCCGATGAGGTAGCCGCCCGGCTCGACGGTCGTCGGCTCGGCACAGCTGGTGTCGACGACGTGGACGCCGTCGGGGAGGGTCTCGGCCCGGTTGCGCAGGCCGCTCAGGTCCGAGAACAACGCCTGGGCCGAGTCCGGTCGACCGACGGCGATGTCGCCCATGAGGTGACCGACCCACCGGTGCACCGTGGCCAACGGGGCCGGATCCCGGAGCTCGGCGCTCAACAGCACCAGCACGTCGGCCAGCGGATCCGGATCGGTCGACGCCGAGACCCGGGCCCGGAACCGCTCGACGTCGGCCCCGGCGGCGGTCTCCTCGTCGGGCTCCCACCGGGCGATGATCGGCCCGGCGTCCTTCAGCTCCCAGCGGAAGCAGCGGATCTCGTAGGCCAGCCGATCGAGCAGGTCCGGCATCTCACGGGCGGCCACGACCTCGATGGTCCACAGCTCGGCCATGGCATCGGCCACGGCGGTCGATCGCCCGGTCCGCTTGATCTGGGTGACCGTCATCCGGCCCTCCCGATCGAGCGTGATCAGGTCCGACACGGCCTCGGCGATCGGCGCGATCGAGGTGGGGTCGGCGATCCACGCCCTGACGACGGCGGCGATGGTGGAGTGCAGCTGGAAGGCGAAGCCGGAGAGGCTCACCGACCCGCCCCGGGCCCGGTGGGGCTGGGAGGCGGACCACGCCGCCTCGAGTGCTCTGAGCTCCTCCACGCTCATGGGCCGCCGACGCTAGCCCCTGGGCCCGAGCGGCCGTCTGCGACCGCTACATGGCGCGGAAGTCGTGGGGGGCGTAGCGGGGGCCGCGCTTGGGGCGGCGGACACCGGTCATGCCGACCAGGCGGACGACCCGGCCGCGGTGGCCGGCCCACGGCTCCAGCAGCTCGGCCAGCCGCTCGTCGGTGCCGCCCCACTCGCCGGTGAGGGCGTAGACGACGTCCTTGGCCACGTGGAAGTCGCCGTAGGACACGGCGTCGGGGTCGCCGAGGGCCCGCTGGGCGACCTCCGCCGCGGTCCACACGCCCACGCCCGGCACCCGCCGCAGCCGGTCCCGGGCCTCGGGCCCGGGCAGCGCGCAGCAGCGCTCGAGGGCGGGGGCGACGGTGGCGGCCCGGGCGACGGTGGCCCAGCGGGCCGCCTCGACCCCGGCCCGGTGCCAGTCCCACGACGGGACCCGACCCCACGCCCGGGCCGACGGCTGGACCAGCATCCCCTCGGGGGCCGGGCCCGGCGCCGGTGACCCGTGGCGGCGGAGGAGGAACCGCCAGGCCCGCTTGGCCTCCATCCCGGTGACGCGCTGCTCGATCACCGCCGGCACCAGCATCTCGAACACCGAGCCGACCGCCGGGGTCCGCAGCGAGGCGCCGTGGCGCCGCCACTGGTCGGCGACCAGGGGGTGGAGGGTCGGGTCGAAGCCCTCGGGGTCGTCGAGCGCCCCGAGCGTGGCCGGCAGCTGCTCGGCGGCCCAGGCCGCGCCGGGCCCCCACGAGTCGGCCACGATCG
>JBQGCF010000202.1:0-4910 GCA_052038315.1 Iamia sp.
TGCTGGTCGCCTCGAAGGGCGGCGACGACCGGGATCCGCTCTGGTACCGCAACCTGGTCGCCGATCCCGACGTCGAGGTCACCATCGCCGGCGTGACCACCCCGATGCGGGCCCGCACCGCCGACGCCGAGGAGCGGGCCGAGCTCTGGCCCCGCATCACCGCCGCCTACAAGGGCTACGCCGGCTACCAGAAGCGCACCGACCGCCAGATCCCCGTCGTCATCTGCGAACCCCGCTGACCCGACCACCCGGGCTACTGGGAGCGTTCGTCGTGGGTGGCCTTGCCGACCGTCGTCGCGATGCGCTTGGCGCGGGTCTCGGGCTTCTTGGCGGTGACGATCCAGGTCAGGATCTGCTTGCGGGCGCTGGGTGGGAAGGCGGCGAAGTGGGCGGCGGCCTCGGGCACGGCGTCGAGGGCGGCCTGGACGTCGTCGGGCACGATCCCGTCCTCGACCGGCGCCAGCAGGTCCCACGTCCCGGACGCCTTGGCCGCCTCGACCAGGGCCAGGCCGGCGGGCGCCATCTCGCCGCTGGCGATCAGCCGCTCGACCCGGTCACGGTTGGACCGCACCCAGGTGCTCCTCGGGTTGCGGGGCGAGAAGCGCTGGTAGCAGGTCGTCTCGTCGCGGGGTCGCACCACGCTGTCGATCCACCCGACGCACAGGGCCTGGCAGACGGCGTCCTCGTAGCCGACGCCGACCACCCCGGCGGCCCGCCGCGACCGGTCCATGACCAGCCACACCGCCGGTTCGGTGGCGGCGTGGGCGTCGAGCCAGCCCCGCCAGGCGGCCACCGTGGTGGCCAGGACGACCGGGGCGCCGTCCATGGCCTCGTCGTCCAGCACCGTCAGGCCTGCGGTCGCACCCATCGCAGCAGCGTGCCACGGTGGGGCAGGATCGGGGTCGTGGAGCAGCGCCCCCTCGTCCCCCGCCGCCCCGACGGACCGACCGTGCCCGTGGTGGGCATGGGCACCTCGGGCACCTTCGACACCGACGACCAGGCCCTCGTCGACGCGGTCGTCGACCGGGCCCTGGCCCACGGGACGACGGTGTTCGACTCGTCCCCGATGTACGGCCGCGCCGAGTCGACCCTCGGTCGGGCCCTGGAGGGACGGCGCGACGGGGCGCTGGTGGCCACCAAGGTGTGGACCCCGGACGACGACGCCGCCGAGGCGCAGATGGACGCCTCCGCTGCGTTCTACGGCGGGTGGGTCGACCTCATGCAGATCCACAACATGGTGGGCTGGCGGACCCGGCTCGACCAGATCGAGGACCGGCGGGAGCGGGGCCAGGTGCGGCTGGTCGGTGCGACCCACTGGCAGGTGAGCGGGTTCGCCGACCTGGAGGGGTGCATGGCGACCGGGCGGCTCGACGCCATCCAGGTGCCGTACAACCCGATCGAGCGCGACGTCGAGCAGCGGATCCTGCCCCTCGCCGCCGAGCTCGGTCTGGGCGTGCTGCTGATGCGGCCCCTCGCCGACGGCGCCCTGCTAGCCGATCCCCCGCCGGCGACCGAGCTGGAGGCGCTCCGGCCGACGGGGATCACGACGTGGGGCCAGGCCCTGCTGGCGTGGGGGCTGGCCCACCCGGCGGTGACGACGTCGATCCCGGCCACGTCGCGGCCCGAGCGGGCCGAGGAGAACGCCGCCGTCGGCGCCCTCGCCCCGCTCGACCCCGACACCCGCGACCGGATCGGCCGGCTCTTCGCCCGCTGAGCGGCACCGGGCCGTGCGGCACCGGGCCGGGCGGCACCGCGCCCGCCGCAGCGCCGGACGCTCACGGGACCGTGGCCGGCGCCGAGCGGCGCACCACGATGCCGCCGCGGCGGTCCCGGGCCAGGACGGTGCCGGCCGGGAAGGCCCCGGCCACGGCGACCATCCGGGCGACGACGTCGTCGACCAGCTCGCGGTCGATGGCGGCGAGCGGCGCGTCGGCGGACTGCGGCCCGTCGCCGGCCCGCGAGGCCAGCAGCCAGCCCTGGGCCCGGAGCGAGCGGGCGACGGCGCGGTGGAGCCCGGCCGGGTCGACCTCCACGTCGGCCACCGCACAGGTCGTGGTGGCCCGGTGGCTGTCGAGCCCGGCGAAGGACCGGCCGCACCCGCAGTCGGGACAGGAGCACTCGAGGACGGGGAGCGACACCAGCTCGCCCTCGGTGGTCCAGCAGTGGTCGTCGGGCCGGTCGCCCTGGGTCGTCGAAGTGGCGGTGAGCACGCGCACGGCGTGACCTCCTCGGGGTCGTGCGGGCCGGGGCCCGCGGCTGTCGATGACGTCCCGGTCCGGGCTCGGCGCGTGCCATGGGGGTCGAGCAGGGGACGGAACGTGTGTTCGCACAGAGTACCCGGGGAACAGGTGACGGCAAACGTGTGCCGGGGGGAACGGCGTCCGGCGAGGTCCAAGCGGGGGACAAGAGCCCAGGCCAGAGCGCTTGAGCGGATCACAAGCGAGGCGCACGCGGGCCACAAGGGGGTGGGTCGATGCTGCCGTCATGCCCACGACCGCCCCCACCGCGACCCCGCCCGCCGGGTCCCCGAGCCGCTCCCCGCGACGTGATCCCCGGCCCGACGGCACGGGGCCGGGGGCCGGACGGGACGCCCGCGCCGCGGACCGCCCGGGGGACCGTCCGGCGGACCGCCCCGCCCACCGCACCATCGCCGTCTTCTCCCTCCTGACGGTGCTGGCGGGGGCGCTGGGCCTCGTCGGGGCACCGTCGCCAGCGCTCCTCCTGGGTCGACCGCCTCCAGGGCGGTGAGAGCGAGCGGGCGCTGGTGCGCCTGATCGTCGCCTCGGCCGAGGACCACGACCGGGCCTGAGCCCGGCGCCAGATCGCCGACGCCGGGAGGGGGGCCGTGGGGGCTTCGACCCTCCCGGCGTCGGCTCATCCCTAACGTGGGGCGATGCCTGCTGACGAGATCGCCCTGGCCGGGCTCGACCGCCCCATCGCCCCGCTCGGGCTGGGCACGTGGGCCTGGGGCGACCGGGACGTGTGGGGCATGGGCGGCTACGACGCCGACCTCACCGAGGAGCGCATCGCCGAGGCGTGGAGGGCCACCCTCGACGCCGGCGTGGCCCTGATCGACACCGCCGAGGTCTACGGCCGGGGCGAGAGCGAGCGCATCATCGGCCGGCTCCTCGCCGCCCACCCGGCCGACCGGGACCGGATCGTCCTGGCCACCAAGTTCATGCCGATGCCGCAGAAGCTGAACGTGCGGTCCGCCCTGCGGTCGTCGCTGCTGGCGTCGATCGAGCGGCTGGGCGTCGAGCGGGTCGACCTCTACCAGATCCACGGTCCGGTCAGCCTCCGGTCGAAGGGGGCGATCGCCGAGGCCCTGGCCGCGGTGGTCGAGGAGGGCCTGACCCGGGCCGTCGGCGTGTCGAACTACTCGTCGGCCGAGGTGGAGAAGGTCCACGCCGCGCTGGCGTCCCACGGCGTGCCGCTGGCCACGAACCAGGTCGAGCACTCGCTCCTGCGCCGGCGCCCGGAGACCGGCGGGCTGGCCGCGACGTGCGATCGCCTCGGGGTGCGCATCCTCGCCTACTCGCCCATCGGGCAGGGCCGGCTGACGGGGAAGTACTCGGCGGCCTCGCCCCCGCCCGGCGACCGGGGCTTCTCGGCCCACCCGATGGAGCAGGTCGACGAGGTCGTCGCCGTGCTGCGCGAGGTCGGCGACGCCCACGACCGCACCCCGGCCCAGGTCGCCCTGCGCTGGCTGGTCGAGAAGGGCTCGATCCCGATCCCCGGGGCCAAGAACGCCGACCAGGCGGCCCAGAACGCCGGGGCCCTCGGCTGGTCGCTGGGCGCCGAGGAGGTCGCCCGGCTCGACGCCGTCGGCCTGGAGGGGACCCGAACCCTCAAGCAGCGCATCTGGCAGCACGGCTGACGCCGAACCCCGGCAAACTGCGACCCGGAGCGGGCGAGACGCCCGCTCAGGGTCGCAGTTTCGGGTCTTGGCTACCGGGGCATGGCGACGTCGCCGATCGGGGTGCGGGGGCCGAGGCGGAAGAGGTCGTCGGGCCGGGCGCCGTCGAGGGCGAGGTCGGCGGCCAGGTCCCCGATGACGGGGGCGAACTTGAAGCCGTGGCCGCTGAAGCCGGCCAGGACCGTGAGCGGGCCCGAGCGGTCGATCACCGGATCGTGGTCGGGGGTGGTCGTGTAGAGGCACGTGGTCGGCTCGGCCCGGGTCGACACCACGCCGGGGAGCCAGGTCTCGGCGTAGCGGCGCAGGTCGTCGAGGGCGTCGACGTCGATCGGCCGCTCGACGAGGTCGGGGTCGATCTCCGGCCCGATGCCGTGGAAGCCGACCTTGATCCCCTCGTCACCGGCCAGCCCGTAGACGCCGTGGGCGGCCCGTTCCATCGTCAGCAGGGCGCCGGGGTGGTGGATGAAGCTGGGCCAGACGGCGCCGTCGTCGACCGCCCGGAAGTGGGCCGGCTGCTCGACCGTCACCCGCAGCGGCGGCAGCCCGTCGACCCCGCCGAGCAGGCGGGCCGCCCACGCCCCGGCCGCCACCACCGCGGCGCCGGCGGCGACCGTCGTGCCGTCGTCGAGCCCGACCGCGACCCCGTCGCCCACCACGTCGATGGCGGTGACCGCGGTGCCGAGCCGCATCTCGGCGCCCCGCCGGCCGGCCGCGCCGTGGAGGGTGCGGACGGCGGCGTCGGCGTGGAGGCGACCGGCGTCGGGGTGGAACAGGACGGTGCTGTCGAAGCGGATGCCGGTCCAGCGCAGCGCCGCCTCCTCCGGGGGCAGCACCTCGAAGGGCACGGCGGCGGCGCCCAGGGCGGCCTCGAGGGCGGCGACGGCGGCCGGGTCGCCGTGGTCGACGGCGCCGGTGAGGGTCAGGACGGTCCGTCCGGTCTCGGCCTCGAGCGCCCGCCAGCCGGCGAGGGCCCGGCGGGCCAGCTCGACATAGG
>JBQGCF010000203.1:0-6587 GCA_052038315.1 Iamia sp.
TCCCAGGGCACGCCCTGCTCCAGGGCGGCCACCGACATGCCCTCGACGCTCGCCATCATCTCGCGGGTGTAGGCGGCGTCCTCGGCCCGGAGGGGGGCGAGGGTGAAGCCGCAGTTGCCGCTGACCACGCTGGTCACGCCGAGCCCGAGGGAGGGCGAGACGTGCGGGTCCCAGAAGATCTGGGCGTCGTAGGGGGTGGGGGGGTCGATGATCCCCGGCACGACGAGCAGGCCGGTGGCGTCGAGGGTGTCGGCCGCCTCCTCGGTGATCGTCCCCGGCTCGGCGATGGCCACGATGCGGCCGTCCTTGACGGCGACGTCGGCGGGGCGGGCGGGTGCACCGGTGCCGTCGACGACGGTGCCGCCGGTGATCAGGTGGTCGAGCATGGGGGCCTCCGCAGAATCTGACGGGTCGTCAGATTAGCGCGGAACGCGAAACGGCGACCCTGGCCGGGGGCGGGGCCCGCTCAGGGTCGCCGTTTCGGGGAGTGGTGGCTCGGGTTCAGGCTGCGGAGGGGGCGCTGGTCACCTGCGGGGGGCGGGTGAGGTGCCGGGCGACGATGGTGAAGGCCCGGATGCGGGCCGGCCACGGCTCCCGGCGGTCGCCGAGGACGGCGACGGCGACGGGGGAGGCGCCGGCCTCCCGGCCGCTGCGGGCCAGGCGGGCGAGGGCGTGCTCGTTGGCCTCGACCCCGTGGGTGGCGAGGTCGGAGGCCAGCTGGTCGAGGTCGATGCTGTTCTCCATGTGAACCGTTGTACGTGGGCAAGAGGTTCACGGCTAGCGATGATCCCTACTCACGACCAACAGGTACGCTGATCGTCATGACGCGGCTCCGGGACGTCGAGATCAAGCACCTGATCGCCCTGGAGGCGGTCGCCGAGGAGGGCACCTTCGGCCGGGCGGCCACCCGGTTGGGCTACACCCAGTCGGCGGTCAGCCAGCAGATCGCCGGGTTGGAGCGGATCGTCGGCGCCCCGGTGTTCGACCGCCCCGGCGGTCCCCGTCCCGTCGAGCTCACCCCGCTCGGCCGGCTCCTGCTCGACCACGCCCGCGACGTGCTGCGGCGGGTCGACGCCACCGGCGACACCGTCGACCGCTTCCTGCGGGGGGAGACCGGCCGGCTGATGGTCGGCACGTTCCAGAGCATCACCACGTCGATCCTCCCGACGATCGTCGGCCGGATGCGCGATGAGAGCCCCGACGTCGACATCCGCCTGGTCGAGACCAACGACAAGGAGATCTTCCCCGGCGCCCTGGCCCGGGGCGAGCTCGACGTGGCCTTCACCCTCGAGGAGGGCTGGCCCGACCTGGAGACCGAGATCCTCTTCGACGACCCCTACCTCGTCGTCACCGAGCTCGACCAGGGCCGGGCCGGGCCCTTCCCCACCCAGGACCTGGTCGGCACCGGCCTGGTGGGCTACCAGGTGACCAGCTGCCAGCAGGACATCGAGGACGGGCTCCACGCCGTGGTCAAGGGCGAGCTCGACTGGGTGTTCCGCACCAACGACAACATCGCCGTGGTCGCCCTGGTCCGGGCGGGCATGGGCGCCGCCGTCGTGCCCCGCCTGGCCGTCGACGTCCGCGACCCCACCGTCGCCGTCCACGAGATGGACCCGCCGATCCCGCCCCGCCGCGTCGGCCTGTCCTGGAAGGCCGACCGCACCCTCTCACCGGTCGCCCAGCGCTTCCTCGAGCTGGCCAGGGAGGTCAGCCGCACCCACGTCGCCGCCGGCACCCCCGTGGGCGCCGCCTGAGCTACGGGATGTGCTCGAGGTCGGCGCTGGAGATGCTGCCGGAGCGGACCGCGTAGCGGCAGAGGTTGTCCTTGGCCTCGGGGCCCTCGAGCCCGGGGACGCCGGCCGAGGCGTACTTCTTGACCAGGTCGGCGATGCAGTTCTCGACCCGGCTGCGGGACAGGAACAGCCGCTCGGCGGCCTGGGCGTAGGAGGCCGGCTTGGCCTGGTCGCCGCTCTTGGTCAGCAGCGGCTCGCACAGGGCGGTGAGGATGCGGCGCTCGGCGTTGGTGAACTCGAGCAGGGACTGCGTGGCCGGGCCGTCGGTGGGGATCGGCCGGGTGTCGCCCAGCGGGGTCGCCTGCTCCAGCTCGACGATGACGTCGTGGGTGCGGATGCGGCCGCGGAGCTGGACGGTGACCCGGTCGATCGGGAGCGAGGCGATCTCGTCCTGGTTCTCCAGCACGCGGGTCGGGCCGGTGCCGGGGACGAGGTAGACGGGCTGGCTGGCCGAGTCGTTGCGGACCCAGAGCCGGCCGTCCTGCATGCTCACGGTCGCCGCGGTGCGGCTGACGCCGAGGTCCTCGGGTCCGCCGTCGGCGCCCGAACCCACCTGCACGTCGCAGACGGTGCTGCGACCGATGCGCACCCTCTGCCCCTCTTCGATCGTCGCCTGGCTGTCGCCGTGGCTCACCGTCGCTCTGGCCATGGCGCTCATCATCTCACGATCCGTGCTCGAACCGTGCCTATACGGCGAGCAGTGACCGCAGCTCCTCGGCGATCCGCACCGCGTCGATGGTGAGGGCGTCCTCCAGCGGCGGGGCGAAGGGGAAGGCGGGGACGTCGGCGGTGGCCAGCCGGCGGACGGGTGCGTCGAGGTCGTAGAAGGCGTGCTCGGCGACCAGGGCGGCCACCTCGGCCCCGACCCCGAAGCTGATGTTGTCCTCGTGGACGACCAGGCAGCGGCCGGTGCGGGCGACCGAGGCGAGCACGGTGGCGGCGTCGAGCGGGGAGATGGTGCGCAGGTCGACGACCTCGACCTCGCCGACCCCGTCGGACGAGAGCTGGTCGGCGGCGGCCACGGCGAGGTGGCGGTGCATCCCGTAGGTGACGACGGTGGCGTCGGTCCCGGGCCGGGCGATCGAGGCCACGCCGATCGGCACCCTCCACGCCGGGTCGTCGGGCACCAGCCCCTTGATCAGCCGGTAGCTCTTCTTGTGCTCGAGGAAGAGGACGGGGTCGGGATCGGCCACCGCCTCGCGCAGCAGGCCGGCCACGTCGGCGGGGGTCGAGGGGGCGACGACCTTGAGCCCGGGCACGTGGGCGTAGGTCGCCTCGATCGACTGCGAGTGGTACAGCGCGCCGTGGACGCCGCCGCCCCACGGGGCCCGGATCACGAGGGGGACGGGGAAGTCGCCGTTCGAGCGGTAGTGGAGGCGGGCCGCCTCGCTGGCGATCTGGTCGTAGGCCGAGTGGATGAAGTCGGCGAACTGGATCTCGCAGATCGGGCGCAGGCCGGCGAGGGCCAGGCCGATCCCGATGCCGACGATCGAGGACTCGGCCAGCGGCGTGTCGAGCACCCGGTCCCGCCCGAACTCGGCGGCCAGCCCGTCGGTGGCCCGGAACACGCCGCCTCGCGGCCCGACGTCCTCGCCGAGCACGAGGACGGAGGGGTCGCCGGCCATCAGGTCGTGCTGGGTCTGGCGGATCGTGTCGATGACGTTCCGCTCGGTGGTGGGGCCGGCGTCGTCGATCGGCGTCTCGGCGACGGGGCCGGTGTCGGCGCCGATGGGGCGGGCGAAGACCTTGGTGGTCGCCGACGACGGCGAGGGGAAGGGCTGGGCCTCGGCCCGCTTGGCCGCCTCGTCGACCTCGGCCTTGAGCTCCGACTCGATGGCCACCTCGTCGGCCTCGGGCAGGAGCCGCTGCTCGATCAGGTACTGGCGGAACTGCCGCAGCGGGTCCTTCTTCCGCCACGCCTCGACCTCCTCGGCGGTGCGGTAGGTGCGGTCGTCGTCGTCGGAGGTGTGGGCCCGGAAGCGGTACGTCTTGCACTCGATCAGCGTCGGCCCGTCGCCGGCCCGGGCCCGGCGCAGCGCCTGGTGGGTGGCGGCGTAGACGTCGAGCGGATCGTTCCCGTCGCAGATCACCCCGCCGAAGCCGTAGGAGTGGGCGCGGTCGGCCACGTCGTCGACCGCCGACTCCTGGGTCATCGGGACCGAGATGGCGTAGCCGTTGTTCTCGCAGATGAAGACGCACGGCAGCGAGTGGATGCCGGCGAAGTTGAGGGCCTCGTGGAAGTCGCCCTTCGACGTCGCGCCCTCGCCGAAGTAGGAGACGGCGACCTTGTCCTCGCGGCGCAGCTTGGCCGCGTAGGCCAGCCCGGCGGCGTGGGGGAGCTGGGTGGCGATGGGCGACGAGCCGGAGATGACGCCGAGCCGGGCGCTGCCCCAGTGGTTGGGCATCTGGCGGCCGCCCGAGCAGGGGTCGGCCTCGCGGGCGAACACGCCGAGCAGGACCTCCTCGGCGGTCATGCCCAGGGCCAGCATCACGCCGGTGTCGCGGTAGTAGGGGAGGACGACGTCGTGGCCGGCGCGCAGGGCCCACGTCGAACCGACCTGGCAGCCCTCGTGGCCCTGGCTCGACACGACGAAGGGCGCCTTCCCCATGCGGTTGAGCGACCAGATCTTCTGGTCGAGCAGCCGGGCCAGGAGGATGTGGCGGTACATCCCCAGCAGGTCCTCGGCGGTCAGCCCCAGGGCGGTGTGGCGGTCGTGGATGTGCAGCGTCGACAGGTCGTCGGCCGTCGGTGCGTGCAACGTGCGGGCCATGGGTCTGGGTGCTCCTGGGGGAGGGAGTGAGGGGGGTCAGCTCATGTGCTGGTGCGGATCTGCTTCACGGCGGCGATCGACGAGATGCGCTCCTCGGCCAGCCGGTCGGCGGCCTCGGCGGGGGTGATGGCGTCGGCCTCGGCCCGGTCGAAGGTGCGCCGCAGGGTGTCGGCGATCCCGGCGACGCGGTCCCAGGCCCGGGCCCGGTCGTAGGGGGCACCGGAGGGGTGGCGCTCCTCGGCGATGTTGATCACTCCGCCGGCATTGGCCACGAAGTCCGGCGCGTAGAGCACACCGTGATCGACCAGGCGCTGACCATCTGCAGCCGTTTCGAGCTGGTTGTTGGCCGATCCGCACACTGCCGCGCACGATAGTTCGGGGATCGTGCGCTCGCTGAGGACCGCACCCAGGGCGCAGGGGGAGAAGACGTCGCAGTCGACGGCGTGGGCCCGGTCGGCCTCGACGACGGCGACGCCCGGGTGCCGGGCCACCACGGCGAGGACGGCCCGCTCGCTGACGTCGGCGATGGTGACCCGGACGTCGGCCGCGACCAGGTGGTCGACCAGGGCGGCACCGACCTTGCCCACGCCCGACACCACCACGTGGCGCCCGGCCAGCTCGCCGCCCCACAGCCGCTCGGCGATGGCGTCGAGGGCGGCTCGGACGCCCCAGGCGGTGGCCGGCGACGGGTCGCCGCTGCCGCCGAGGGACTCGCTGGCCCCGGTGACGTACGGGGTCTCGCTCCGGATCAGGTCCATGTCGGCCTGGGTCGTGCCCACGTCCTCGGCGGTGAGGTAGCGGCCGCCGAGCCCGTCGATGAAGCGGGCGTAGGCCCGGATGAGGCCCTCGCTGCGGAGCGTGCGGGGGTCGCCGATGATCACCGCCTTGCCGCCGCCGGCGTCGAGCCCCGACACGGCGTGCTTGTAGGTCATGCCCCGGGCGAGCCGGCAGACGTCGGCCAGGGCCTCGGCCTCGGTGGCGTAGGGCCAGAAGCGGGTGCCGCCCAGGCCCGGGCCGAGGACGGTCGAGTGGAGGGCGATGATCGCCTTGAGGCCGGTGGGCTCGTGGTGGCAGAACGCCACCTGCTCGAACCCCTCGGCGGCGGCGTGGGCGAACACGGATCCGGCTGCGCTGTCGGTCACGTCGTCGAGGGTACGACCACCGTTCCGTGTGCGGGTTCGTACCTATGCGGCGTGTTTTCGCACACGGAACGGTGGCGGGCGATGTGATGCCGCGGCGCGACGGGACGGCCGGTACCGTCGCGGGCCGTGTCCACACCCACCGCGGCGTACTCCGTGCGCCTCCGCGTCCGCCTGCCCAACGTCCCCGGTGCCCTGGGTCGCCTCTCGGTGGCCATGGGCGAGATCGGGGCCAACATCGTGGGGCTCCACGGGTTCGAGGCCAAGGGCCCGGTGCTCGACGAGGACGTGATCGTCAACTGCCGCGACGCCGCCCACATCGAGCAGCTGCGCGAGGCCCTGGTGGCGCTGGACGGGGTCGAGATCCTCGACTTCGGCGACCGCACCTTCGAGATGCACGCCGGCGGGAAGATCCACGTCCTGGCCACCGTGCCGATCGTCGACCGCGACGACCTCTCGATGGCCTACACGCCCGGTGTCGCCCGGGTCTGCACCGCCATCGCCACCGAGCCGCACCTGGCCCACGAGCTGACGATCAAGAAGAACACGGTCGCCATCGTCACCGACGGCACCGCCGTGCTCGGCCTGGGCGACATCGGCCCCGAGGCCGCCCTGCCGGTGATGGAGGGCAAGGCGCTGCTGTTCAAGAGCTTCGCCGACGTCGACGCCTTCCCGGTCTGCATCGACACCTCGCAGGACGAGAGCGCCCAGGACAAGGTCGACGCCATCGTCGAGACCGTCCGCCGCATCGCCCCGGTCTACGGCGGCATCAACCTCGAGGACATCGCCGCCCCGGCCTGCTTCGAGGTCGAGGAGCGGCTGCGCGAGATCCTCGACATCCCCGTCTTCCACGACGACCAGCACGGCACCGCCGTCGTCACCCT
>JBQGCF010000204.1:0-9643 GCA_052038315.1 Iamia sp.
GAGGGCGTCGTCCAGCGAGGCCTCCATGCGGTCGGTGTCGGTGACGAAGTAGGGCGAGATGTAGCCCTTGTCGAAGCGCATGCCCTCGACCAGGTCGATCTCGAGGCCGAAGGTGTTCGACTCCTCGACCGTGATCACGCCGTCCTTGCCCACCTTGTCGAGGGCCTCGGCGATGAAGCCGCCGATCTCGGGGTCGTTGTTGGCCGAGATGGAGGCGACCGAGGCGATGTCCTCCTTGGAGTCGACCTCCCGCGAGGCGGTGCCCAGCTGGGCCACGGCGGCCTCGACAGCAGCCTCGATGCCCCGCTTGAGCGACATCGGGTTGGCGCCGGCGGCCACGTTGCGCAGGCCCTCGCGGACCAGGGCCCGGGCCAGCACGGTCGCGGTGGTGGTGCCGTCACCGGCGACGTCGTCGGTCTTCTTGGCGACCTCCTTGACCAGCTCGGCGCCGATCTTCTCGTAGGGGTCCTCCAGGTCGATCTCCTTGGCGACGGAGACGCCGTCCTTGGTGATGGTGGGGGCGCCCCACTTCTTCTCCAGGACGACGTTGCGGCCCTTCGGGCCGAGGGTGACGCTCACGGCGTCGGCGAGCTGGTTCATGCCCGCCTCGAGCGCACGACGAGCGGTCTCGTCGAAGGCGATGATCTTGGCCATCCCCTGGTCTCCTTCGTTGGACGATCGGTTGGCGTGTGTCTGGCACTCTCCAGCGAAGAGTGCCAGCGGACAGCCAACCACGTCCGCCGGTCGTTAGCAACCAGACGTCGAGACTGCTAACGACGGCCGACCGCCGCGGGGATCAGCCGCCGGCGACGGCGGGGATGATGGCGACGGTCTCGCCGTCGGGGACGGGCGTGTCGAGCCCGTTCAGGAAGCGCACGTCGTCATCGGCGACGAAGACGTTGACGAAGCGGCGGAGCTGGCCACCGTCGTCGAGGAGGCGCTCCTTGAAGCCCGGGTGGGCGCCCTCGAGGCCGTCGAGGACCTCGGCGACGGTGCTGCCGTCGACCGCCACCTCGGCCGAGCCCCCGGTGAGGGTGCGGAGGGTGGTGGGGACTCGGACGGTGACGCTCATCGGTCGGTTTCGCTCCTCGTGGCGACCGGAGGTCCCGGTCACGGGTCGGGACCGCATGGTAGCGGTGGCCTGGGTCGGGACAACGCCGACGGGACGCCGCGCCTTCCCGCCGGGTGCGGTCAGCCCGGGGGCGACCCGCGGTCAGCCCGGCGCCGGGCGGTGGGCGGCGTCGTGCTCGTAGGCCTCCATGGCCGCCAGCTCGTCGTCGTCGAGGTCCTCGTGCGAGACGTCGCCCGGGTCGGGTTCCCGATCGGGCGGGTACGGCTCGTCGAGCCCGGGGATCGACACGCCCATCACCCACTTCCGCCACAGGTGCCCACCGACGATCTTGATGGTGGCGGTGAGGGGGACGGCCAGGAGCAGGCCGGCGAAGCCGCCGATCGTCCCCCACGCCAGCAGGGCCAGGACGACCGCCGCGGGGTGGAGCTGGACGGCCCGGCGCATCACCTGGGGGGTGATGAAGTGGTTGTCGATCTGCTGGACGACGACCATCACGACGGCGACGAGCACGGCCGTCTTGACGTCCTTGGTGGCGATGGCGACGACGATGCCGGGCACGGCGCCGACCCACGGGCCGATCAGCGGGATCATGTTGAACAGCCCGGCGATCATCCCGACGGGCAGCCACAGCGGCAGGCCGATGATCCAGAGCCCGAGCGACGCCATCACACCGACGATGAAGGCCACGGCCAGCTGGCCCTTGAAGAAGCCGCCGATCGCCAATCGCAAGCGGTGGGCGAGGAACAGCACCTCCTCCCGGGACCGGTCGGGTATCAGCTCCTCGATCGACCGGCGCACCCGGGGCAGGTCGACCAGGAGGTAGAAGGCGAGGAAGGGGCCGATCACGAAGATGACCCCGATGTGGAACACCTGGGTCGCGTACTCGCGCAGCGTCTCGAACTGCTCGGCCACGTCCTGGTCCTGCGTGTTCTCGTCGGCCTGGTCCTCGATCTCCTTCACCGACGGGACGTGGAAGGGCCAGTCGTCGTCCTCGGACCGCTGCGAGAGGTCGTTGAGCCAGTCCTCGGCGTCCTTGCGCAGCTCGGGCCAGCGGTCGGAGACCTCGTCGGCCTGGCTGGCGATCCGCGGGTAGAGGGCGGCGCCGACGGCGGCGAAGAGCAGCAGCACGACGCCGAAGGCGGCGATGGTGCCGAGCAGCCGGGGCAGGCCGCGCTTCTCGAGCCGGGTGACGATCGGGTTGAGGAGGAAGACGAGGGCCCCGCCGAGCAGCAGCG
The DNA here is from genome assembly GCA_052038315.1 of Iamia sp. Lineage (GTDB taxonomy): Bacteria > Actinomycetota > Acidimicrobiia > Acidimicrobiales > Iamiaceae > Iamia. The sequence continues at coordinate 2,308 of JBQGCF010000204.1, forward strand.
GCGGGAAGATCACGCGGAAGTACCAGGCGACGGCGCCGATCAGGGCGACCACGACCACGATGCCGGCGATCCACCAGGCGGTGCGGCCGACCCGGGCGAGGCGCTCCTCCATCGGGGTGACGGTACCGGCTGGGCCCGGTGGTGGAGGCGGACCTAGCCGAACGTCGCCAGGTGCTCGGCGACGATCTGCTCGACGAGCGCCTCGACCTCGGCCCGGGCCCGCTCCTCGCCGACCCGGGCGGTGAGGGAGACGGCCGGGATGCGGTCCTCGACCCCGTCGTAGACGGCGCCGGCGATGGCCAGGACGGGCACCCCGAGGTCGGCGGCCATCTCGGCCACGCCGCCGACGACCTTGCCCTCGAAGGACTGGAGGTCGAGGAAGCCCTCGCCGGTGACGACCAGGTCGGCGCCCTCGAGCTTCTCGTCGAGGTCGAGCTCGTCGGCCACCAGGTCGAAGCCGGGCAGGATCTCGGCCCCGATGGCGGCCAGCCCGCCGGCCAGCCCGCCGGCCGCGCCGCCGCCCTCGATCTCGCGGACGTCGACGCCGTGGTCCTCCTCGTAGACCTGGGCCAGCCGGGTGAGGCGCCGGCGGAGCAGCTCGACCTGGGCGGGCGTGGCCCCCTTCTGCGGGGCGAAGTGCTCGGCGGCGTCGACGAAGCGGGTGCGGACGTCGGTGGCGACCTGGATGTCGATGCCCCGCAGCCGCTGGACGGGGTGGAGGGCGCGCAGGGCGCCGAGCCCGCCGTCGGTGGTGGCCGAGCCCCCGACGGCGACGATCACGCGCCGGGCGCCGAGCTCGACCGCCTGGGCGATCAGCTCGCCGGTGCCGTAGGTCGAGGCCGAGATCGGGTCGTTCTCCTCGGGCCCGCCGAGCAGGGCGATGCCCGACGCCAGGGCCGACTCGACCACCGCGGTGCCCCGGTGCAGCCGCCACGGCGCCTCGACCGGGTCGCCCAGCGGGTCGGTGACGAGCATCGTGCGGTTGGGCCCGCCCAGGGCGTCGAGGGTGCCCTCGCCGCCGTCGGCCATCGGGACCTCGTCGCACTCCCAGCCGGCGGCGCGGGCCGCCCGGGCCACGGCGGCGGCGACGGCGCTCGCCGAGGCGGTGCCGCGGAACTTGTCGGGGGCGGCGACGACGCGCATCGGCCCATCCTCCCACCGCTACCGTCGCCACCATGTCCTCGCGACCGGTGGTGCTCGTCTCCAACCGGGGGCCGGTGGCCTTCTCGCACGACGCCGACGGGAAGCTCGTGGGCAAGCGGGGGGCCGGCGGGCTGGTGTCCGGGCTGGCGCCGCTGGTGGCCGGGACCGATGCGATCTGGGTCGCCGCCGCCCTCTCCGCCGCCGATCGGGAGGCCGCTGCGGCGGGCGTGGTCGAGGCCGGCGGGCTGCGGGTCCGCACCGTCGACCTCGACCCCGAGGACCTGCGCCAGGCCTACGACGTCGTCAGCAACGAGACCCTCTGGTTCGCCCACCACGGGATGCTCGACGGGTGGTCGGAGCCGACCTTCGACGCCGCCTGGTTCGCCGCCTGGGACGCCTTCCGCCGGGTCAACGCCGCCTTCGCCGAGGTGGTCGCCGAGGTCGCACCGGGGAACGCCGCGGTCCTGGTGCAGGACTACCACCTGCCGCTCGTCGCCGCCGCCCTGGCCGGGACCCGGCCCGACGTGAGCTGCGTGCACTTCAGCCACACGCCCTTCGCCCGGCCGGCCGAGCTGGCGGTCCTGCCCCGCTCCGTCCGCGAGGAGCTGCTCGGCGGCCTGGCCGCCCACCGGTCCTGCGGCTTCCACTCCGAGCGCTGGGCGGGCGCGGCGCGGGGCTGCGCCCGGGCGGTCGGGGTCGACCTGGACACGTTCGTCTCGCCCCTCGGCCCGGACCCCGACGACCTGGCCGCCACGGTCGCCGGCGACGCCTGCGGTGCGGCCCTGGCCGACCTCGACGAGCGGATCGGCGACCGGTCCTTCCTCGTGCGGGTCGACCGCATCGAGCTGTCGAAGAACATCCGCCGCGGCTTCCTCGCCTACGACCACCTGCTCGCCACCCGGCCCGAGTGGCGGGGCAAGGTCGTCTTCGGCGCCTTCGTCTACCCCTCCCGCCAGGACGTGCCCGCGTACCGCCGCTACCGGGAGGCGGTCGACGCCACCGTCGCCGAGGTCAACGAGCGGTGGGGCACCGCCGACTGGACCCCGATCCTCCACGAGGACGACGACGACTACCCCCGCTCGGTCGCCGCCCTGCGCCGGGCCGACGCCGTCCTCGTCAACCCGATCAGGGACGGGCTCAACCTGGTGGCCAAGGAGGCGGTCCTCCTCTCCGAGCGGGACGCCGTCGTGCTGCTGAGCGAGGGCGCCGGCGCCCACGACGAGCTGGCCGACGCCGGCGTCGTGACGGTGGACGCCTGGGACGTGGTCGCCGCCGCCGAGACGCTCCACCAGGCCCTCTCGATGGACCCCACCGAGCGCGCCGACCGGGCCGCCCGCCTCCGCACCGCCGTCGCCGACCGCACCCCCCGCCGCTGGCTCGACGACCAGCTCGGTCAGGCGTAGCTAGAGCAGGGAGCGGAGCCAGGCGATGGCGCCGGGGGGGCCGTCGACGAGGACGTCGGCGCGGTCGAGGACCTCGGGGGCGGACTCGTCGGAGCGGACGCCGACCTTGACCACGTCGAGGCCCTTGTCGGCCAGGCGGTCGAGGGCGTCGAAGGCGGGGATGTCACCGACGTCGTCGCCGACGAAGCAGGCGGCGTCGCAGCCCATGGCCAGGTCCTCGACCACCACGCCCTTGTCCGGCGTCTCGGGCGGGTGGACCTCGACCGAGCGGCGGGCCGGGCGGACGGTGAGGCCGTGGCGCAGGGCGACCTGGGTGGCGAGGGCGTCGACCTCGGCGCCGGCCTCGGGCACCCGGCGGTAGTGCACGGTGAGCGAGAGCCGCTTGACCTCGACGTGGACGCCGGCCGGCACCGCCGCCTCCAGGTCCTCGGCCGCGGCGGCGACCGGGGAGAGCCAGCGCTGCGACTCGGGCATGTCGGCGATGGCCCCGTCGACCCTCCGCTCCAGGCCGTAGAGGCCCGAGAGGTGGAGGCGCTCGTCGGGCAGGTGCCGCAGCAGGACGTCGACCGGGCGCCCCGACACGACGCCCACCACCGCGGCCCGCTCGGCCAGGTCGGCCAGCACCTCGACCGCACCGGGGCCGGCGACGGCGTCGGCGGGGTCGTCGACGATCGGCGACAGCGTGCCGTCGAAGTCGGTCAGGACGGCCGCGGTGGCCAGCTGCGCGCGCAGCCGGTCGGTGGGATCCACGTCCCCATGATGGCGGGCGGCGCGGGCGGCGCCACCCCCCGATCAGCCGGTGGTGGAGTCGGCCCCCAGCACCACGACCACCTGGGCGTCGGCGTCCTCGCCGTTGCGCCCGAGGGCCTCGGTCGGCTTCTGGGTCACCGGGGCGTCGGCCAGGTTGAGCACCTGGGCGATGGCCTGGGCGTCGGCCTGGGCCTCGGGCACGGCGTAGATCGTGGTGGTGTCGGTGTTCTCGCCGGCGACGTTGCCGGTGACCGTCTGGTAGTTGGCCGAGGCCAGGATCTCGGCGTTGTCGTTGGCCCAGCCCACCGTGGGGGTGGCGTTGAGCACGGCGACGGTGATGCTCGCCGGGTCCTGGGTGTCACCGGTGGGGGCGGTCGACGCCGTGGTCGACGAGCCCTGGATCGGCACCGTGGTCGAGTCGCCGCCGACGGCCGTCGAGGTCGTCGTGCTCTCGGTGGTGACGTCGGAGGAGGCGTCGTCGTCGTCACCGCCGCCCCCGCCCGACCGGGCCAGCAGGGCCAGGCCGATGACGATGGCGACGATCAGGACGACCGCACCCCGGATGGTGGCGTCGTCGCGCCCGCTGCTCGGGGCGGTCATCGCCGGGCCGCCTGGGAGCCGGTGCCGGTCGACCGGGCCCGCTGGCGGGCGTCCCGCAGACGGCGCAGGCGCCGGACGAGGAGCGGGTCGTGCTCCAGGGCGTCGGGGTCGTCCATGAGCTGCCCGAGCAGCTCGTAGTAGCGGGAGGCGGAGAGCTCGAACCGCTCCTGGATGGCCGTCTCCTTGACTCCGCCCTCGGCCCACCAGGACCGCTCGAAGTCCAGGATGGCCCGGTCACGCTCGCTCAATGGCACGGGCACCAGGTTGGTCACGGGGCGGCAGCCCATGCAAGCACCCCCCTCCTGCACGGGCTGCCGACCCTCCACCATCAGCCTGCGGGGGTGCCCACGAACAGGCGCTGGGCGTCCGGTCCGTCCATGGGGTCGGTGCCCGCTTCCCGCACGTTCAGCCGGAGCTTGATGGCGTCCGCCGTGATGGTGAGGCCGTTGACGACCTCGCTGGTGCCGGGCTCGGCCTCCGGGAGGGGCTGGACGGACCACCCGAGCCCGTCGAGCGACGTGGCCACGACCAGATCGTCACCCGCGCCGTTGGCATCGGCGCTGAGCACGACGCCCACGCCGAGGGGGCCGACACCCCAGGCGAAGATGCCGGCCCGGGCCGGGATGTCGAGCAGCTCGTTGACCCCGACCGGCGTGGCCACGCCCTCGGACTCGATGCGGGTGACGACGACCGGCTGGTCCCATCCCTCGTCGTCGGCGGGGCCGGTCGCGATGCTGACGACGACCGGGCGGCCGGCGACCACGCCGGCGGTCAGCACGCTCCGGGCCGAGCCCAGCTCGGTGCCGGTCCACGAGCGGCCATCGGTGGAGTGGAGGGCGCCGACGGCGACGGTCGGGTCCATGTCCTCGGGGGCGCCCGTCCCCTCCTCGGTCACCAGCCAGAAGCCGTCGTCGGCGGCGAGGAGCCGGCTGGACGACGGGTCGGCGTAGGTCACGCCCGGCCGCACGTCGACCTGCTCCAGGGCCCCGTCCGGGCCGGTGGCGAACAGATACGTCCGGCCCTCGGCCACCTCGGCCTGCTCGGCGGTCAGGCCCAGCTCGGCCCAGGTCCGCCCCTCGGTGGGCTCGCCCTCGCCGTCACACATCCGCGCCGGGCGGCCGCTCGGGTCCGCCGCCGGGGGCGTCTCCGAGCCGACCGAGCCCGTCGAGCCGTCGGTGGCCGGGACGTCGGCGCCCGGGGCGTCGGTGGCCGGCGTCGCCGGGTCCGAGGACGGCGGCTCGGTGGACGCCGGGGTCGTCGGGGGGACCGTCTCGGACGGCATCGTCGTCGACACCATGGCGCCGTCCTCCGAGCAGGTGTCCGTGAAGCGGGCCAGGCCACCGGTGGTCTCGTACCAGCTGTCGGCCGACGCGTCCGGCAGGACCGTGGCCACATCGACGGTGCCGTCGACGGCCACGGCCACGACGGTCACGTCGCCGGAGACGGCCACCTCGGCATCGACGGCGCGAACGGTGCCGGGGAAGCCGTCGCCCAGGGCGGCCAGGTCGAGGGGCACGGTGCTGACGTCCCAGCCCGACCCGCCGTCGGAGGAGGTCGCCACCTCGACGCCGGTGACGTCGCCGCCGGCGGCGGCCGTGCCCACGGCGTAGACCGAGCCGTCGGCGGCGGCCACGCCCGAGGCGAACAGGTCCGGCGGCAGGGCCACGTCCTCCCAGTCGGTGCCGTCCTCGGAGCGGTAGAGGCGGCGCGGCTCGGGGCCGGCGGTGGCCTCGTCGGGGCCGGGTGCGGTCGAGAGGCTGTAGACGGCCGTGCCGTCGCTGATCGTCCCGCTCCCCCAGCCGAGCCCGACCCGGACGGGGGCGATGCTCCACTCCAGGGGGGACTCGACGACGGCGGCGCCGACGCTGCCGACGTCCTCCTGGTCGGCCGACAGCTGGCCGGCGATGACGACGGCGGTCCCGCCGAGCAGGACGGCGGCGACGGCGCCGCCGAGGGCGGCCGAGCGGCGCCGGCGGTGGCGGCGGGCCCGGCGGGTGATCACGTCGAGGCCGGTGGCCGGCAGGTCGATCGTGCTGGAGCGGTCGTGGAGGTAGCGCTCGAGGCGCTCGTCGGTGGAGGTCATCACTGGTCCTCGTCGGATCGGAGGTGGCGGAGGCGGGCGGCCAGCACGGTGTTGGCGCGCGAGAGGCGGCTCTTGACCGTCCCCTCCCGGAGACGGAGAGCGGCGGCGGTGTCGGCCACCGACCACCCGAGGAGGTGGCGGCAGACGACGACGCTGCGGTGCTTGGGGTCGAGCTCGGCCAGGGCGGCGTGGATCGACGGGTCGCTGATCGTGGGGTCGGTGGCGGCCGGCTGGTACAGCCGGTGGGGGCTGCGGCGACGCTGGCGGAGCACCGACAGGGCCCAGTTGAGGCCCACCCGGTACACCCAGCCGGCCGGGTTGCCGGACCGGAGGGAGGACCAGCGGGCGCAGGCCCGGGTGAAGGCCTCGTCGGTGGCCTCGGCGGCCAGGTCGGGGTCGCCGATGGCCAGGGCGAGGGCCCGGCCCAGCTCGGTCCGGTGGGCGAGGTAGAAGGCCTCGAAGGAGGGCACCACCACCTCGATCTCGGCGTCGAGCGGGACCGGGCCCCGATCGAGTGGGACGGCGGGTCGGTCGTCGTCGGCCCACTCCGGTGGGCGGCCGATGGCCAGGGGTGGCGCCGGTGTGTCGGCGAAGGGGCTCGGGGTCACAGGAGAAGAACTCCGGGGTCCGCCGATCGGTTCCACATCTCCCCGGAGCCGTCTCGGCGTCATGGCTCGATCAGCCGGGCCGCCTCCCGCACCCGGGGATCGTCGGGGTCGATCGCCCGGGCTCGGTCGAGGGCGGCGGCGGCCTGGTCCGGGCGGCCCTCGACGTGGTGGAGCAGGGCCAGGTCGACCGCCGCGGCGGGCGAGCGGGGATCGAGCCGCTCGGCCTCGGCCCCGGCGACGGCCGCCCGGTCGGGGTCGCCCTCGCGCCGGGCCGCCTCGCCGGCGAGGAGCCACAGGGCGGCGTCGACCGGGTCGTCGGCCAGGGCTGCGTCGACCGCGGCCCGGGCGGTGGCGGCGTGGGCCGGGACCTCGGTGGCGGCGGCCCGGGCGACCAGCAGACGGATCCGCTCCCGCCGGGCGATCGGGTCGCCCGGGGAGGTGCGCAGGGCGGCGTCGACCTGGTCGAGGGCGGCGAGGGTCCCGTGGCCGGCGGCGACCTCGGCCCGGGCGGCGAGGAGCCGGAGCCGGACGACGTCGGGCCGCAGCCCCACCGCGTCCCGCGCCGCCCCGGCGGCCGCCGCCCCGTCCCCGGCGGCCAGCGCCCGCGCCGCCACGCCGGCCCGGTGGTCGGCGGCCACGTCGAGCCCACCCGCCACCAGCGCGACCCCCGCCAGCACCCCCAGCGCGCCCCTCACCACCCCCACCGCCCCGAACCTTGTACGCGATCTACCCGTGAGGGGTAGATCGCG
>JBQGCF010000205.1:0-4263 GCA_052038315.1 Iamia sp.
GCTGGCGTCGCCGGCCCCGTAGGCCCGGCCCAGGGCGTCGCTGTCGAGCTCGATCTCCGAGCGCTCCCCCACCTCCACCCCGCTCACGTGGTGGGCGCCGGTGGCCGTCCGCCAGATCGCCTCCTCGCCCCAGGCGACGCCGAGGACGGCGTAGAAGGCGATGGTGGCGTCGACGTCGGCGCAGATGAGGTTGAGCCCGGTGAACCGGACGACGCCGGGCTCGCGGTCGGGCTCAGCCATGGTCGGGGGCGAGGTCGCGGGCCGCCTGCACCGGGTCGAGCCCGAAGGGCAGCACCGCCAGCGCCGGGCAGGTGACGCCGTTCTCGACGTAGCGGCCGATGTGCTCCCGGCACTCCTCCGGCGAGCCGTGGACGATCAGCTGGTCGACCACCTCGTCGGGGATCGCCTCCAGCGCGGCCTTCCGGTCGCCGTCCTTCCAGTGCTTCCACATCGGCTCGAGGACCTCGCCCCGCCCGACCCACTCGTGGAAGGCGGCGTAGACCGGGACGTTCAGGTAGGCGGCGATGGCGTAGCGGCCCATCCCCCGGACCATGGCGGCGTCGGTGGTCGGCGCCACGAAGATGCGGGCGATCACCTCCTTGCCCTCGCCCTCGGCGTGGACGATCGGGGCGACCTGGCGCACGTCGTCGGCGCTCAGCCAGTTGATGATCGCCCCGTCGCCCTCCCGACCGGCCAGCCGCAGCATCCCCTCCCGCAGCGCGGCGATCATGATCTTGGGCTGCTCCTCGGGCACCCGGCCGAGCTTGAACCCCTTGACCTCGAAGGTGTCGTAGGCCTCCTTCACCTTCTCGCCGGTGAGGGCGGTGCGGAGGAAGCGGACCATGTCCCGCGTCTTCTTGAACGGCTCCTCGAAGGGGATGTCGTTCCAGCGCTCGACGATCACGTTCGACGAGGTGCCGATGCCGAAGGCGACCCGCCCCGGCGCGGCGTCGGCCAGCGAGGCGACGCACTGGGCGAGGGTGGCCGGGCCCCGGGTGTAGGCGGGGACGATGGCGCTGCCCAGGCGCAGGCTCGGCGCCCAGGTGGAGGCGAGGGTGAGCGGCGTGAAGGCGTCGGCGCCGTCGGCCTCGCTCGACCACACGTCGGTGTAGCCCCGGTCGGCCAGCTCGACGATCGCCTCCCGCTGGGCGTGGAGGGGGAGGCCGTCGAACGGGATGGTCATGCCGTAGCGCTGCATGGCCCCTTGCTAGTGGTTCGGCGTCCGAGCCGCTGGCGTCGCTAGCGCTTGAGGGCGGGGTGCTGCCGGGCGAGGATCGGGACCAGCAGCGACTTGGGGGCGATCCGCCCGGCGTAGGCCCCGACCAGGTTGGCGGCACCGGGGATGACGACCCGCCGGCCCTTGTCCATCCCGGCCACGGCGGCGGCGGCCACGTCCTCGGCCGTCTCCCACATGAAGGCGGGCAGCGCGCCCTCCGCCTCCTCGTCGCTGAAGCCGGCGGCCTCCCCGAAGCCCGTCTTCACCGGCCCCGGGCACAGCGACGTGGCGGTGACGCCCGTGCCCTTGAGCTCGGCGTGGAGCGAGTCGGTGTAGGAGAGGACGAAGGCCTTGGCCGCGGCGTAGCCGGCCTGGCCGGGCAACGGCTGGAAGGCGCCGACCGAGGCCACGTTGAGCACCGCACCCCGGCCCCGCTCGACCATGCCCGGCACGATCCGGCTGCACAGGTCGACCACGGCCTCGACGTCGACCCGCACCAGCCGGATCTCGGCCTCCGGGTCGCTCTGGGCCACCGCACCGGTGGTGGAGAAGCCGGCGTTGTTGACGAGGACGTCGACGATCTCGCCCCGGCCGGCGATCTCGTCGACGAGGGCGGCCCGGCTCTCGGCGTCGGCCAGGTCGGCGGCGATGACCTCGGTCCGCACGCCGTGGTCCCCCGCCAGCCGGCCGGCGACCTCGTGGAGCAGGTCCTCCCGCCGGGCCACGAGCGTGAGGGCGTGACCCCGCTCCGCCAGCTCGCCGGCGATCTCCACCCCGATCCCGGAGGACGCCCCCGTCACGACCGCCGTCCGACCTTCTCCTGGCACAGGCAAGCCCACGACCCGGCACAGTACGCCAGCCGGCGCCGGGATCGGCTAGCTCCACTCCCGGGCGATGGTCGACTGGCTGGCCGTGGCGAGCAGGGTGCCGTCCTGGGCCCAGAGGTGGACGAGGCCGTGGGCGAAGCCCCGCTCCAGGGCGTGGACCTCGATGTCGACCAGCACCCACTCGGTGGGGACGAGCCGCACGACCCGCAGCGTGTTGTCGAGGCTGTTCCCGCCCACCTGGCGGCCGAGGGCCTGGCTGGTGCCGAACGGGACGTAGTCGCCGAGGATCGCCAGCTTGGCCGCCGTCGTGTCCGGCAGGTCGGCGACCCGCGCCCACAGCGCCGAGCGCCCGCCGGGCAGCAGCGTCCCGTCCCACTCCTCGAACTGCCGGCCGATCGCCAGGCGCAGCTCGAGCCGGCTGTTGATCGACTCGGTGTCGCTCGGCCAGCGCTGCGGCCGGTTGGCGCACTCCTCGGGCGGCGGCACCACCGGCATGGCGATCATCTGGCCCCGGGCGTCGAGGTCCCGATCGCCCAGGGCGGCGTTGACGGTGAGGATCTCGGTGTCGCCGACGTGGGCCACGGCCCGGGCCTGGCTGACGGCGCGGCCGGCGACCGGGACGGTGACGTCGATGTCCATGACGCTCGGCGGCCGGGCGTAGGAGAGGTACTGCGCCGTGGCCCAGACGACGGGCCGTCCCGTGGTCCGCTCGAGCGCCTCGATCGACGCGCCCAGGCCGCACCCGCCGAACAGGAACTGGTGGTTCGTGCACAGCTCGGGCCGGATCGGCAGGACCCAGCGGTGCGGGTTGTGGGTGGCCTCGAGCCCGAAGAACGTCACCGGATCCATCGCCCTCGACGCTACGGCGGGCGTGCCGTGACCTCCCAGGCCGCCGGTAGCGTCGCCCCCATGGACCTGGGACTGAGCGGCAGGACGGCAGCGGTGGCAGGGGCATCGGCGGGGCTGGGCCTGGCTGCGGCGACGGCCCTCGCCGCCGAGGGCGTCCACGTCGCCATCTGCGGCCGCGACCGCACCCGCATCGACGCCGCCGCCGCCTCGATCGAGGCCGGTGCGGCCGGCTCCGTCGTGCCGATCGTCGCCGACGTGTCGACGCCCGAGGGCGCCACCGCCTTCGTCGATGAGGCCATCGCCGCCCTCGGCTCGATCGACATCCTCGTCCCCAACGCCGGCGGCCCGCCGGCCGGCACCTTCGCCACGACCCCGCTCGACGCCTACCTCCCCGCCCTCCAGCTCAACCTGCTGTCGACCGTCGCCATGTGCCAGGCCGCGGTGCCGGCCATGGTCGAGCGGGGCTGGGGCCGGGTCGTCGCCATCACCTCGGCGTCGGTGCGCCAGCCGATCCCCCAGATCATCCTGTCCAACACCGCCCGCGCCGGTGTGACCGGCTTCCTCAAGACGCTCTCGCTGGAGGTCGCCGCCCAGGGCGTGACGGTGAACTCCGTGCAGCCCGGGCTCCACGCCACCGACCGGCTGAAGCACCTCTACGGCGACGACACCTCCGAGGCCGCCCGCGACGTCCCGGCCCGCACCGTCGGGCGACCCGAGGACTTCGGCGCCGTCGTCGCCTTCCTCTGCTCCGACGCCGCCCGCTTCGTCACCGGCGTCGCCCTGCCCGTCGACGGCGGCAACACCCGCGGCCTCCAGTAGTCGGTACGGTCCTCGTCGTGCTGACCCACATCGTCCTGATCACCGCCGCCGACGACGCCACCGACGAGCAGGTCGAGGCCATGGTCGCCGGCCTGCGGGCGCTGCCGGCCCAGATCGACGAGATCGAGGGCTACGAGGTCGGGCGGGACCTGGGCCTCGCCGAGGGCAACGCCACCGTCGCCATCCAGGCCACCTTCGCCTCCCCCGACGCCCTCCAGGCCTACGTCGTCCACCCCGCCCACCAGAAGGTGGTCACCGAGCTGATCCGCCCGATCGCCGCCTCCGTGACCCGGGCCCAGGTCGCCGCCGTCTGAGCGACGCCCGGTCGGGGGCCTAGGGTGCGCGGCCATGGCTGATGCACCCTGGTCGGGCGATGCGTGTTCCCTGGTCGACGCCTTCCGGTCGGGCGAGCGCTCGCCGGTCGAGGAGCTGGAGGCGACCCTCGCCGCCATCGAGGCGTCGGACCTGAACTGCTTCTCGTTCCTCGACCCGGAGCGGGCCCGCCAGGCCGCAGCCGACGCCGACGTGTCGCTGCCCTTCGGCGGTGTCCCG
>JBQGCF010000206.1:0-11946 GCA_052038315.1 Iamia sp.
GACACCGGCCCGCCGTCCCCCGGAGGGGGCGGCGGGCCGGGAGCCGGGGAGCGGCTGGTCAGCTGGCCAGGTTGCGGGGCTGGCGGGCCAGGTGGATGAACCCGGCGACCACCAGGGCCAGCATCAGGGCGGCGGCGGCGAAGGCGCCGATGGCGGCGTAGCCGGCGATCATCCCGACCGTCGACCAGGCGTAGGCCGAGAGCAGCAGGCCTCGCAGGGTCTCGCCCTTGAAGAGCGTGTCCCGCTGGGCCGTCAGCTGGTCGGCGGTGGCCTGCAGGTCGGCGATCTCGGACTCGCTGGCGCCGTTCTCACGGGCCTCGTCCACGGCGGCCCGGGCACCCCGGTCGTCGATCTCCGAGTAGGTCTTGCCGTCGGCGATGCCCTCGAGGTGGCCGCCGATGTAGCTGGCGTAGGCCTCGGCCTCGCTGCCGGTGTTGACCTGCTCGCCGGCGTACTTCACGAGGTCGTCACGGCCCTCGGCCCGCAGCTCCTCGGCGCTGGGGAAGGCGACGTTCTGGGAGGTCAGCTCCCGGTCGACGTAGTCGGCGCTGAAGCTCGAGCCCCAGGTGAGGAGGCTGCCGGCGACCACGAAGGCCAGCGTGGCGACGATGCCGAAGCCGGTGAGGATCCGGTCGATCGTGCGGCGCCGGAGGGTGATGGCGTCGGCCGGGACCTTGGTGGCGGCCCGGTCGGCCGATCCGCCGGCATCCGCTCGGGAGAGGTTCATGGTGGTGGTCATCGGAGGCTCCTTCCGCTTTCGTTCTTCGTGTTCGACGGTACGGATCGCCCGCCGCCGGCAGCAGGGCCGAAGGTCCCGAACGGCCCGGGACGATGGCCCTAGGGGGAGGGACGAGAGAGGCGCACGGTGGGGCCGAGGGGGCGGACCACCGCCTTCCCGGAGCAGGAGGTGCGCCATGACGGCCACGCTCGATCGCCTCGTCCACCCACGCGCCACGAGACGGGCGGGTCCGACCGCACCCCCCGACGGGCGGCTGGGCCTGACCTCGTCGACCGCCCTGGTCGTCGGGAGCATCATCGGCACCGGGGTGTTCACCATGCCGGCGGTGATGGCCGGCGCCGGGACCAGCTCGATCCTGACCCTCGGCATCATCGCCGTCGGGGCGATCCTGCTCGGGGTGCTGTTCGGCCAGCTGACCAGGCGGGTGCCCAGCACCGACGGCGGGCTCTACGCCTACACCCGCCACGAGCTGGGCGACTTCGCCGGCTACCTGACGGCGTGGTGCTACTGGATCACCTGCTGGGCCGGCAACGCCGCCATCGTCTCGTCGTGGGTCCTCTACGTCGAGTCGCTGTTCGGGATCGAGGACCCGTCCCGTTGGACGAACCTCGGCATCGCCCTCACCGGCCTCTGGATCCCGGCGATCGTCAACCTGGCCGGCGTCCGCCGGATGGCCTGGTTCCAGAACGTGACCGTGGCGCTGAAGTTCCTGCCCCTGCTGGTGATCGGGACCCTCGGCTGGCTCTTCGTCGACACCAGCAGCTTCGGCCCGTTCAACGCCTCGGGCGGCAGCCTCTACGACGCCGTCAACCTGGCCGCCGGGGTCGCCCTCTTCTCCTTCATCGGCGTCGAGTGCGCATCGATCGCCGCCGGTCGGGTCCGTGATCCCCGTCGCAACGTCGGCCGCGCCTCGGTGATCGGCACCGCCGCCAGCGGCCTGCTCTACGTGGGCGTGACCGCGGCGGTGATGGGGCTGGTGCCCCACGACGAGCTGGTCGACGACGGCGCCCCGTTCGTGGCCGCCTTCCAGCAGATGTTCGACGTCGGCTGGGCCGGCAAGGCCGTCGCCCTGGTCGCCGTGATCAGCGGGCTGGGCGCGCTGAACGGCTGGACGATGGTGACCGCCGAGATGCCCTACGCGGCGGCCAGGGACGGGCTGTTCCTGCCGGCCTTCGCCAAGGAGTCGAGCCGGGGCGTGCCCTGGTTCGGGATCGTCGCCTCGACGATCGTCGGGTCGCTGCTGATGGCCTGGAGCTACAGCGGCGAGACGGGCCTGAAGGTCTTCACCTACCTCGTGTACCTGTCGGTCGTCACCGTCGCCATCCCGTACTTCCTGAGCGCGGCCTCCCAGCTGGCCTACCTCGTCTCGGATCGCCGCAAGGTGCAGGGGTGGGCGTTGGCCCGGGACCTGGCCGTGGCCACGGTCGGGATGCTGTTCTCCCTCTGGGTCACCTTCGCCAGCGGCTACCAGGCCGTCTACCAGGCCATGGTCCTGTTCCTGGTCGGCGTCCCGCTCTACGCCTTCCTGAAGGCCCGGCGGGAGCGGCTCGGCCTGGCCGCCCGGCCCGTCGAGGCGTCGGCCATGCCGCCGGCCGAGCTGCTCGACGGAGGTGAGGCCCGATGAGCGCCCTCGGCGTCCACTCCGAGGTCGGCCGGCTGCGCCGGCTGATCGTCCACCGCCCGGGTCTGGAGCTGGCCCGGCTGACCCCCTCCAACGTCGAGGAGCTGCTCTTCGACGACGTGCTCTGGGCCAAGCGGGCCCGGGAGCAGCACGACGCCTTCGTCGGCGCCCTGCGGGACCGGGGGATCGTCGTCCACCACCTCGACCGGCTGCTGGCCGAGACGGTGGCCGTCCCGGCCGCCCGGGCCGAGATCCTCGACCAGGTCTGCACCGCCGACACCGTCGGCCCCGGCCTGGTCGGCCCGCTCCGGGAGCTGGCCGACGGGCTCGACCCGGCGACCCTCGCCCGGCACCTGATCGGCGGCGTGCTCAAGGAGGAGGTCCCGGTGGAGACCCGCCACAGCCTGCGGTGGGCGAGCCTGCGGCCCGAGGACTTCGTGCTCACGCCGCTGCCCAACCACCTCTTCCCCCGGGACGACTCGTGCTGGGTCTACGGCGGCGTGTCGATCAACCCGATGGCCAAGCCGGCCCGGCGGCGCGAGACGATCCACATGCGGGCGATCTACCGCCACCACCCGCTGTTCGCCGGACGGGGCTTCCCGATCTGGCTCGGCGGCGACGACGCCGACCACCTGCCGGCCAGCATCGAGGGCGGCGACGTCCACGTCCTCGGCCACGGCGCGGTGCTGGTGGGGATGGGGGAGCGGACGACACCGATGGCGGTCGAGACCCTGGCCCGGGCCCTGTTCGCGGCGGGGGCGGCGAGCCGGGTGATCGCGGTCGAGCTGCCCCGGTCCCACGCCTTCATGCACCTCGACACCGTCGCCACCATGGTCGACGTCGACACCTTCGTCGCCTACCCGTACCTCGACCCCGACCTGCGGTCCTGGACGATCGGCCCCGCCCTCGGCCCCGACGAGCTGCTCGTCACCCCCAACGCCGACATGTGGGACGCGGTCGCCGTGGCCCTGGGCCTCGACAAGGTCAGGGTGCTGCGGGCCGAGGAGGACGTGCGGGCGGCCGAGCGCGAGCAGTGGGACGACGGCTCCAACTTCCTGGCCCTCGAGCCCGGGGTGGTCGTCGGCTACGACCGCAACGTCACCACCAACACCATGCTCCGGCGGGCCGGCATCGAGGTCGTCACCATCGACGGCAGCGAGCTGGGCCGGGGCCGGGGCGGGCCCCGCTGCATGACCTGCCCCGTCGAACGAGAGGAGGCCTGACATGCCCGGATCCCTGAAGGGACGGAGCTTCGTCAAGGAGCTCGACCACACCGCCGCCGAGCTGACCCACCTGGTCGACCTGGCCCGCCGGCTGAAGGCGGCCAAGGTGGCCGGCGCCGAGGTGCCCCGGCTGCAGGGCCGCAACATCGCCCTGATCTTCGAGAAGACCTCGACCCGCACCCGCTGCGCCTTCGAGGTCGCCGCCCACGACCAGGGCGCCCACGTGACCTACCTGGAGCCCAGCGGCTCGCAGATCGGCCACAAGGAGTCGGCCGAGGACACCGCCCGGGTCCTGGGCCGGATGTACGACGGCATCGAGTACCGCGGCGCGTCGCAGGAGGTCGTCGAGACGCTCGCCCGCTGCGCCGGCGTGCCGGTCTGGAACGGGCTGACCGACGACTGGCACCCGACCCAGATGCTCGCCGACGTGCTGACCATGTCCGAGCACCGGCCGGGGCCGATCGGCGAGATCTCGTACTGCTTCGTGGGCGACGGGCGCGACAACGTGGCCCGCTCGCTGCTGGTCACCGGGGCGATCCTCGGGATGGACGTCCGCATCGCCTCGCCGCCGGAGCTGTGGCCCGACGCCGACCTCCGGCGCACCGCCGCCAAGCTGGCCGAGGAGTCCGGCGCCCGGGTCCTCGTCACCGACGACGTCGGCGCCGTCGAGGGGGCGGACTTCGTCTACACCGACGTGTGGGTGTCGATGGGCGAGCCCTTCGAGCGCTGGGGCGAGCGGATCGACCTGCTGCTGCCGTACCAGGTCGACGGCGAGCTGATGGCCCTGGCCGGCCCGCAGGCCCGGTTCATGCACTGCCTCCCCGCCCTCCACGACCGGGCGACCGGCGTCGGGCAGAGGCTGTACGAGGCGACCGGCCTCACCGAGCTGGAGGTCACCGACGACGTGTTCAGGTCCGAGGCCTCGATCGTCTTCGACCAGGCCGGGAACCGGATGCCCACGATCAAGGCCGTGCTCGTGGCCACGATGGGGGGTTGAGGTGCGCATCGTCTTCGCCCTCGGGGGCAACGCCCTGCTCGAGCGGGGCCAGCCCCCCGACGCCTCGATCCAGGAGGCCAACGTCGTCCGGGCGGTGCAGGCCATCGCCCCCATCGCCCTCCACCACGAGGTGGTGATCACCCACGGCAACGGGCCCCAGGTCGGGCTGCTGGCCCGGGAGTCGAGCCACGACGCCGACCTCACCCGGCCGTACCCCTTCGACGCCCTCGGCGCCGAGACCCAGGGGCTGATCGGCTACTGGCTCCAGCAGCACCTCGGGAACCTGCTGCCCGGCCGGCCGGTGGTCACCCTGCTGACCCAGACGCTGGTCGACGCCCGCGACCCGGCCTTCGCCCACCCGACCAAGCCGATCGGCCCGGTGATGGACGAGGCCACGGCCCGCCGCCTCGCCGACGCCGAGGGCTGGGCCGTCGCCCCCGACGGGCCGTGGTGGCGCCGGGTCGTCGCCTCGCCCGAGCCCCACGGCATCGTCGAGCTGCCGACCGTCTCCCGCCTGCTGCGGCAGGGGACGGTGGTGATCTGCGCCGGCGGCGGTGGCGTCCCGGTGGTCCTCGACGAGACCGGCGCCCGCCACGGCGTCGAGGCGGTGGTCGACAAGGACCTCACCGCCGGCGTCCTGGCCGACCGGCTCGGGGCCGACCGCCTCGTGCTGCTCACCGACGTCCCGGCGGTCGAGCTGGGCCACGGCGGGCCCGACGCCCGGCCGCTGCACCACGTGACCGCCTCGGAGCTCCGGGCCCAAGCCTTCCCCGCCGGGTCGATGGGCCCGAAGGTCGAGGCCGTGTGCCGCTTCGTCGAGCGGACGCACCACATCGCCGGCATCGGCGCCCTGGCCGACGCCGCCGCCATCGTCGACGGCCGGGCCGGCACGATCGTGCGACCCGACCGCCTGGCCCCCTCAGACGGCGACGGGCTCGGTGTCGGTGTCGGCGTCGGCGGCCATGTGGCTGCGGAGCCGGGCCAGTGACGACGAGATCCAGCGCGAGACCTGCATCTGGCTGACCCCGAACTGCTCGGCGATGCGGGACTGGGTCTGGCCCTCGAAGAAGTAGAGCCCGAGCACGGTCCGGTCGCGGTGGCCGAGGTGCTCGAGGGCCGCCTCCAGGGCGACCCGGCCCTCGGCCAGGGCGAAGCTGCTGTCGACCTGGCCGATCTCCAGGGCGGGGACGTCGTCGTCGCTGCCCCGGCGGGGGGCGTCGAGCGAGACCATCGACCGGGCCCGGGAGGCGGACTGGACGAGGAGGAGGTCCTCCTCGCTGATCCCGAGGTCCTTGGCCACCTCGGCGACGGTGGGGCGGCGGCCGAGGGTGCCGGCCAGGCGGTCGGCCGCCTCGCGGGCCGGCCCGGCCAGGTCGTGGGCGACGCGGGGGACCCGCAGGGCCCAGCCCTGGTCCCGGTAGTGGCGCTTGACGGCGCCGATGATCGTCGGGGTGGCGAAGGCGACGAAGGGGACGCCACGCTCGGGGTCGAAGCGCTTCAGGCTGGCGACCAGCGCCTCGAGGGCGACCTGGCGGAGGTCGTCGATCGGCGCGCCCAGGCGGTGGAGCCGCCGGGGGAGGGCCAGGGCGTAGGCGGTGTACTCCTCGACCAGGGCCGCCATGACGTCGGGGGCGCCGGTGCGGGCGAGCTGCACGTGGAGGAGCCACACCGGCTCGTCGACCGCCGGCAGCAGGTCGGGGTCGGCGCGGTCGCTGCCGCGCGGGATGGTGGCCTCGGCCTGCGCCAGGTCGGCGGCGCTGGGCTCGGAGGTGGACGTTCGGATGAGGGACATGGCCCTCCCAACGGTTGTCGTGGGCGACCCTCGTGGCTGAACGTCGACCCCCACCCAACCACGTGGGGTGCCTCACCGCAACGGATGAGGGACCCGGTCACCCAGACGGGTGGACCGGGCGCAGGGCGTCGAGCAGCGTGGCCAGGGCGGACCGGACGCTGGCCCGCACCACGTCCGGGGGCTCCCCGGAGAAGCGGTGGTGGTGGGCCCGGGTCGCCCCGTCGATCGTCACCGCGATCCAGACCGTGCCCGGCGGCTGGCCGTCCTGCGGGTCGGGCCCGCCGGCCCCGGTGGTCGCCACCGCGGCGCTGGCCCCGAGCAGCCGGGCGACGTTCTCGGCCAGGTCGACGGCGGCCTCGGCCGACACCACCGGGCCGGGCCGCACGTGCAGCACCTCGTGCTTGACCTCCGAGGCGTAGGCCACGACGCCGCCGCGGAACCACACCGACGCCTCCTCGGCCGCGGCCAGGGCGCTCGACACCTGGCCACCGGTGAGGGACTCGGCCACGGCGATCGTGCGGCGCTGGGCGCGGGCGGCGGCGGCCACGGCAGCGGCCAGGTCCTCGGGATCGGTGTCGGCGCTCACGGCCGCCCCGGCTACCCAGCGACCCGACGGGCAACCGCGCGCCGCGTCGGTGGTTGGCGCCGGCCCGGCGGGGGAGCGGGTGCGCCGTGCAGATCGCCATCGTGGTGCTCGTGATCGTCGTGGTCGCCGTCGGGTCGGCCCTGCTGGCCCGCAAGGTGCGCCACCCGGAGGACACCGCCTCGCACTCCGACACCGGTGGCGACACGACGACCGAGCGGTTCCACACCGACCCCGGTCGCCCCGCCGGCCCCGACGCCGAGGACCCGATCGGCCCCACCCGCTGAGGATCGGCACCGGTGCACGCCATCGAGGGGGCCCGGGCCCTCGTACCCCAGCTCGACCGCCTCCCGCTCCCCGGGTCGGGCGCGACCATCGACCGCTGGCGCGCCCTGGCCGACCTCGGCCGTGAGGACCTCTCGCAGGCCCGCCTGGCCGAGGGCCACGCCGACGCCCGGGCGATCCTCGTCGAGCTCGACCACCCGGTGCCCGACGGGCTGCTCGGGGTCTGGGCGGCCCAGCCCGGCGGGCTGCGGGCCGAGCCGGCCGAGGGCGGCTGGCGGTTCCGGGGCGAGAAGGGGTGGTGCTCGGGCTCGCGGGCGCTCGACCGGGCCCTCGTCACGGCCACCGCACCCGACGGGCCCCGTCTCTTCGTCGTCGACCCGGCCGGCCTCGGCGTGGTGCCCGACTCGTGGCGGCCCATGGGCATGGCGGCGACCCGCAGCGACACGCTCGTGTTCGACGGCGTCCCGGTCGGCGCCGCCGACGCGGTCGGCGGGCCCGGCGCCTACGTCGAGCGGCCCGGCTTCGGCCACGGCGGCTGCGGCGTGGCCGCGGTCTGGTGGGGCGGCGCCGACGCCGTGGTCGACGCCCTGCGCGCCGGCGACGGGAGCGACGAGCGCGACCGGGTCCTGGGCGAGGCCACCGCCGCCCTGGAGGCCGGCTGGGCGACCCTCGCCGAGGCGGCGCGGGCCATCGACGCCGACCCCGGCGACCGGGCGGCGGCCGACCGCCGGGCCCTCGTCGTCCGGCTCGCCGTCGAGCGGGCCGCCCGCACGGCCCTCGACCTGACCGTGCAGGCGCTCGGCGCCACCGCCCTCTGCCACCGGCCCGACCACGCCGCCCGGGTCGCCGACCTGACCGTCTACCTCAGCCAGCTCGACCGGGCCGGCAGCGCGGCCGCCCTGGGCCGGACGACGAGGTCGACGTCCCGATGACCGACCTCCTCGTCCCCACCATGCCGACCTGGTCGGGTCCGGCGCCGGCGATCGGGTCCCGCGCCGTCGTGGTCGCCCCCCACCCCGACGACGAGGTCCTGGGCACCGGCGTGCTGCTGCGGTGGCTCGCCGCGGTCGGGGTCCCGACCACCCTGGTCGCGGTCACCGACGGCGAGGCCTCCCACGCCCGCTCGACCCGCATCTCGCCCGACGCCCTCCGCCGGCTCCGGGCCGCCGAGCGGGAGCAGGCGCTCGTCGCGCTGGG
The DNA here is from genome assembly GCA_052038315.1 of Iamia sp. GTDB lineage: Bacteria > Actinomycetota > Acidimicrobiia > Acidimicrobiales > Iamiaceae > Iamia. The sequence continues at coordinate 8,438 of JBQGCF010000206.1, forward strand.
CGTCGACGTCCCGGTCGCCCGCCTGGGCCTGCCCGACGGGGGAGTGGCCGACCACACCGACGCGCTGGTCGACGCCCTGGCCGCGCTGGCCGGCGCCGGGACGACGCTCGTCGCCCCGTGGCGCCACGACGGCCACCCCGACCACGACGCCTGCGGCCGGGCCGCGGCGACGGCCGTCGACCGGGTCGGCGGCGACCTCTGGGAGGTGGCCATCTGGGCCAAGATCCGCGACCCGGAGGCGGCGGCCCGGGGTGCGCACCGGCTGGAGCCCGACCCGGCCAGCGCGGCGGCCAAGGCCGCGTCGGCGGCCTGCTTCCCCTCGCAGATCCACCCCCTCGGGCCCCGCCCGGAGGACGGCCCGGTGGTTCACCCCCACGAGCTGGCCGCTGCCTTGGCCGGCCCCGAGCTGGTCCGGTGCCGCTGAGATGAGCGCCGTCCGGGAGGGCACCGCCGACGCCTACTTCGACGAGATGTGGGCCACCGGCGACGACCCGTGGGACCACGCCGGCCGCTGGTCCGAGCGGCGGAAGTACGCCCTGACCGCCGCCGCCCTGCCCCGGGCGACCTACGACCGGGCCTTCGAGCCCGGCTGCGGGATCGGCGTGCTGACCGAGCTGCTCGCCCCCCGGTCGCGGTCCCACGTGGCCATGGAGCGGGCCGCTCGGGGCGCAGCCTTGACCCGGGAGCGTTGCGCCGGCCACCCGGGCGTCGAGGTGGTCGAGGGCCGCATCCCCGAGGACTGGCCGCCGGGCCGCTTCGACCTGATCGTCCTGTCGGAGGTCCTCTACTACCTGTCCGACGACGAGCTCGACGCCACCCTCGACCGGGTCGACGGCGCCCTGGTGCGCGACGGCGACCTGGTCGCCGTCCACTTCCGGCCCTGCGTCCCCGAGCACGCCCGCACCGGCGACGGGGTCCACGCCCGTCTGCTCGCCCGGCCCGGCTGGACCCGGCTCGCCCACCACGTCGAGGACGGCTTCGTGCTCGACGTGCTCCGCCGATGAGGGCGACCCCGGTGGGGGCGCCGGTCACGGCGATCGGCGTCGGCATCCCGGCCCGCGACGAGGAGGCGACCATCGCCGCCTGCGTGGCTTCGATCGCCACCGCGGCCCGCCGGATCCCGGTCCCCGTCGTGGCGGTGGTCGTGGCCGACGGTTGCACCGACCGGACCGCGGCCCGGGCCCGCGCCGCCCTCGTCCGCACCGGGCTGGCCGGCGTCGTCCTGGAGGTGGAGCCGCGGGGCGTCGGCCGGGCCCGGGCCCTGGCCCTCGACACCGCCCTGGCCCTCACCGGGGTCGGGCCCGAGGAGGCCTGGCTCGCCACCACCGACGCCGACACGCAGGTCGCGCCCTCGTGGCTGGTGGCGCACCGTCGCTGGGCGGCCCGGGGCTACGACGGCGTCGCCGGCCTGGTCGGGGTCGACTGGGCCGGCTCGGACCCGACGCTGCCCGGCCGCTACGTCGCGTCGCTCGCCGCCGACGGCACCGGGATGGGCCACGGCCACGTCCACGGCGCCAACCTCGGCGTCCGGGGCTCGTGGTGGCGGGCGGTCGGGGGCTGCGGCGCCGCGGCCTGCGGCGAGGACCGCGAGCTGTGGGACCGCCTGGCCCGGGCCGGGGCCAGGACGATCGGCGTCACCGACCTGCGGGTGACGACCAGCGCCCGCCTCCACAGCCGGGTCGAGGGCGGCTTCGCCGGCTACCTCGCCGCGCTGCTGTAGGACTCGGCTAGAGCCGGGCCGCGAGCAGGGCCCGGGCCTTGGCCGCCACCTCCCGGTCGTTGTCGGTCAGCTCGTCGCAGTAGGCGGCCACCTCCTCGCCGCCCTCGCGCCGGGCGTCGGCGGCGAAGGCCTGGTAGCGGGTGCAGTCCTCGAGCGCCTGCTGGAGCAGGAGGACCAGGTCGTAGACGGTGTCGCTGAACCCGGTCTCGACCGGCGTGCCGTCGGGGGTGGTGGCCATCAGCCCTCGTCCTCCACGAAGCGCTCGTGGGCCTTGCCCACGAGCCGGTCGGGCAGGGCGCCGGCGGCGGCCCGCATCAGCTTGTTGCTCATCGGTCCGGACACGACCTCGGCCTCGCCGGCGAGCATGGCGGCCACGCCCTCCCGCCCGACCTCGTCGGGGTCGTCGTTGTCGCTCTGGGCCAGCTTGCTGTCGGGCATGTCGGCCCGCTCGAAGAAGGCGGTGTCGGTGCCGCCCGGCTTGAGCGTCGTCAGGGTCACGCCGGTGCCGTCCAGCTCCTGGCGGACCGCCTCGGCCCACGCCGTCAGGAAGGTCTTGGAGGCGTTGTAGGTCGACATGCGGGGCCCGGCCATGGCGTCGGCGATCGACGAGGTCACCAGGACCCGCCCCGACCCGCGAGCCACCATGGCGGGCAGGAACAGCCCGGCCAGGTGGACGGCGCCGGCCACGTTGAGCCCGATCAACCGCAGGTGGTCCTCGACGTCGGTCTCCCAGAAGCGGCCCTCGACCCCGATGCCGGCGTTGAGGACCAGCCCCTCGATCGGGCGGGCCAGCGACTCGGCCGCATCGGCGAGGTCGAGGACGCCCTCCCGGGTCGAGAGGTCGGCGACCACGGCCCGGACCTCCACGCCCGCGGCCCGCAGCTCGGTCGCCGCCTCCTCGATCCGGGGCTCGTCGGCGGCGATCACGAGGTCGTGGCCCTCCTCGGCCAGGGCCCGGGCCAGGCCTCGGCCGATGCCGGTCGAGGCACCGGTGACGACGGTGAGGGGGCGTTCGGATGGGGTCATGCAGCACCTCCACGGAGCGGACCCCGCCTCTCGCCACCCGCCCACGTCCGAAACCGGCACCACCCCTGGCCAGGGGTCCCTGGGTGGTGGGCGCGATCGGATAGAAAAGGCGACCAGCGGCGCCGCCTTCAGACGCGCAGGGTCCCGGCCGCTCTGTTCATCGAGGTAGTCCCTTCCCATGACCGACCTGCGGCGTGTCCAGGACGCGCTGGTGGAGGTGCATCGAGCCGACGGCGACGATGCACTGGATCTGATCTCCCACGTCGTGACCGGGGCGATCGACGAGTGCCGCTGGGCGAGCGTCGTCCTCGTCGACGGCGCCACCCCGACGACCGTGTCGTACCGGGGCGTCGAGGCCCGGGCCATGGACGATGCCCAACGGCGGGCCGGCGCCGGCCCCGGGCTCGAGGCGGTCGCCTCGAGCCGGTCGTGCCTGGTCGCCGATGTCGAGGCGGCGCCCTGGCCGGCCCTCGCCGAGGCGGCCCGGTCCTGCGGCGTGCGCAGCGTGCTGGCCGCGCCCTTCGGCACCGACGGCGAGCTGCGCGGCGCCCTGACGCTCTACGGCGATCGGTCCGGCGCCTTCGGGCCCGACCTGGTCGAGCCGGCGGAGATGATCGCCGCCCACGCCGGCGTCGCCGTCGGCAACCTGCTCCGGCTGGCCCGGGCCGAGGGGCTCAACGCCGACCTGCGGGAGGCGCTCCTGACCCGGGACGTGATCGGCCAGGCCAAGGGCATCCTGATGCGGTCACGTCTCGTCACCGAC
>JBQGCF010000207.1:0-30537 GCA_052038315.1 Iamia sp.
GTCGACGTCGTCCTCCTCGCCCACGACCGGAGGAAGGGCGCCGACGACCGGTCCTGGTCGACCGCCGTCCACGCCGCCCTGGCCGGGCGGGCCCCCCGCACCCTCGTGGCCGAGCCCCAGCGGGCGGCCGAGGCCAAGGCCATGGTCGCCGGGCTCGACGCCGTGGTCAGCGGGCGGATGCACCTCGCCATCGCCAGCCTGGGCTCGGGCGTCCCCGTCGCGGTGGCCGACTACCAGGGCAAGGTCGAGGGGCTCGACGCCCTGTTCCCGGGGGCCGACATCCGGACCGTCCTGGCCGGCGACGACTGGTGCGCCGGGCTGGCCGCCACGGTGCGCACGCAGCTCGCCGACGCCGCGGTGACGGCGGAGGCGATCGCCCGGGGCCGGGAGGGGGCGCGGGCCGGGGCCCGCCGCCTGGTCGACCACGCCCGGGGCCCGGTCAGGTAGGCGGAGCCTCCAGGACGGCGCCGATGCGGTCGGCGATGGCCTCGATGTCGAAGGTGGCGGTGGCGTAGGCCCGGGCGCCGGCCCCGGCCGCCGCCCGCCCGTCCCCGTCGGCCAGCAGGTCGGCCACGGCGGCGGCGAAGGCGGCGTGGTCGCCGGGCCGGGTCACCACGCCGGCCCCGGCCTTCAGCACGGTGGTGGTGGCCAGGTTGTCGGCCGGCATGGCCGCCACGACCGGGCGCCCGGCGGCCAGGTAGGCCAGGACCTTGGACGGCACGCTGAAGGTGCCGGCCTCCTCCTCCAGCAGCACGAGGGTGACGTCCGCGGTGCCGAGCAGCAGCGGGAGCTCGGCGTAGGGCACGTAGTCGAGCAGGACGAGGACGTCCTCCAGGCCCCGGTCGGTGCGGGCCGCCTCCAGGGCGTCGCGGCCCCGGCCCTCGGTCACCACGACGAGACGGGCGCCGGTGCCGCGCAGCGCCTCGGCCGCGGCGACGAGGTGCTCGGGGTCGTGCTTGAGCCCGAGGGTGCCCGAGTAGAGGGCGACGGGCCGGTCGTGGAGGCCGTGGGCCCGGGACCACGGGTTGTCCTTGGGCTCGACGGTGATCTCGTCGAGCGGCGCCCAGTTCTCGACCACCGTCGTGGGCACGGCGACCGACCGCCGCTCGAGCTCGGCGACGAAGTCGTCGGTGATGACCACGGCGTGGTCGGACCGGTGCAGCAGCCCGGTCTCCAGCCGCTCGAAGCCGGCGCCGAGGGTGCGGCCCAGCAGCGGCGAGCGGGCGGTGAGCACGCCCCGGGTGCCCCGGTCGAGGAAGTCCTGGACCCAGAAGACCCGGCGGGCGCCGACCGAGCGGGCCGCGGCCCACAGGGCGGCCTGGGCGAGCAGGGGCGTGTTGCCCGACAGCACGACGTCCGGTCGGGTGCGGCGGACGTGGGCGGCCAAGCGGGCGCCGTAGCGGGCCTCGCTGGCGATGCGCTTCAGCGGCGAGTAGCGCTCGAAGCGGGCGTCGGAGACGACGCTGAAGGTCAGCCCGGCCGGGTCGTCGGGCCGGCGCCGCAGGTCGCCGGTGCCGGTGGCCACGCCCGAGCAGAAGGCGTGGTCGACCACGAGCCCCCGGCGGGCCAGGGCCCGGGCCAGCTGGGCGGGGAAGGGGTGGCCGGCGAAGTCGTGGAGGAGGAGCCGCAACGCGGAGGCGGGCCGGTCGTCAGTGGGCGCCGACGCGCCGGACGACCACGACGGCCGTCTTGGCCACGATCTTCAGGTCCATGAGCAGGTTCTGGCTGGCGAGGTAGCGCAGGTCGAGCTCGACCCGCTGGTCGTAGCTGAGCTTGCTCCGCCCGCTGACCTGCCACAGCCCGGTGAGCCCGGGGCGGGCGGCGAGGAAGGCGTCGTGGGCGCCCCGCGACGAGTACTCGACCAGCTCGGGCTCGACGATGGGCCGGGGGCCCACCATGCTCATGTCGCCCCGCAGGACGCTGAGCAGCTGCGGCAGCTCGTCGAGGCTCGACGACCGCAGGAAGCGGCCCCACCGGCTGAGCCGGGGATCCTCGTCGGAGGGCAGCTTGAAGCCGTTGGCGACGTAGCGGTCGAACAGCTCGGGGTCCGACCGGAGCCGCTCCTCGGCGTCGGGGGCCATGCTCCGGAACTTGCGGACGTGGATGATGCGGCCGCCCTGGCCCAGCCGGCGCTGGGTGAACAGGACCGGACCGCCCTCGATGCGGACGACGGCGGCCACCAGCAGGAAGAGCGGGAAGGCGGCGACGATCAGCCCGGCCGACACGACGATGTCGAGACCCCGCTTCCAGGCCGGGATGCCCGGGCGGGCCACCTCGTCGGCGGTGACGGTGGCGGGGGCCACCACGGGGACGGCCCGGGGACGGGTCGGTGCCTCGGATGGCGCCGAGGGGATCGCCTCCATGGCGCTCATCGGCGTGCTGTGACCTTGCGCACCCGAGGACCCTACCCGCCGCGGCCCCCCGGGCCCGGCATCCGGACGGGGGTTCTCATGTTGTTCACACGATCACCCAGATGGGTGAATGTCCAGGTCAGGGGCATGGCAGGCTGGGGCCATGGGCCGCACCTTCGACGCCATCCCCGACCACCTGACCGCCTGGATGGGCGAGCAGCCGCTGTTCTTCGTCGCCAGCGCACCTCTGGCAGCCGCTGGCCACGTCAACGTCTCGCCCAAGGGCGGCGACACCTTCCGGGTCCTCGGGCCCACCGAGGTGGCCTACCTCGACCTCACCGGCAGCGGCGCCGAGACGATCGCCCACCTCCGCGAGAACGGCCGGCTGACCGTCATGTTCTGCGCCTTCACCGGGCCGCCGCTGATCGTCCGGCTCCAGGGGACCGGGTCCTACGTCCTGCGGGACGAACCCGGCTGGGACGACCTGGCCGCCCTCTTCCCCGACGTCCCCGGCGCCCGGGCCGTGATCCGGCTCGCCGTCGACCGGGTGTCGAGCTCCTGCGGCTACTCGGTGCCCCTGATGGACCTGGTGGCGCCGCGCACCAAGCTCGACGACTGGGCCGCCCGCAAGGGCGAGGACGAGCTGGTCGCCTACCGCGCCGAGAAGAACGCCGTCAGCATCGACGGCCTGCCCGCCCTGGAGGAGGGGGCGGCGACCACGCCCTAGCCTGGTGCCGATGCACGGTGAGCGCATGGGGCGCGTCCAGGCGGCCATGGCGGCCCAGGGGGTCGACGTGCTGCTGCTGTCGGTCGGCCCCGACCTGCCCTGGCTCACCGGGTACGAGGCCATGCCCCTCGAGCGGCTCACCATGCTCGTGGTGCCCCGGGGGGGCGAGGCCACCCTGGTCGTGCCGGAGCTGGAGGCGCCCCGCGTCGTCGAGCGGCCGGACGTGTTCGGGCTCCGGCCCTGGGGCGAGCTGGAGGACCCGGTCGCCCTGGTCGCCGATCTCGTCGGACCCGCCGGCACCGTCGCCGTCGGCGACCGGACCTGGGCTCGCTTCGTGCTCGACCTGCAGGGCGCGGTGCCGGGCAGCCCGCGCTGGCAGCGGGCCACCCCTCTCGTCGGCCCGCTGCGCGCCCGGAAGGACCCGCACGAGGTGACCGCCCTGCGGGATGCGGCCGAGGCCGCCGACCGGGTCGCGGCCCAGCTCCAGGGCGGCGAGATCCGGCTGATCGGGCGGACCGAGGCCGAGGTCTCGGCCGACATCGGGCGCCGCCTGGTCGACGAGGGCCACCACCGGGTCAACTTCGCCATCGTGGCGACGGGGGCCAACGCGGCCAGCCCGCACCACGAGGCCGGGTCGACCGTGATCGAGGCCGGCCACGTGCTGCTGTGCGACTTCGGCGGCACCTGGCCCACCGACTCCGGCGCCGGCTACTGCTCGGACATCACCCGCTGCGTGGCCGTCGGCCCGCCGAGCGCCGAGGTGGCCGAGGCCTACGCCGTGCTCCAGGCCGCCCAGGCCGCATCGGTCGAGTCCGCCCGGGTGGGCGTGGCCTGCGAGGCCGTCGACGCCGCCGCCCGCGAGCCGATCGCCGCCGCCGGCTACGGCGACCGCTTCATCCACCGCACCGGCCACGGCATCGGCGTCGAGGAGCACGAGGACCCGTACATCGTCGCCGGCAACCGGGACGTGCTCGAGCCCGGCCACGCCTTCTCGGTCGAGCCCGGCATCTACACCCCGGGCGTCTGGGGCCTGCGGCTGGAGGACATCGTCGTGGCCACCGAGGCCGGCCCCCTCGCCCTCAACCGGGCCGACCACGACCTCGTCGTGGTCGACGTCTGACCTCCTCGTCCAGCCCCGGGCTGCTGCGGCTGGTCGGGCTGGGGCTGCTCTCGGTCGTCCTGTTCGGGCTGGCGACCCTCGTCGTGCTCTACGTCGCCGTCACCACCGAGGCCGGGCCGATCGTGCTCACCCTGTCGGCCACCCACGGCATCCACCTGGGCGACATCGTCGCCGGGCTCACCGCCTACGCCGCCGCCGTCGTCCTGGTCCTGATCGTGGCCGAGGCGACGGCGCCGCCGGTCAGGCCCGGAGGTCGGCGGGGACCCGGGCCCCGTGGCTCCGGGCGATCGCCTCGGCGGCGTCGGCGAGCCGGTCGACGACCTCCGGCTCCCGCCGGGTGGCGTCGCCCCTGAACCAGCGGGGGGACTGGCGCCGCGTCACCCGCGGGGCGATGCGGCGCCGGTACTTGTGCCGGGCGAGCAGCCGGGGGCCCCGGGCGGGGTGCAGGTCCGAGGAGAGGACGAGGCGGTTGAGGGTGAGCTCGAGGGCCGGCGGGCCGAGCGGGTTCTCGTTGAGGTGGGGGAGGGGCTGGTCGGCGAGCAGCCGGAGGTCGGGGCGGCCGAGCCGGTCGGCGACCGCGGCCCAGTGGGCGGCGGGGTCGTCGAGGAGGTCGGCGAACCAGGTGACCGCCACCGCGTCGGGCCCGAAGGCGGCGTCGTGGGCGTCGACGGTCACCGCCCAGCTGGCCACGCCCCGCCCGGCGTCGAGGTCCTCCAGGGTGCGGGCCAGGTAGCGGTCGTAGGTCTCGCCGTAGCCGCTGCCGACCAGCTGGAGGTACGTCGAGCGGATCCACGACCGGGGCGGGCGCAGGGTCACCAGGACCCCGGCGGCCCACGACGTGGCGGCCAGCTGCCGGGCCATCTCGGCCGGCGAGGCGAGGGGCCTGAACCACTCGCGGGGTGTGCCGGCCAGGGCCTCGGCCGAGAAGACCACGGTGCGGTCCGGGTCCGTCCGGGCCGCGGCCAGGTGGGCGTCGAACGCCTCGCCGGTGAGGGTGCCGGCCCGCAGCGCGTCCTGGACGGCCCGCGCCTCGAGCCCGCCGGCGCGGTCGAAGGGCTTGCCGGCGACGTTGGGCCAGGCCCGCAGCGCCTCCTGGAACGACGTGGTGCCGGTCTTGGGGAGGCCGAGGTGGATGAGGACGGAGCCGGGCGCCATGGCCCGGTCGACGCTACTGAGCGCCCTGGCGCAGGAGGACGACCGGCACCGTCTTGGCCAGGATGGCCAGGTCGATCAGCAGCGACCAGTTGTCGACGTAGTACAGGTCGAGGCGGGTGTAGTCCTCGAACGACGACTCGCTGCGCCCGTTGACCTGCCACATGCCGGTGATGCCGGGGGTGACCCGCAGGCGCTGGGTCAGCAGCGGGTCCCACGCCTCGGTCTCGTGGGGGAGGGCCGGCCGGGGCCCGACGAGGCTCATCTCGCCCCGCACGACGTTCCACAGCTGCGGCAGCTCGTCGATCGATGTCTTGCGCAGGAAGCGGCCGACCCGGGTGACGCGGGGGTCGTCCCGCATCTTGAACAGCGGGCCGTCGGCCTCGTTGGCGGCGAGCAGCTGGTCCCGGAGGGCCTCGGCGTCCTGCACCATCGTCCGCAGCTTGAGGACCTGGAACGGCCGGCCGTTGCGGCCCACCCGGACCTGGCGGAACAGCACCGGGCCCTTCGAGTCGAGCCGGATGGCCACCATGGCGGCCAGCATCACCGGGCTGGTGGCGACGATGGCGGCCAGGGCCAGCACGAGGTCGAACACCCGCTTGGCGGTCCGCCGCCAGCCGTCGCGCTGCACCGGCTCGACGTAGACGACCGGGAAGCGGCCGAGGGGCCGGACGACGAGGCGCTGCGAGGCGATGTCCCGGAGCGTCGACGACAGCTCGACGTGGACGCCCCGGTCGAGCAGGTCGCGGGCCAGGCGGTTGGTGGTCGAGCTCTCGATGGCGGAGGCGGCGACGATGACCGAGGCGCCCGGGCGGGAGCGGAGGATCTCACCGGCGTCGGAGACGGTGCCGAGGAGGGGCACGCCGGGGACGGGCTCCGGGTCGGTGCGGGGGTCGTCGTCGACGAAGCCGAGGACCCGGTACCCGAGCCAGGTGTCGGTGCGGAGCATGGCGGCCAGCTCGCGGCCCTCGGGGTTGGCCCCGGCGATGACGACGTTGCGGACGAGCTTCCCCCGCTCGCGGAGCGAGGCGAAGATCCGCCGGGCGACCTCCCGCTCGATCGACACCAGCACGGTGACGACCACGAAGAGGACGACGATCCGGGTCCGGGGCACGTCGATGCCGGCGAAGTAGCCGGCCAGGGCCACGGCCATGGTGCCGAGGAACGTGGCGTTGATGATCCGGCGCACCTCGTCGATGCGGCGGCCGATGAAGCGGACGTTGTAGAGCCGCTGGCCCGACATGATCGCCAGCCACGCCGGCAGGGTGGCCAGCCCGAGGGCGAGGTAGCGCCAGCGGGAGGGGCCGCCCTCCACCGCGACGTCCTCGGTCACGAACGCGCTGAGCGCGAGGGCCAGAGCGACGGTCAGCAGGTCGACCAGCCCCATCAGCCGCTTGGGGTCGATCCACGATCGTGGCGCGACCTTCCCAGCCCTGGTGCGGGCGGTGGGGGGCAGCTCGGTGACGTGAGGGCGGGACTCGGCGAGGGTCATGGGGTTCCGGCCACAGAGAGTAGTGCCTCGGGGGACCGAGAGCACGCAGGGGAGGGCGAACGCCTTCCTGTCGGCGGCCATCCCCCCACTGTGAGCGCTGACGCCGCGTCTTGGATCGAGGCGCTCGCCTGGCGGCTCGCCCTGTTCCTTCGGCCGCCGGGGTGCCGTGCGTGAGTCGGTCGGGCGTCGTGTGCGCCGGTGTCGTTGCGGCGTGGTGGCTCCGATGCGGCGTGGTGCGGTGACGGCTGACATCCGGAACGAGAAGTTGACGTCCTGGCGGGTGTGGAGATCGACCGAGAGGGCGTTCAGGCATTCCCTGCCCGTGTCAGACGGCGCTGTGGCCAGGGAGATGCGTGCTTTTCCAACCTAGATCTAGGTAAGATTTCTGTGCATGGCAACGAGAGGACCTACGCCTGTGGCCCCGAACTCCGAATACCGCCACCAGGGCCGAGTGCTCTCCGATCGCTACGAGGTGGACGAGCGGCTCCTCCAGCTCGGCATGACTCGCGATTTCGCCATCACCTGTGCGTTTCAGGGAGATCTTGAGCGCCGCAGCACCCCCGCGTTTGCCTTCGATGGGCACGACGAGTACGTCGCCAACTCCTGGATCCGGCACGCGATGTGTGAGCACGGGGGCGAGACCGATGGTGGCTGGCACCCTGGCCACCACCACGGGATCCCGGTTGCCTTCAACCACAACCACACGATCGCCATCAATCCGACCGCTGGATCCGAGGGCACAGGCCAGCCCCACGGCGCCCCCGTCAACCGCTCAAGCAAGGGGCCCTGGACCCGCAAGGCAGCTGAGGAGTCGGCTGCCACTCCGCTCTTCCTGCCCGAGGAGTTCGACCAGGTCCCGGTCGACTTCTGGTGGTTCTTCACCCGACGCGACGACGACGGACTCTGGGCTGAGTTGTTCGCTCCCGTGATCGAGGACGGCGGACATGCGTCGGGGTGGACGGAGCGGGTCCTGTTCGGCAACATCGGAGGCAACGGCGGCCCCGGGCGCATCGCCCCGCTGCCGGCTCCCGCCCCCGCTCCCGACATCACGATCGCTCGCCGGTCGGCCTGATCCTCTTGCCTGATGCCTTCAACCCAGACCGCCTCGTCCTCGCCCGCCAGCGCCGAGGGCTGAACAAGACAAGGTTGGCAAACGCGGTCGGCGTCACGCCTCCCACGATCAGCGCCTATGAGCGAGCCGACCGCCTGCCTCCAGCAGATGCCGTTGACCGGCTGGCCGATGTTCTCGGTTTCCCAGTGGCGTTCTTCTACGAGGAGATGAACGACCTAGTGCCGCTGAACGCCGCCAGCTTCCGGTCGCTCTCTCGAATGTCCGCATCTCAGCGAGACGCTGCGTTGGCCTCCGGGACCATGTGCGTGCAGTTCAGCAGTTGGATGGCTGACCGGTTCGATCTCCCGCCCGTGTCGGTTCCCGAGCGGGACCCGCACGTCGAAGCACCAGCATCGGCGGCGCTCCACGTCAGGGCGGTTTGGGGTCTGGGGTCGGCCCCAATGACGAACGTGCTCCACACGATCGAGGCACACGGCATCCGGGTCTTCGCCCTGGCAGCCGAATGCCGTGAGGTCGACGCCTTCTCGTTCTGGGACGCTGCGACCGGCGCGCCATTCATCATCGTGGGCACCGACAAGACCCCTGAGCGTCAGGTGTTTGATCTCGCCCACGAGCTCGGCCACCTCGTGATGCATCGGGACCAGAGCGCACCGCGGGGCAAGGAGGAGGAGCGCGAGGCCAACGCGTTTGCGTCAAGTTTTCTCATGCCCACGGACGACCTACTTGCCGCAGCACCTCGTCAACCGAGCTTCGGTGACCTCGTTCACGCGAAGCACCGGTGGAAGGTGTCAGTCGCTGCGTTGGCGTTCCGCATGCACGAAATTGGTCTGATCACCGAGTGGCACTACCACCGGCTGTGCGTACAGCTCGCTCAGATGGGTCGTCACCGGGAGGTCGAGTCGCTTCCCAGAGAGCAGTCCCAGGTGTTGACCAAAGTCATGGCCGCTCTACGGGCTGAGGGCGTAACACGAGCCGACATCGCCAGAGACCTACGAGTGCCGACCGCCGACCTCGATGCCCTGATCGGCCGCCTCGTGATCTCGAGCGTCGCTGGCCAGGGCGGGACGGCAACGCCCGGCCCCCGCCCGGCGCTGTCGGTCGTCCGGTGACCCCAAGCCCATGACCCTGCACCTCCGGTGGAGGGTTATGCGGCTTCCCGGCACGCATCGATCGCCTAGGTGAACGTCGGGTTCGATACCGTGCGCCCACTGGTCCTGGTGAGGACGCAGAGGTTGTCGGCGTCGACTCAGCGTTGATCTTCCGGCCCGCAAGTTGTGGCGCGGTCTCTGGGGTCTGAGTCCACGACTTTCAAGTCAGGGCCCAGGAGCGATGCGCTTGCGTGCCAGCTGGTGCCACCGAGGCGGGCTAGGAGCGCTGGACGCCGTAGGCGGCGGCGCTGGCGGAGCGGCGGCTGCTGTCGGCGTCGTTGTTGAGCACCGCGCCCAGCACCGAGGCGCCGGCCAGCTGCAGCTCGGTCGTGGCCTCGGCGACCTGGGCCGTGCTGGCCTGCGACAGCGAGACGACCAGCAGGGTGGCGTCGAGGCGCGGGGCCAGCACCAGCACGTCGGCCACGGCGAGCACCGGCGGGGTGTCGAAGATGACCAGGTCGAAGCCGTGGGCCAGGGCCTCGACGGCGTCGGCCATCTTCTCCGAGCCCAGCAGGTCGGTCGGGTTCTCGACGGGCGAGCCCCGGGTGATCACGGTGAGGTTGCCGACCTTGTGCTCGACCTCGTCGAGGGTGGCCTGGGCCAGCAGCAGGTCGCTGAGGCCGGGCGCGGGGGACAGCTCGAACAGCTCGTCGACGCCCTTGCGGCGCAGGTCGGCCGACACCAGCAGCACCCGGCGGCCGCCCTGGGCCATGGCCACGGCCAGGTTGGCGGCCATGGTCGACTTGCCCTCGTCGGCCACCGAGCTGGTGATGGCGAGGGTGCGGGCGCCGCGCTCCTGGGCGGCGAGCAGCACCGACGTGCGCAGCCGGCGGAAGGCGTCGGCCTCGGCCCCGCCCGGGGCCTGGGTGGTCACCAGGGCGCGGTGGCCCTGGCGGTGGTGCTCGGGGAAGACCGGGACGCTGCCCAGCGAGCGCACGCCGAGCGAGGCCTGGAGGTCGGCCGCACCCCGGACCCGGGTGTCGAGCCGGTCCATCACGAAGGCCGCGGCCAGGCCCAGGGCGAGCCCGGCGGCCAGGGCGGCGGCGATCGTGCGGCCGAGCCCCTTGGCCCGGGGCTGGCGGGGCAGCCGGGCCGGCGTGATGATCGTCCCGCCCTCGACCGGCTCGGCCTCGGCGTCGGCCTGGGCCTGCTCCATGTCGGACTTGCGGGTCGAGAGGTCCTCACGGTTGCGCTCGGCCGTCTCGTACTCGCGCGCGTCCTCCTCGGCCTGGGCCAGGATCTCGTCCTGCTGGGCGATGCCCTGCTCGAGGGCGGCGATGCGCTCGTCGTAGCTCTCGACCCGCTGGGCGATGGCCCGCTGCTTCTCGTCCTCCCGGACGGCGATGTAGCCGTCGGCGAAGGCCTGGGCCCCGGCCTGGGCCGCCTCGGCGGTGGAGGCGGTGTAGAGCACGACCAGCACCCGGGCGTCGGGCGGGGCCTCGACGGCGAAGTGGTCGAGCAGCGAGCGGGGGTCGTCGACGCCGCCGATGGCCTCGGCGGCCCGCTGGGCGACCAGGTCGGACTTGATCACGGCCAGCTCGGTCTGGACGTCCGCGGTGACCTGGTTGGGCGTCTGGGCCTCGGTGGGCGAGGGGAGGGCGATCTCGGCGGTCGACCGGTACACGTCGGGCCGGGTCAGCCCGTAGGCCACGCCGAGCAGCGTGCAGACCAGCACGGCGAGGCCGACGACGATGAACCGCCGGCGGATGATGCCGAGGTAGTCGCCGAGCTCGACGGCGGTCGGGTCGGGGGGCTGGGGGCTCATCGGGTGGTCCTCCGGAGGACGTGGTCGATGCCGAGGCGATCGGGGCTGGAGAAGATGCCGGCGAACAGGACGACGCCGCCGAGGATGAGGCCGACGGCCAGGCCGCCGACGTCGGCGCCCAACCCGGCCCGGACGCCGATCATGGTGGCGCCCACGCCGGCGGCGAGGGCCATGGTGCGCAGGGTGCGGGCGCCGAAGGGGTGGACCCCCAGGCTCCGCCACATCTGGAACAGGGGGAGGCCGTTGGCCACGATCAGGCTGAAGGTCCAGGCCAGGGCGGCGCCCTTGATGCCGTACGGCGGGATCAGCAGGACGTTGGCGCCGATGTTCGCCACCAGGGCCACACCGGTGTTGACCAGGCTCTGGCTGCTCCGCCCGGCCATCAGCAGGAGCATGTCGATCGGTCCCGCCGCGCTGGCCAGCAGGAAGCCGATGCCGGTGATGGCGATGACGTCGGCCCCGGCGCCGAAGCCGTCGCCGAAGGCGGTCAGGAGGAACGGCGAGAACACCATCGCGGTCAGGTAGGCGGGCCAGGCGAGCAGCAGGAGCAGGGCCGAGGCCTCCTGGAACAGCGGCTTGGCGCTGCTCGGCTCGACCGCCATCACCCGGGCGATCTGCGGGGCGAAGGCGGTGGTCACGGCGTTGCCGACCACGTTGCCGACGATCAGCCAGCGGATGGCGGCGCTGTAGACGCCGACGGCCTCGGTCCCCTCCATGGCGCCGAGCAGCAGGCTGTCGACCCAGGTGATGGTGAGGGCGAAGACGCCGGCGAAGGAGCGGGGGAGGGCGAAGGTCCAGAACCGGCGGGCCAGCTCGCGCCGGCCGAGCGCCTCGGGCAGGTCGTCGGGCTCGACCTCCCGCCAGGCGACCCGGTTCTCGAGGCTGCGCTCGGCCCGGCGCAGCAGCACGATGGTCCAGAGGGCGGCGGGCACCAGGGCCACGGCGAAGGGCGCGGCCCAGGCCAGGCCGACCAGCGTGGCCCCGCCGGCCCCGGAGGCGAGCAGCACCAGCGGGGGCAGGCTGGCCGACCGGCCGACCCGCTCGACGACGACGCTCGGGAGCATGGTGCCGAAGCCGCGGGTGGCCCCGTCGACCGCCTGGTAGATGCTGGCCACGGGGATGAACGGGGCCAGCACCCGCAGGTACTCGCTGAGGGTGTCGTGGCCGTGGCCGGAGGTGAGCAGGTCGGCCAGCGGGTCGGCCCACACGAACACGGCCAGACCGGCGACGCCGGACAGGACGGCCACCGGCACGAGGGCGACGACGTAGAGGCCGCCGACCTCGCGGGCCCGGCCCCGGGCGATGAAGCGGCTGGTGAAGCGGACCAGGCCGACGTCGGTCCCGGCCATGGCCGAGCGGGAGATGATGCTGAACACGGCGATCGCCTCGAGCAGGGCGCCGGCGCCCCGGGTGCCCAGCTGGCGGGTCACCACGACGATCAGCAGGAACCCGGTCGCGCCGAAGACGAGCGAGCCGGCCAGGTTGACGGCGCTGCCGCGCGCCACCGACCCCGCGTCCGACCCGTCGCCGGGCGTCGTCGCCTCCTCGGGCGCGACGTCGGTCACGGCCGCACCGGTCACCGCGCCTCGGCGGGGACGTCGGCCGGGACGAGCCACGGCGGCGGGGTGGGCAGGTTCTCGGCCAGCCACGCGTCGGACGCCGCGGTCAGCTCGCGGATGCGGGCGGCGTGCTCCTCGGGGATCGAGCCCTTGCTGCGCGGGTTGTGGCGACCCGGCTCGGTCGGCTGCCGGCTCACGCCGAGGAAGTCGTAGAGGGCCTCCAGCGTCGGCGCCGGGTCCCGCTCCAGCTCCTCGGTGTAGAGCACGAGCACCCGGTCACGGCCGACCGCGTCCCAGAGCCGCCGGACCTGCTCGTCGTAGCGGCCCCGGGCCACGTACGACTGGTGCTGGTGGGCGAGGTGGTGGCCGGGGCGGCCGGCGAGGACCTCCTCGGCGCCGGCCAGCCGGCCCTCCTCGGCGTCCAGGGCAGCGCCGAAGTCGGCCAGCGGCTCGAAGCCCCGGGCCCGCTCGTGGTGGAACTGCGACCAGGCCCGGGTGACCGGGTCCCGGATGATGAAGACGAGCTTCACGTCGGGCAGCTGGGCCGCGATGCGGGCCGGGGCGTAGGGGTGGAAGCCGTAGTAGGGCGCGGCCTCGCCGACGACGACCTTCTCGCCCAGCTCCCGCGTCGCCCTCTCGATCGACGAGCGCAGCGGGAAGCCGGCCTCGTACCAGCTCCGGCTCCGGTGGTACTCGACGTCGAACCAGTGGACGCCCTTGGTCAGGCGGGGGAAGCGCACGGCCGGGTGGTCGGCCAGCAGGCGGTAGAGCGTGGTGGTGCCCGAGCGCTGGGCGCCGACGATCAGGAAGTCGGGCGTGGCCCGCCAGGGCGCCGTGGGCCGGGCCAGCTGCTGCCTCGCGTGCAGGTAGGCCAGGAAGAGCCGGTACCGGCCCATGTCGGAGAGGGGGAGCTTCATCGGGTCCTCAGGTCGGAGTCGAGGGCGGCGGCGATGGGGGCGCCGGGGCCGAGCGGCCCGTCGAGGGCGTCGGTCGCGTAGCGGGAGCGGAGGGTGGCGGCGTAGGCCCGGGCCACCAGCGGGGCGTCGTCGGGTCGGAGGCCCAGCTCCACCAGCGCGGGCCGGGCCGCGGCGGCGGCCCCGTCGAGGGCGGTGGCGACGGTCTCGCCGTCGCGCAGCACGGCCACCTGGACGTGGTTGTGGATCAGGTCGAGGCCGAGGGGCACGGGGGTCGTCGAGCGCTCCCAGTCCCAGGCGAGCAGGCGGGCGCCGTCCCACGCCGCGTTCCAGGGAGCGAGGTCGCCGTGCCAGCGCCCGAACGGCCAGGTGCGGCCCTCGACCGCGGGGCGCAGGTCGTCGAGCAGGCGGGCGACGGCGCCCTCCGGGTCGGGGGCGGCCTCCAGCCCGGCCCACCAACAGCTGGCCACGACGTCCTCGTCGACCGTCTCGCCGGCGATGGCGGCGACGGCCGCGGCCGGGACGACCAGGTCGTCCATCGACTCCTCGATCTCGATGTGGGCCAGGGCGAGCAGCGGGTGGCCCTGCCACGTGCCGACGGCCAGGACCGGCGGGGTGACCAGCACCGGGTCGCGGTCGGCGACCTCCTGGAGGGCGGTCGCCTCGTGGGCCACCAGCTCGTCGGTGTGGGCGTCGACGCCCAGCTTCACCCAGGCCACCGTGGCCCCGTCGGCACCGATGGCCTGGACCACCGGCTTGCGGTTGGGGCGGGGGCCGCCGAGAGCGATGGCCAGGTCGAGGTCGGCGCGGCCCAGCAGCTCGGCCAGGTGGCGCCGCAGCCCGGGGGCGCTGGCGTCGCCATCGTCGACCAGCACCTTGTCGGGCAGCACCCGGCCGGCGCCGGCGCGCAGGGCGGCCCGGACGGCGAGCCGGGTCACCGCCTGGCGGGCGCCACCGGTGCCGGGGCGGATGTGGGCGCCGCGGGCGTGGCGACCGCCGACGGGCACGAGGTAGCGAGGGCGTGATCGCTTGGGCAGCACGACGTAGGCCCGCTCGGTCCGGCCGGCCGGGTCCTCGGGACCCAGCAGGGCGGCGACCGCGGCCAGGGCGGTGTCGTCGGAGCGCAGGGCGGCGCTCATGCGAGACGCTCCTGGCGCGCGGCGCGGAAGCCGAGGGCGGCGGCGATGAAGACGATGTGGAGCGAGGACGGGATCATGTCGTAGACGAAGATCTGGACCAGCCCGATGATCAGGACGACGTGGCACCAGAACGTCACCGGTGGCCCCGCCCGCGTCTCCCAGATCCAGCGCAGCCAGGCGGCCAGGAAGATGCCCAGGCCGACGTACCCGGTGCTCACCAGCACGGTCCAGAACATCCCCTGGGTGCCCACGTTCGGGATGATCTTGTTGCCCTCGTAGGGCTGCGGGCCGCCCAGGCCGATCACCGGGCTGTCGAGGGTGATGCGGAAGGCCTCGCTGTAGAGCAGCCCACGGCCGGCCGAGCTGTGGTCGTTCTCGGCCCGCCCCTCGACGATCTGGCCGACGGGCGTGAACACGATCAGCAGCATCCCGATCGTCACCAGCCCGAACAGCGCCCGGCGGGCCAGGCGGGCCAGCTCGCCCGACCGGCTGGCGGCGTAGACCAGGGCCACGCCGAGGCTCAGCCACAGGCCCCGGTTGAGCGAGACGAACACGGGGATGAGCGAGGCGGTCAGCAGCAGGTAGGCCCACGAGCGGCGGCGCACGTCGGCGGCCTGCAGCCACGAGAGGAAGAAGAACGGCAGCAGCAGGGCGTAGGCCGAGCCCCAGTCGTTGGTGTAGACGAACGGCGCCTTGGGCCGGCCCAGCGGGTAGCCGAGGACCTCCTGGACCTGGGCGAACTGCGGCCGCACCAGCTCCTGGACGAACTCGTTGCTCGAGATGCCGATCGGCAGGACCTTCTCGGTGAGGCTGGGCAGCCCGCCGTAGGGCATCAGCACCCCCAGCCACCCACCGACCAGCGTGATCATCCAGAAGAAGGCCAGCAGCCGGACGATGTGGTCGGTTGAGATCTCGTCCTCCTCGGCCTCGCAGATGGCGAGGAAGAAGACGGTGCACGAGGCGTAGTTGGCCAGCCGCCAGATCCAGGCGAAGGGCAGGGCGGCGCTGTCGAGGGCGGTGAACGACAGCAGGACGAAGCCGATGTAGAGCAGCCAGGCGCCGAAGCCGACCGGCACCGCGATGCGCCGGCGGCGGGTGATCATGCGGGCGGCGAGGGGGACGGCGAACAGCGGCCAGATCAGCGCGCCCAGGCCCAGCGCCCACCACAGCGGGAAGACGCCGATGCACAGGGTGATCGGCCAGTGCGGGGGCAGGCGGCGGATCCGGGCCCGGGCGCCCCGCCCGACCACGCCCGCGCCCAGGGCGCGCCACGACGGGCGCGACCGGACGGGAGCGTGGGTGACGGCCATCGGGTCCTCAGATGCCCCGGCCGCCGGCCTGCAGGGCGCGCAGGACCCACTCGGAGCGCACCGCGCCCGAGGCGACCAGCAGGGCGAGGTAGGCCCGGGGCTCGCGCTTGTTGTGGCGCAGGGCCTGGCGGGCGGTGGCCCAGGCGCCCTTGCGGTCGCCCATCGAGGCGTGGGCGAAGGCCTGCTGGCCCTCGATCCGGGCCAGCCCGGCGGGCTCGCTGGCCAGCTCGGGGTGCGAGGCCATCAGGTGGTCGAGGGCGTCGATGATCGTGCGCCAGCGCTCGGCGAAGAAGGACGAGCGGTGCCAGAAGACCTTGGCGAGGGGCAGGGTCACGGCGCCCACGTCGGCCCGCCGGGCGGCCCGCAGGAGCAGGTCGTAGTCCTCGGCGTAGCTGCCGGGGAGGTCCTCGTCGACCAGGCCGATCCCGTCGACCAGCGCCTCCCGGCGGAACAGGTAGGTCGACGGGTGGGCCTCGGACACCCGGGAGCGGAGCAGCTCGGCGTGGGTGATGCGCTCCCGGTCGAGCACCCGGGTCGAGACCTTGCCCCGGGCCTCGACCAGCACGCCGGTGGTGACGACCTCCAGGTCCGGCTGCTCCTGGAGCCGGGCGACCTGGGCGTCGAGCTTGCCCGGCAGCCACAGGTCGTCGTCGTCGCAGAAGGCCACCAGGTCGGCGGTGGCGGTGGTGATGCCGGTGTTGCGGGCGCCGGCCAGCCCCGGGACCCGGGTGTTGCGGAGGGTGCGGACGACCCTCTTGGCGCCGGTCGGGCTGGTCTCCTGGCGCTCCAGGTCGGGCTCGGGCTCGGACTGGTCGAAGATGGCCAGGACCTCGACGTCGCCCGGGTAGCGCTGGTCGATCACCGCCTCCACGGCCCGGCGCAGCAGCACCGGTCGGTCGCGCGTGGCGATCACCACGGCCACCGACGGGTGGTCCGCCGGTGGTGTCGTCTGGGGGGTGTCGGTCTGGGCGCGCGGGAGGTCCACGTCCCCCTCATCGGTCAGCGATCCCGTCCCATGTAGCCATAGGCCACGAGGAAGGGCGAGGTCAGCGCCGTGACCACCCTCCGATCGGGTGCTGGCAGGGCCTCCCGCCAGGCGTCGTCGCGGCGCAGCGGGATCGTCCCGGTGCGGAAGCGCATGGGGTTGCCGGCCACCGAGTGGCTGGGGCCGAGCCGGGCCCCCTCGGGGGTCAGGAAGCCGTCCCAGCCCGGCTCCAGGGCCAGGCCGGTGGGGGCGAGGATGCGGCGGAGGGCGGCGGACGGGTCGACGAGGACGTCCTCGTAGCGGAGCCGGTCGATGGGTGCGCCGGTGGCCCGGAGGGCGGTCAGCATGACGTTGAAGGCGTCCCACCAGCCGGCGGCCGCCGCCGGGCTGTAGGTGGGCATCAGCTCGTCGTCGGCCGTCTCGGGCCGGGCCACCTCCTTGGTCCAGGAGTAGGCCACGCCCCGGCTGTCGCGCACGAGGTGGACGAAGCGGACGTCGACCTGCTTGGTGTGCCGCAGGGCGAAGGCGGTGGAGGCGTGCTTGGACGAGTCGACCAGCACGGTGGCGCCGCTGACCCGGGCGGCGGCGAGGTAGAGCCGTTCGAGCCGGTCGATGTGGTCGGCCAGGTCCCGGCGGAAGGCGGCGCTCGCCGGCACGGCCAGGAGGGGGAGGTGGCGGTTGCGGTCGACCCGGTGCTGGAGGGCCTGCCAGGCCTCGCCGTCGACCGCGTCCCAGCCGCCGAACGCCTCCTCGCCGACGGGCCCCCAGAACGGGCAGGTCGTCAGCGGTTCCCCGCATCCGCAGGTCTGGCCCTCGACCAGCCCCCGCGTCGGCAGGTGCACGACCTCGCCGAGCGTCGCCACCCCCGGCACCGCCCCCAGCAGCCGCTCCAGCAACGTCGACCCCGACCGCCCCGACCCGCCCACGTACACCACCGTCGGCCGCTCGATCGTCGGTCCCCTCCCGAACTCGGGGGAGAAAGCGCCCGAAACCTGTCGCCTTCTCCCCCGAGTTCGATCGAAGGGGGCGGTCATCGGGTGAGGATGCCGTCGACCAGGTCGCCGAAGAGGGTGACGGCGGGGGGCGGGGTGCCGTCGTCGACGGCGATCGCGTAGGGCGCGGGGTCGGCGAGGGCGGCGTCGAGGTGGTGGCGGAGGTCGGCCTCGGTGCTGACGCAGATCGCCATGCCCCGTTCGTCCATCCACCGGCCGAAGGCGACCTGGTGGTCGTCGACGACCTCGCCCAGCCGGGCCAGGCGGGGGACGACGACCGGCAGCCGGCCCGAGGTGCGGGCGTCGAGCACCGTGCCGGGGCCGGCGTGGCCCACGACGACGGCGGACCGGCCCATCAGCCCGGGGATGTCGGCCGGGTCGAGCATGGCGTGGCCCTCGGCGTGGGTCGGGGCCGGGGCGGTGCCGTGCTGGACGAGGCAGCGGAGCTCGGGGTGCTCGGCGGCCCAGCCGTCGACCCACTCGACCAGCCGGGCGAAGGGGTGGTGATCGGTCCCGAGGGTGACGACGACGTGCAGCGGGCGTGGGTCGGCGGTGCTCACAGGAGCGGCCCGATCACGACGGAGCCCTTGTAGTGCTGCTGCTGCTCGGGCCACTGGACACAGAAGAGGTCGGTGACGGGGCGGCACATGCGGCCGGTGAGGGTGGGGCTCTCGACCCGGTCGAAGACCTCGACGTAGACGGTGGCGATGCCCATCCGGCGGGCCAGCCAGAAGAAGGGGACGGCCACGCCGGCGCCGTCGCTGACGATCACGTCGGGCTTCTCGTCCCGCAGCACCTTCCGGGCCAGGACCAGGTTGCGCAGCGCGTTGGGGATGTTGCGGGTCGTGGGGTGGTGGGCCCAGACGGTGCGCTCGCCGGCCAGGTGGGAGCGGGCGTCGGCCTTGTCGAAGGTGACCCACGTCCGATCGTGGCGCTCCCACCACGGGCGGAGGCGGAGCAGCTGGGTGAGGTGCCCGCCGGCCGAGCAGACGAGGAGGACCCGACTCTTGGGGGGATCGGTCACCGGCCCGACTGTACCGGTGGTCCGTTCGGGCCCCGGGGTACCACCTGAACGGGTGGTGACGTGGAGGTCGGGCATCCTCCTGATGTCGGCCGGAACCGGCCTGACGCTTAGGTTCGGCCCGTGATCCGCCTCGACGCCGCCACCGTGCTGCTCCAGTGGAGCACCGGCGGGCTGGCCTTCCTCTGGGTGACCACCCGGCGCCGGGAGGTGGGGCTGGGCTACGGCTGGCTGCTGCGGGGGACCTACGGGCTGATGGCCCTGCTCGGCGTCTCCATCGGCATCCGCACCGACGCCCTGTGGCTCCGGGAGGGTGCCGGCGTGGCCGTGGTGGCCGCCACCGGCGCCGCCCTGGCCGTGTCGATCGCCCGGAAGCAGGCGGGTGTGGCCGGCCAGCGGGCGCGGGTCGAGCGCCGCAGCGCCCGGGTCGCGGCCATGACCGGCATCGACCGCGACGAGCAGCGCTTCGACAAGGAGGCGCCGGAGTTCCCGCCCGTCCTCGACCTCGTCCCGGTCGTGATCGGCCTGGTCGGCCTGGTCGCCGCCGGTCTCGACGCCGGCGACCCGGCCTGGCTGTCGGTGGCCCGCACCGTCGTCGGCGCCCTCTTCCTCGGGGCGATCAGCGACGCCATGCTCCTCGGCCACTGGTACCTGGTGCAGCCCGGCCTGGCCCGCGGGCCGCTGCTCGAGCTGGTGCGGGCGACGGCGATCGTCTGGCCGGCCGAGGTCGCCCTGCTGCTCGTCCCCACCGGCATGGTGTCGGTCCTGAACGGCAGCATCGACGACGGCTATGGCGGCATCCTCGGCTGGACCTGGATCACCTGCGCGGTCACCACCCTCGGCCTGCTCGCCGTCACCCGGGCCGCCCTCAAGGAGCGCCAGTACAGCGCCGTGATGGCGGCGACCGGCCTGCTCTACCTGGCGATCCTCACCGCCTTCGGCACCGACCTGGTGGCTCGCGCCCTGCTCAGCTAGGGCTTCTCGAAGACGGTCACGACGGACACGCCCATGTGCCGGGCGGGGGTCCTCTCCAGGGCGTGGACGACGGGGCGCAGGTGCTTGCCCGGGCCCCAGCGCTCGAGCGGCGGCATCATGAACGTGGTGCCGACCTCGCGGAACCCGGCCCCGCCGAGCAGCGTGCGCAGGTCGGCCGGCCGGTAGTTGCGGGCGGTGGAGATGCGCCGGTGCAGCGGGCGGATCCACGGCACGAACGGGTACCACTTCGAGCGCCGCTCGACGCCCCGGATCATGAACGAGTGGGTCTCGAACGGGAAGCCCCGGTTGGGCACCGTGATGTAGAAGGCGCCGCCCGGGCGGAGCAGCCGGAAGGCCTCGGCCGCCGCCCTCTCGTGATCGACGACGTGCTCCAGGGTCTCGATGGCGATGACGGCGTCGTAGCTCCCGTCGGGATCGGACACCGCCTCGGCGCTCTCCAGCCGGAGGTCGAAGCGGTCGGCATCGGGCCGGGACGCGATCCGGGCCCGGAACTCCTCGAGCCGCTGCTCCTCGACCTCGACGCCGGTGACCCGGGCGAAGCCGTCGGCCAGCCGCTCGGTGTAGGAGCCGTTGCCGCAGCCCATGTCGAGGATGCGATCGCCCTTCAGGGGCCGGATGGCGTCGAGCAGGTCGAGCCGCTTGGCGATGCCGATCGAGTCGAGCGGCTCGGGCCAGCCTAGGCTGAGGGCGCGCCCGTCGCCCCAGGCCGGCCCGTCAGGGGTGGTGGCTGGTTCCGCCATGGGCTCCGATCCTCTCACCCCTGACAGGTCGGCAGGGAGCGCCGATCGTCAAGCGACGGGT
Source organism: Iamia sp. (assembly GCA_052038315.1). Lineage (GTDB taxonomy): Bacteria > Actinomycetota > Acidimicrobiia > Acidimicrobiales > Iamiaceae > Iamia. The sequence continues at coordinate 20,545 of JBQGCF010000207.1, forward strand.
CAGGACACGATCTGGTTGGTCCCGCTCGTGTTGGTCCCCGTCATGACCGTCAGGCCGTTGACCGTGCCGGTGATCAGGAGCTTCGACGCCCCCGACAGGGCGAAGGCCGGGCCGGTCGAGCTGCGCCCGCCGCGCAGGAAGGCGGTGCAGCCGACGAACGTCGACGTGGTCGTGTTGGTGATCCGGAACCCGGCGTTGGCGTTGCTGTCGGCCTGGCACCCCGTGAACGAGTTGTTGCTGAGGGTGCCGGCCGCCGGTTCGACCCGGAAGCCGTCGAGATCGCCGTCCTGGGCCTGGCAGTTCGTGAGCTGGTTGCGGTTGCCCTGGACCAGGAACTCGTGGTCGTTGAAGAAGGCCTTGCACCCGTCGAGCCGGTTGTTGGCCTTGAGGATGTGGTAGCCGGGGCCGTCGCAGCCGGCGACCGTGCAGCCGATCAGGAAGCCGTCGGTGCCGTTGACCCAGAACCCGGCCCGGTTGCCCGAGGTGGCGCCGCGGGCGCAGGCGAAGACGACGACGTTGAGGCAGCGGAACTCGCGCACGTCGGCGGTGCCGCCGGCCGGGTCGAGCCCGATGGCCACGCCGTGGCCGCCCATGTTCGAGATCTGCACGTTCATGATCAGCGGGTACGAGTCGCTGCCGGTGTAGGGCGTGCCGCCCCCGCCGTTGTTGCTCTGGATGGCGATGCCGTGGCGGTTGGCGGTGTGGGGGCTGGCGCTGGTGATGGCCAGGTCCCGCACGACGGCGTAGGACACCGGGCCGCCGCCGGTGTCGGAGTCGATGACGACGGCCGGGACGTCGACGCCGGTGGTGAGGAACAGCCGGCTGGCCACGCCGGCGCCCATCAGGGTCACGCCGGAGCGCATCAGCAGGCTGCCGCCGATGTTGTACTGGCCGGGCGGGAGCCAGACGACGCCGCCCCGCAGCGAGGCGCTGCCCTGGGCCGCGGCGGCGTCGATGGCGGCCTGGATCTCGGGTCGGTCGTCCCCGGTGCCGTTGCCGGCGGCGCCGTGGTCGACCTTGACGTTCTGCCAGTCGGTCGGCGCCGAGGCCCCGGCCGGGCTGCCCGGCAGGGCGACGGCGGCGGCCGCCGCGGTGCCGACGAGCCCGCTGGTGAGCAGGAAGCGGCGGCGTGAGTCGAGGACCCCGTCAGGGGTCGGTGAAGCGGTCATGATCCCTCCGTTCGGCCCGCACGGAGGGTGACCGTACCAGCGCGATCAGGGAGATGTGACGCGCGGCACCTCTAGCCGCAGGGTGGCGCGGAGGGCGCGGTGGTCGGTGCCGGGGAGGGCGACGCGGTCGAGGGCGACGACCTCGGTGCCGGCCCGGACGACGACGTGGTCGAGGGTCAGCAGCGGCGGGACGGGCACCGGGATCGCCCGTGACCCGACCGGCCACGTCGGGTACCAGCGGTGGCCCCAGACGGCGCTGGCGTCGACCAGCCCGTGCTCGGCCAGCGAGCGCCGGAAGCGCCGGTGGCCCCCGGTGGCGTTCCAGTCGCCGGCCAGGACGACGGGCCCGTCGGTGGTGGCAGCGATCCCGGCGTTGGCGGCCACGGTGGCGTGCCAGACATCGACGTCGTGGTCGAAGATCGGTGCCTGGGTGTGGACCGGGACCACCCGCACGGCGGTGCCGGCGACGTCGATGTCGACGACCTGGGCGGCCCGGCCGCCGAGCTCCTGGGGGGTGGCATCGAGGATCGGGAGCCGGGACGCGACCAGCGTCCCGAAGTAGCCGTCGTCGGCGTCGTCCGAGCGGTGCGGCCAGCGCGCGTCGGCCCCGGCCTCGGTCAACGCCGCCCGGGTGGCGGGGGTGTGCTCGCACAGCAGCAGCACGTCGGCGTCGACGGCGACGATCGCCCGGGCCAGCGCGCCGGCGTCCTGCTCGCCCCGCTCCAGGTTGGCGGCCAGGACGGTGAGGGCGACGCTGCGCCCGGCCAGGCGCGCCGGCGCCGCCGGCACGCGCGGCAGCAGCGGCACGAACGACTCCGCCATCAGCCCCACCCGTCGCAGGGTGGTCCAGGTGGGCTTCAGCGGACCACGAAGTACTTGGACGCGGGGTGGTGGAGGATGATCGCCGAGGTCGTCTGCTCGGGCTGGTACTGGAAGCCGGTGTCCTCGTTGACCTCGATGCCGATGCGGTCGGCCTCGAGCAGCTTGGCCACCCGCTCGTTGTCCTCCAGGTCCGGGCAGGCCGGGTAGCCCCACGAGTAGCGGCCGCCCCGGTACTGCTGGCGGAAGAGGCCGGCCAGGGTGGGCCCGTCCTCGTCGGCGAAGCCCCACTCCTCGCGGATGCGGCGGTGCCACATCTCGGCCAGGGCCTCGGCCATCTCGACGCCGAGACCGTGGAGCAGGAGGTAGTCCTGGTACTTGTCGGCGGCGAACAGCTCGGCGGTCCGCTCCGAGATGGCGGCGCCCATGGTGACGATGTGGAAGGCGACGTAGTCGACCTCGTCGCCGTCGATCGGCTTGACCAGGTCGGTGATGCACTGGAACGGCTCGACCCGCGAGCGGGGGAAGCGGAAGCGGGTCAGCTCGCCGTCACGGGACTCGTCGCCCCAGATGACGAGGTCCTGCCCGTCGCTGCTGGCCGGGTAGTAGCCGTAGACGACCGCCGGGTTGAGCAGCCCCTCGGTGGTGGCCTGGGCCAGCTGCGAGCGCAGGGTCGGCTCGAGCCGCTCGATGAACTCGTCGTTCGACTCCTTCGAGCCGTCGGCCTTCGCCTCCGGACGGAACTGCCACTGGTTGCGGAACAGCGCCGTCTTGTTGACGTACCGGGTGATCTCGTCGAGGGCGATGCCCTTCACGACCTTCGACCCGGTGAAGGGCGGGACGAAGACCTCGTTGTCGGCGTCGAGGTCGATCCAGCGGTCGGGGATGTCGGCGTCGTCGAGGGCACCGGCGTCCCGCCCGCCGAAGCGACCGGAGAGCTGGACCTCGGAGTCGCTCGGCGTCACGCCCCAGTCGGGGTCGTCGGCGTCGGGGTTGCGCTTGATCTCGCCGAGCCGGTCCATGACGTGGAGGCCCTCGAAGGCGTCCTTGCCGTAGAAGAGCCGGCCGCCGTAGACGTTGCGCAGGTCGCGCTCGACGTAGGTGCGGGTCAGGGCGGCGCCCCCGAGGAGGATCGGCAGGTCGAGCTCCCGGGAGTTCAGCTCCTCGAGGTTGTCCCGCATGATCAGCGTGGACTTCACGAGCAGGCCGCTCATCCCGATGGCGTCGGCCTCGACCTCCAGGGCCTTCTCGATCATGTCGGCGATGCCGACCTTGATGCCGATGTTGAAGACCTCGTAGCCGTTGTTGGTGAGGATGATGTCGACGAGGTTCTTGCCGATGTCGTGGACGTCGCCCTTCACCGTGGCCAGCACGATGCGGCCCTTGCGGGCCTGGCCCTCGATCTTCTCCATGTGCGGCTCGAGGTGGGCCACCGCGGCCTTCATCGTCTCGGCCGACTGCAGCACGAAGGGCAGCTGCATCTCGCCCTTGCCGAAGAGCTCGCCGACGACGCGCATGCCGGCCAGCAGCACGTCGTTGACGATGTCGAGGGCGGCCAGCCCGCCGGCCATGGCCGCATCGAGCTCGTCGGTGAGGCCCTCGCGGTCGCCGTCGATGATGCGCTGGCTGAGGCGCTTCTCGATCGGCCAGTCGGAGCGGTCCTCCTTCTCGACCGCCTGGACCTTCACGCCGGCGAACAGCTCCAGGAGCTTCTGCAGCGGGTCGTAGTCCTTGTCGCCGTTCGAGAGCAGGCCCTCGGTGCCCCGCCGGTCGTAGATCAGGTCGAGGCAGACGTCGCGCTGCTCGTCGGGGATGCGCGAGATCGGGAGGATCTTCGAGGCGTGGACGATCGCCGAGTCGAGGCCGTGCTTGACCGACTCGTGGATGAAGATCGAGTTGAGGACGTGGCGGGCCGCCGGGCTGATGCCGAAGCTGACGTTGGAGACGCCGAGCGTGGTGTGCACGCCGGGGAACTCCTCCTTGATCCGCTTGATGGCGTCCATGGTGGCCATGGCGTCCTTGCGCAGGTCCTCGTCGCCCGTGGTCAGCGGGAAGGTGAGGGCGTCGAAGATGAGGTCCTCGTGCTCCAGGCCGTAGGTGTTGACGGCCAGGTCGACGATGCGCCGGGCGACCCGCATCTTCCACTCGACGTCGCGGGCCTGGCCCTCCTCGTCGATCAGCAGGCAGATGACCGCGGCGCCGTAGTCGCGGGCCATCGAGAACACCCGGTCGAGCCGGCTGCCCTCGGCGAAGCCGTCCTCGAGGTTGGCCGAGTTGAGGATGGCCCGGCCGCCGACGTGCTGGAGCCCGGCCTCCATGACCTCGGGCTCGGTCGAGTCGAGGACCAGGGGGGCGTTGGCCTGGGTGGCGAAGCGGCTGGCCACCTCGTCCATGTCGCCGGTGCCGTCGCGGCCGACGTAGTCGACGCACACGTCGAGGACGTGGGCGCCCTCCTTGAGCTGGTTGTTGGCCATGGCGACGGTGGTGTCCCAGTCGCCGGCCAGGAGCGCCTCGCGGAACTTCTTCGAGCCGTTGGCGTTGGTGCGCTCGCCGATCATCAGGAAGCTGGCGTCCTGCTCGAGCGGGACGGAGCTGTAGATGCTGGTGACGCTCGCCTCGTGCTCGGGCGTGCGGCTGGCCGGGGTGAGGTTCGGCGCCATCTCGGCCAGCAGGGCGATGTACTCGGGCGTGGTGCCGCAGCAGCCGCCGATGACCTGGACGCCGAACTCCTCGACGAAGCGCCGCTGGTGGTCGCGCAGCTCGGTGGCCTCGAGGTCGGAGTGCATCTTGCCGTCGACCACCGACGGCAGACCGGCGTTGGGGAGGCAGGAGATCGGGGTGCGGGCCGCCGCGCTCAGGTGGCGCAGGTGCTCGCTCATCTCGCTCGGACCGGTGGCGCAGTTGAGCCCGACGATGTCGACCTTCAGCGGGTCGATGGCGGCCAGGGCGGCGTTGATCTCGGTGCCGAGCAGCATCCGCCCGGTCAGCTCCATCGTGACCTGGCACTGGATCGGGACCTGGCGGCCGACGGCGGCCATCGCCCGGCGGGCGCCCTGGACCGAGGCCTTGACCGCGAGCAGGTCGAAGTGCGTCTCGAGGATGAAGAGGTCGACCCCGCCCTCGAGCAGGCCGCGGCAGGCGACCTCGTAGGCGTCGCGCAGGTCGGCGAAGCGGATCTGGCCCAGCGACGGGGCCTTGGTGCCCGGGCCGAGCGAGCCGGCGACGAAGCGGGGCTTGTCCGGCGTCGAGAAGCCGTCGGCCACCTCACGGGCGATGCGGGCGTTGGCCAGCGAGATCTCGTGGGCCCGCTCGGGGATGTCGTACTCGCCGAGGGGGACGCCGAAGGCGCCGAAGGTGTTGGTCTCGACGACGTCGGCGCCGACCTCGAAGTACGCCGTGTGGAGGGCGGCGACCACGTCCGGGCGGGTCACGCCGAGGATGTCGGTGCAGCCCTCGAAGGCGGGGCCGCCGTAGTCGTCCAGGCTCAGGTCCTGGGTCTGCATCCAGGTGCCGGTGGCGCCGTCGTAGACGACGACGCGCTCGCGGACGGCATCGAGGAACGCACTCTTCACACCCATCCGGGAAAGGCTACCGACGCCCCTCCGGGCCTCGGTCATCCGTTGTCGGCGGCCTTGGGCGGGGTGAGGCGGGCCCGCTCCTCGGGGCTGATCGAGCGGAGCACCAGCACGGCGGCCACCAGCGTGACGACGGCGACGACGATCAGCCCGATGCCCAGGCCGGACGTGCCGGTGGCGAGGAGGACGACCCCCCCGAGCAGGGCCACGATGGTGAAGACGAACAGGCCCACCATGAGGTCGGCCTTGCGGCGCATGGCCGGCGTGGCCTCCTCCGACGGGGCGGGGGTCGGGTCGGTCATGGGCAGAGCGTCGCACGGAACCGCGCCGATCGGGGGGATCTGGCAGCAGTTCGTACACTCGGGCCGATGCGGATCATCGAGGCCAGCCAGGTCGCCGACGTGCGGACCGGCGAGATCCCCCGCCACCTCGGCGTGATCATGGACGGCCACGGGCGCTGGGCCCAGATGCGGGAGCTGACCCGGTCCGAGGGCCACGCCGCCGCCGAGGATGCCGTCGTCGCCACGGTCGACGCCTGCCTCGACCTGGGCGTGCAGTGGGCCTCGGCCTACGCCTTCTCCACCGAGAACTGGACCCGCGAGGTCGAGGAGATCGCCTTCCTCATGCGGTTCGACGAGTGGCTGCTGCGCAACGAGCGGCGCGACGAGCTCAACGACAAGGGCGTGCAGATCCGCTTCTGCGGCCGGCTCGACGACCCCCGCATCCCCGCCGACTCGCGGGACTGGCTCTACGAGACGGCCGAGCTGACCGCGGGGAACACGCGCATGGTGCTGGCCATCGCCTTCAACTACGGCGGCCGGACCGAGATCGTCGACGCCTGCCGCCGGCTGGTCGAGGCCGGCGTGGCGCCCGAGGAGATCACGGAGGAGCGGCTCTCGGCCGAGATGTACGCCCCCGACATGCCCGACCTCGACCTGGTCATCCGCACCTCGTCGGAGAACCGGACGTCCAACTTCTTCCCCTGGCAGGCGACCTACGCCGAGCTGGTCTTCATGGACACCCTGTGGCCCGACTTCCGCGAGGGCCACCTCTACTCCGCCGTCGCCGAGTACCAGGCCCGCCGCCGCCGCCTCGGTGCCGCCACCGCCGCCCCCCGGCTCTGACCCGTCCCCGTTCTTATCACCGAGCGTTGCGCCGGCGCAACGCTGGCTGATCAGAACCGTTCCGACTGGCCTGGGTGGGGGGCGGCCTCGGTACGCTTCGGCCATGAACCCGGCTGACCTGGCGGTGCTCCTCGGGCTGCCTGACCTGGGCGCCGGCCTGGCTGCGGTCGAGGAGGCCCTCGGACGGGCCATCGTCGTCGAGCGGGACGAGATCGAGCGACCGGCCCGCCGGGTCGTCCTCGGGGGCGGCAAGCGGCTGCGGCCCGCCCTGTCGCTGGCCTGCGCGGCGGCCGCCACCGGCCGGGGCGACGAGATCGTCGCCGACCCCAACGTCGTCGCCGGGGCCACCGCCGTCGAGCTGGTCCAGGCCGGGAGCCTGGTCCACGACGACATCATGGACGAGGCCGGCGAGCGCCGGGGCGTGCCCACCATCAACGCCGTCGAGGGCCCCAACCAGGCGCTGCTCGTCGGCGACTTCCTCCTCGCCCGGGCCGGGATGCTGGCCGCCGGGGTCAGCCAGGACGTGGCCACCTTCCTGTCGATCGCCATCGCCGACCTGTGCGTCGGGCAGTCGGCCGAGGTCGCCACCATCTTCGACCCCGACCGCAGCATCGGCGCCTACGAGGCCTCGATCGCCGGCAAGACGGCGGCCCTGTTCCGCTCGGCCTGCGAGATCGGCGCCGCCTCGGCCGGCGCGTCCGACGAGGCGGTCAAGGCGGTCGGCGCCTACGGCACCGAGTTCGGCATGGCCTTCCAGATCATCGACGACGTGCTCGACGTGGTCTCCACCGCCGAGGCGCTGGGCAAGCCGGCCGGCAACGACATCCGCGAGGGCGTGTACAGCCTGCCCGTGCTGCTGGCCCTGTCCGGCCCCGACGGGACGGCCCTCCGCTCCCGGCTCGGCTCGGCGCCCAGCGAGGCCGACCTGGCCCACGCCCTGACCCTCGTCCGCTCGAGCCCCGGCGTGGCCGCCTCGCTCGACGCCGCCCGCGAGCACAACGAGGCCGCCGTCGACGCCCTGTCCCGCCTGCCCGAGGGGCCGGTGCGCGACGGGCTGGCCAAGCTGCCCGACGCCTACCTCGACTGGGTGCTGGAGGACAAGGCCCCCGGCCTGGCGGTGTCGACCGGCCGTTAGGGTCGCCCGTGTGAGCATCTCGACCCGGAAGGGCGACGACGGGACCACCGGCCTCTTCTACGGCGGCCGCGTCCGCAAGGACTCCGAGCGCCCCGAGGCGTACGGGCAGGTCGACGAGGCCCAGGCCGCCATCGGCGTCGCCCGGGCCCACCTGCTCGCCGCCGGGCTGTCCGACGAGCTGCTCGTGGCCGTCGAGCGCGACCTCTACGTCGTCATGGCCGAGCTGGCCACCGCCCCGGCCAACCACCACAAGCTCACGCCCGGCACGTCGCTCGTCACCCAGGAGATGGTCGACCGCATCGGGGCCGAGCTGGCCTCGATCGAGGAGTGGCTGCCGATGCCCACCGACTTCGTGATCCCCGGCGGGTCGGTCGTCTCCGCCCACCTCGACGTGGCCCGCACCGTCGTCCGCCGGGCCGAGCGGGCCGTCGTCGGCCTCGACGCCGACGGGTTGCCCGTCGCCTACCTCAACCGCCTGTCCGACCTGCTGTGGGCGCTCGCCCGCGTCCACGAGGACACCTCACTGATCGCCAAGCTGACGAAGGACGCCTGATGGCCCCCCGCACCGTGACCCCGACCACCGCCGGCAAGGTCCCGGCCCGGACCGACCTCGTCGTCGCCGGCGCCCGCGCCGACCGGCTCGACGAGGACCTGGCCGCGGCGGGCGTCGCCGGCGCCTTCGCCGAGGCCTCGGGCTTCACCGGCGGCGACGGCTCGACGCTGCTGGCGCCGCCCGCCTCCGGGTCCGGGCCCGACGTCCTCGTGGTCGGATTGGGCGACGCCGCCGCCGTCGACGCCAACCGGCTGCGCGCCGCGGCGGGCACCGCCGGGCGACGGGCGACGCGCCACGCCCGGGTGGCGGTGACGCTGGCGTCGCTGGCCGCCGAGGGGGTCCCGGCCGACGCCGCCACCCAGGCCGTGACCGAGGGCTGGGTGCTCGGCGCCTACACCTTCGACGAGCACCGCTCGTCGCCCAAGGAGTCGAAGGTGACCTCGGTGACCCTGACCGCCGGGGCCAACAAGGCCGCCCGGGCCGCCGTCGACCGCGGCCTCGTCGTCGCCGGTGCCGTCACCCTGGCCCGTGACCTCGTCAACCAGCCGGGCGGCTCGCTGGTGCCGGCCCAGCTCGCCGATCGCATCCGGTCCATCGCCTCCGACTCGGGCCTGAAGGTGCGGGTCGACACGCCCGCCCAGATGCGGAAGAAGGGCCTCGGCGGCGTGCTGGGCGTCGGCCAGGGCGCCACCAACGAGCCCCGCTTCGTCGAGTTGACCTACACCCCGTCGTCCGGTCGGGCGGCGGGCCACGTCGCCCTGGTGGGCAAGGGCGTCACCTTCGACACCGGCGGCTACTCGCTCAAGACGCCCGAGGGCATGAAGGGCATGAACAGCGACATGGGCGGGGCCGCCGCGGTGATCGGGGCCATGAGCGCCCTGGCCGCCCTCGACGCCCCGGTGAGGGTGAGCGGCTACCTGCCGCTGGTCGAGAACATGATCGGCCCCGACGCCATCCGGGTCGGCGACATCCTGACCATCCGGGGCGGCACCACCGTCGAGGTCCTCAACACCGATGCCGAGGGTCGGCTGATCCTGGCCGACGGGTTGCGCCTGGCGTCCGAGGCGGGTCCCGACGCCATCGTCGACCTGGCCACCCTGACCGGCGCCATCATCGCCGCCCTCGGGCAGCGCACCGCCGGCCTGTTCGGCACCGACTCGTTGGTGGCTCGGGTGCGGGACGTGGCCGGCGAGGCGGGCGAGGCGGTGTGGCCCATGCCCATGCCGGCGCACCTCCGCCCCGGCCTCGACTCCGACATCGCCGACCTCCGCAACATCTCCGGCGGCCGCTACGGCGGCTCGGCCGTGGCCGCCCTCTTCCTGCGGGAGTTCGTCGACGACGGCATCCCGTGGGCGCACCTCGACATCGCCGGCCCGGCCTGGATCACCGAGTCCCCCTACGGCGAGGTCCCCAAGCTCGGCACCGGCTTCGCCGTCCGCACCCTCCTCGACCTCCTCACGACCTGGACCCCCTTGGACTGACCCCCGGGGGCCCCGGCCGGCGGGGAGGAGCGGGTCCGCCGGCCGGGGGATCGGGGGCCCCTGCCGCCGCGACATGGCTCGCAGGGCAGGGGCCGGGAGCACCCGGGACGGCCCGGGCCCGGGTGCTCGACCTCGGG
>JBQGCF010000208.1:0-14142 GCA_052038315.1 Iamia sp.
ACGAGGGCGAGCAGGCCGTAGGAGTCGACGGCGAGGCCCAGCTCCCCGGGGCCGAGCTCGGCGTAGGCGCGGACCCTCCGGGCGGTGCGCTCGGCGCCGTCGATGCGGACCAGGACGCGGGCGCCCGCGGCGCCCCCGGGCCCCGGGGCCCCCCCCCCCCGGGGGGGGGGGGGGGCCCCCCCCCCCCCCCCGGCGGCTGCGCCGGGCGGCGAGCGCGTCGTCTTCGACCGCGCTGGCAGAGGGGCTCGGTCCCATCCTCGCCCGCTGAGGCGCGGGCTGAGCGCGGCGGGGGCCGGGGCGGCGTACTCTGCCCCGCCGTGAACCTGGCGACGATCATCGATCCGCACGCTGGCGACGAGCCGGCGCTGATCAGCCGGGGGCGGACCACCACCTACGGGCAGCTGCGGGGCCAGGTCGGCCACCTGCGGGGAGCCCTGGTCGGCCTCGGCGTCGAGCCCGGCGACCGGGTCGTCCTGGTCTGCGCCAACAACTGGTACTTCGTCGCCTCCTACCTGGCGATCCTCGGCGCCGGGGCCATCGCCGTGCCGATCAACCCGCTGAGCCCGTCCCGGGCCCTGCAGTCGCAGCTGGCCGAGGTCGGGGCCAAGGTCGCCGTCGTCGGCCCGTCCGGCGTGGCCGCGGTGGCCGGGCTCGACCGGGCCGAGCTGCCCGACCTGGCCCACGTCGTCACCACCAGCCACGACGACGCCGAGGGCACCGTCAGCTTCGACGACCTGCTGGCCGCCGAGCCGGCCCCCGTCGTCGAGCGCTCCGAGGACGACCCCGCCGTGCTGATGTTCACCAGCGGCACCGCCGGGCGCCCCCGCCCGGCGATCCTGAGCCACGGCAACCTGCTGGCCAACATCGACCAGGTCCTCTCGGTGCGGGAGGTGGCCAAGGTCGACGGCGACGTCAGCCTCTGCGTCCTGCCCCTGTTCCACATCATGGGCCTCAACGCCATCCTCGGCGTCTCGCTCCGGGCCGGCTCGGCCGTGCTGCTCGTCGAGCGGTTCGACCCCCAGTCGGCGGCCGAGGCCATCTCCCGTCACAACGTCACCGTCATCGCCGGCGCCCCCACCATGTGGGCGGCCTGGGCCTCGCTGCCGGGGCTGCCGCCGGGCACCTTCGCCAACGTCCGCATGGCCACGTCGGGGGCCGCGGCCCTCGACCCGCACGTCGCCGAGCGGATGAAGGAGCGCTTCGCCCTCGACCTCTACGAGGGCTACGGCCTGACCGAGGCGTCGCCGGTCGTCACCTCGGGCATCGGGCTGGAGAACCGGTGCGGGTCGATCGGGGCCCCGCTCGACGGGGTCGAGGTGCGGTTGGTCGACGAGGACGGCGAGGACGTCCTGGTCGGCGACGAGGGCGAGATCTGGGTCAGGGGCCCCAACGTGTTCAAGGGCTACTGGGGCGACGACGGCGCCACCGACCCGGTCGTCACCGAGGACGGCTGGCTGCGCACCGGCGACGTGGGGGTGGTCGACGACGACGGCTACCTGTTCCTGGTCGACCGGGCCAAGGACCTGATCATCGTCAGCGGGTTCAACGTCTTCCCGGCCGAGGTCGAGGAGGTGCTGCTCGAGCACCCGGCCATCGAGGACGTGGCCGTGGTCGGCGTCCCGCACCCGTACTCGGGCGAGGCGGTCAAGGCCTTCGTCGTGGTGGCCGACGGGCGCCACATCGAGGAGGACGACGTCAACGCCTTCGCCGAGCGCCACCTGCCCCGGTACAAGTGCCCGGAGAAGGTGATGTTCGTCGACGAGCTGCCCCACGGCGTCGCCGGCAAGGTCCTCCGCCGCCAGCTCCGCGAGGCCTCCCCGGCCTGAGAGCCGGCAACCGGCGTGCCGCCTGCCGGGCGGCAGCCCCATCCCTCGGTCGATGCGGTCCCGGAAGGAGGTGACTGCAGTCACCGCCGCGCGCTTGTGAACACGTGCACGTGGAGGACTAGGTTCCAGGTCGTGACCGAGCGCCGTCGCATCCCGGAGGCCACCGTGGCGAGGCTCCCGGTGTACCTGCGGGCGCTGGCCGAGGAGTCCGAGGCCAAGGCCACGACGATCTCGTCGGAGCGGCTGGCCGAGCTGGCCGGCGTCAACGCCGCCAAGGTCCGCAAGGACCTGTCGTACCTCGGGTCCTACGGCACCCGGGGCGTCGGCTACGACGTCGAGTACCTCACCTTCCAGATGAGCCGGGAGCTGGGCCTCACCCACGACTGGCCGGTGATCATCGTGGGCGTCGGCAACCTCGGGCAGGCCCTCGCCAACTACGGCGGGTTCCGCGACCGGGGCTTCCCGATCGCCGCCCTGGTCGACGCCGACCCCGAGAAGGTGGGCGACGTCGTCCACGGCGTCCGGGTCCAGGGCCTCGACGACCTCCCCTCCCTGGTCGCCGGGCTGGGCAGCGTCATCGGCATCATCGCCACGCCGGCCCACGCCGCCCAGTCGGTGGCCGACCAGCTCGCCGCCGCCGGTGTCACGTCGATCCTCAACTTCGCCCCGGCCGTGATCTCGGTGCCCGACGGCGTCTCGCTGCGGAAGGTCGACCTGGCCGTCGAGCTCCAGATCCTCAGCTTCTACCAGCAGCGGCGCGACGGCGGCCCGACGGTCGAGGAGCAGTCGGCCACCGCGGCCGGCTGACCATGTCCTCGGGCACCGGCCCGCTGTACCCGGTCGGCCTGGTGCTGACCGGCAAGGCCGTCCTGGTCGTCGGCGGGGGCAAGGTGGCGGCCCAGAAGATCGCCGAGCTGGTGCGCTGCGGCGCCGACGTCACCGTCGTGGCCCCGTCGATCGGGCCCGAGCTGCGGGCCGACGACCGCCTCCGGTGCGAGCTGCGCCCCTACCGGCGGGGCGAGGCCAGCGCCTACCGCTTCGTCGTGGCCGCCACCGACCAGCGCGCCGTCAACCAGGCCGTCCACGACGACGCCGAGGCCGCCGGGGTGTGGGTCAACGCCGCCGACGACCCCGAGCGCTGCACCGCCGTCCTGCCCTCCCGGGTGCGGCGGGGGAGCCTGCTCGTCACCGTCTCGACCGAGGGCCGCAGCCCGGCGCTGGCCGCCTGGCTGCGCGGGCAGCTCGAGGAGCAGCTCGGACCGGAGCACGAGACCCTCCTGGACCTCCTGGCCGAGGAGCGCGATCGCATCCGGGCCGAGGGCGGATCCACCGAGGGCCTCGATTGGCGAGGAGCGCTGGAGTCGGGGATGCTGGACGAGATCCGCGCTGGAAGGATCCACACAGCGAAGGAGTTGCTGAAGGCGTGTCTGTCGTCGCCATCGGCCTGAACCACCGGACGATGCCGCTCGACCTGTTCGAGCGCTTCACGTTCGACGGCACCCGTGCACCGAAGGTGCTCGGCGCCCTGGCGACCTGCGACCACGTGTCCGAGGCCGTCCTGGTCTCGACGTGCAACCGCACCGAGGCCTTCATCGTCGCCGAGCGCTTCCACGCCGCCTACCAGGAGGTCCGCGACGTCCTGGCCTCCCTCGCCCACGTGGCGCCGGAGGACTTCGCCGACCACCTCTACGTCCACTACGACGACGAGGCCGTCCGCCACCTGTTCCGGGTCGTCGCCGGGCTCGACTCCGACGTCCTGGGCGACACCGAGGTCATCAGCCAGGTCCGCTCGGCGTGGACCCTGGCGGTCGACGAGGGCACGGTCGGCCCCAACCTCAACCTGCTCTTCCGCCACGCCGTCGAGACGGGCAAGCGGGCCCGCACCGACACCGCCATCGCCGCCGGCACCGCCTCGGTGTCGCACGCGGCGGTGGAGATGGCGGCCGAGCGGCTCGGCACGGTCGCCGGGCGCACCGTCCTCGTCATCGGGGCCGGCACCATGGGCCGCTCGATGGCCACCGCCCTCCGGGGCGCCGGCGCCGGCCGGGTCCTGGTCGCCAACCGCACCGCCGACCGGGCCCACGAGCTGGCCGCCGACGTCGACGGCGAGGTCGTCCCGCTGGCCGAGCTCGACGCCGCCCTGGCCGAGTGCGACGTCCTGCTCACCTCCACCGGCGCCACCTCGGTGATCATCGACCACACCGAGCTGGAGACCGTGCTGGCCCGGCGCACCGCCGAGCAGCTGCTGGTGGTCGACGTGGCCGTGCCCCGCGACGTCGACCCGTCGGTCGGCGACCTGCCGGGCGTGACCCTGCTCGACATCGACGACCTGCGCACCTTCGCCCAGGCCGGGATCGAGGGCCGCCGCCGGGAGATCGCCGCCGTCGAGGCCATCGTCGCCGAGGAGGCGCAGCGCTACCGGACCGAGGTCTCGGCCCGCGCTGCCGCCCCTCTCGTCGCCGCCCTCCACGCCCGGGCCGAGGACCTGCGCCAGGCCGAGGTGGCCCGCTTCGCCCGCCGCCTCTCCGGGCTCGACGACCGCCAGCAGGCCGCCGTCGAGGGGCTGACCAAGGCGCTGCTGGCCAAGGTCCTGCACGAGCCCACCGTGCGGCTCAAGAGCACGGCCGGCACCCCCCAGGGCGATCGCCTGGCCGAGGCGCTGCGGGAGCTCTACTCGGTCGACGACCCCACGCCCTGACGCCGTGATCAGGCTGGCGACGCGGTCGTCGCCGCTGGCGATCTGGCAGGCGGAGCACGTGGCCGGGCTGCTGCAGGCCGCCCACCCGGGGCTCGAGGTGGTGCTCGTGCGCACCGACACCGTCGGCGACCGGCGCCTCGACGTGCCCATCTCCGAGATCGGCGGGAAGGGCGTGTTCGCCACCGAGGTCCAGCGGCTGGTGCTCGACGGGGCCGCCGACGCCGCCGTCCACTCGGCCAAGGACCTGCCGGCGGTGACGGGGGAGGGCCTGGCGCTGGCCGCCGTCCCCGAGCGGGGCGACGCCCGTGACGCCCTGGTCGGCTCGACCCTCGACGGCCTGCCGCCGGGCGCGGTCGTGGCCACCGGCTCGCAGCGCCGCCGGGTGCAGCTGGCCGCCGTCCGCCCGGACCTGGTGTTCGTCGAGCTGCGGGGGAACATGGCCACCCGGCTGGGCAAGGTCCCCGAGGGCGGGGCGATCGTCGTCGCCGCCGTGGCCCTGGCCCGGCTGGGGCTCGCCGACCGGATCGACGAGGTGCTGGGCGAGGACCGGCTGATCCCGCAGGTCGGGCAGGCGGCGCTGGCCGTCGAGTGCGCGGCGGGCGACGAGGCGACGGCGGCCCGGCTGGCGGCGATCGAGCACGCCCCGTCCCGGCTCCGGGTCGACGCCGAGCGGGCCTTCCTGGCCGAGCTGGGCGGCGACTGCGACCTCCCCGCCGGGGCCCACGCGACCCTCGACGGCGATCGCCTCCACCTCCGCGCCCTCCTCGCCGGTGAGGACGGCACCGTCCACGTCCGGGAGGCGGCCGCCCCCGCCGAGCGGGCCGATGCCGACGCCACCGCCCGCGGCCTCGCCCAGGACCTCCGCCGCCTCGCCACCCACTGAGCCGACGTCGTTCCGTGTGCGAAAACACGCCGCACAGGTAGGAACCCGCACACAGAACGGGGGATCGGTGGCGGTGGGGTCGCTACCTTGGCGGGCGTGACGGTCTGGCTGGTCGGTGCGGGGCCGGGGGCCCCGGGGCTGCTGACCCTCCGGGGCGCCGAGGTGCTGGCGGGCGCCGACGTCGTGGTCCACGACCGGCTGTCCGCCGCCGCCCTGCTCGACCTGGCCCCGGCCGGCGCCGAGCGCATCGACGTGGGCAAGGCCCCCGGCCGGGCCCGGCTGACCCAGGAGGGGATCAACGACCTGCTCGTCGAGCGGGGCCTGCTCGGCCAGCGGGTCGTGCGGCTGAAGGGCGGCGACCCCTTCGTCTTCGCCCGGGGCGGCGAGGAGGCCGCCGCCCTGGCCGCGGCCGGCGTGGCCTACGAGGTCGTCCCCGGCATCACCTCGGCCATCGCCGTCCCCGCCTATGCCGGCATCCCGGTCACCCAGCGCGTCTCGTCGACCGCCTTCACCGTGATCACCGGGCACGAGGACCCGTCGGTCGGCGAGGGGACGATCGACTGGGAGGCGGCGGCCCGGCTCGGTGGCACCCTCGTCATCCTGATGGGCGTCGGCCGCTGGCCGAGGATCGCCGAGCGGCTGCTGGCCGGCGGGCTCCCGCCGACCACGCCGGCCGCCGCCGTGCGCTGGGGCACCCGCCCCGACCAGCACACGACCCGGGCGACCCTGGCCACGCTGGCCGACCACCCGCTGGAGTCGCCGTCGGTGATCGTCGTGGGCCGGGTGGCCGGCACCGACCTGCGCTGGTTCGAGGACCGGCCGCTGCTGGGCCGGCGCATCGTCGTGACCCGCACCCGGACCCAGGCGTCGGAGCTGAGCCGGGCCCTCGGGCTGCTCGGCGCCGAGCCGGTCGAGGTCCCGGTCATCGCCATCGAGCCGCCGAGCGACGGGGGCGCCGCCCTGCACTCGGCGCTGGGGGCGATCGGCTCGGCGGCCTGGCTCGTCTTCACCTCGCCCAACGGGGTGGAGCGCACCTTCGCCCACGTGCCCGACACCCGCGCCCTCGGGGGGGTGCGGGTCGCCGCCATCGGTCCGGGCACGGCCGCCGCCCTGGCCCGCTACCGGGTCGTGGCCGACCTGGTGCCCGAGCGGTTCGTGGCCGAGGGCCTGCTCGACGTCTTCCCCGGTCCGCCGCCGGGCGGCGACGACGGCCGCCGCCGGGTCGTGATCGCCCGGGCCGAGGAGGCCCGCGAGGTGCTGCCCGAGGGGCTGCGGGCCCGGGGCTGGGACGTCGAGGTCGTGCCCGCCTACCGGACGGTGCCGGCGATCGTCGACGCCGACGCCCGGGAGGCGGCGCGCACCGCCGACGCCATCACGTTCACCTCGTCGTCGACGGTCAGCCGCTTCGTCGAGGCCTTCGGGGCCGACGCCGTGCCCCCGATCGTGGCCTGCATCGGGCCGGTCACGGCGGCCACGGCCCGGGACCTCGGGCTCGCCGTCGCCGTCGAGGCCGCCGAGCACACCATCCCCGGGTTGGTCGCCGCGCTGCAGGACCACCTCGCCCGGACGTAGGGGCTGCACCACGAAGGGTGTTCGTGCCGGCCCCGGCGTGGCACACTCCGGCCATGTCAGGAACCCTGCCAGCAGACGACGGCCTCGTCGTGGCGCCCGAGGTGGCCGAGGCCCTCGCCGCCGGTGCGCCGGTCGTGGCCCTCGAGTCCACCCTGATCAGCCACGGCCTGCCCCGACCCGACAACCGGGAGATCGCGGTGCGGGTCGAGGACGCGGTGCGAGCGGGCGGGGCCGTCCCGGCCACCATCGCCATGGTCGACGGGCAGGCCCGCATCGGCCTGGACGAGGCGGCCCTCGACGTCATCGCCACGTCGGACGAGGTGGCCAAGGTCAGCCCCCGCGACCTGGGCGTCGTCGCCGCCCGGCGGGGCCACGGCGCCACGACGGTGGCGGCCACCGCCCACCTGGCCGCCCGGGCCGGCATCGACCTGTTCGGCACCGGCGGTCTCGGCGGCGTGCACCGCGACGCCTCCCGCACGTGGGACGAGTCGGCCGACCTGCCCGTGCTGGCCCGCACGCCGATCACCGTGGTGTGCGCCGGCGTGAAGTCGATCCTCGACGTGGCCGCCACCCTCGAGCGGATGGAGACGCTGGGCATCGCCGTCGTCGGCTACGGCACCGACCGCTTCCCGGCGTTCTACCGGCCCGACTCGGGCTTCGACCTGGAGTGGCGCTGCGACACCCCCGAGGAGGTCGCCGCGGTCATGGACGCCCGGGCACGCCTCGGCACCGACAGCGCCGCCCTCGTCGTGGCCAACCCGGTGCGGGAGGAGGAGGCGCTGCCCCAGGAGATGCACGACCGGGTGCTGGGCGAGGGCCTGGACCTGGCGGCCAAGACCGACGTGCGGGGCAAGGACGTCACCCCCTTCCTGCTCGCCTACTTCCACCAGGCCACGGCCGGCGCCAGCCTGGAGGTCAACGTCGACCTGGTGCTGGCCAACGTCACCCTGGCGGCCCGGATCGCGGCGGCGCGCGCCACCGGTGCCTGACCCCGTCCTCGTCGTCGGCGATCTCATGGTCGACGTCGTGGCCCGGCCCGAGGGGCCGCTGCGGGT
This sequence comes from Iamia sp., assembly GCA_052038315.1. Classification (GTDB taxonomy): domain Bacteria; phylum Actinomycetota; class Acidimicrobiia; order Acidimicrobiales; family Iamiaceae; genus Iamia. The sequence continues at coordinate 8,035 of JBQGCF010000208.1, forward strand.
GGGGAGCGACACCGCCGCCCGGGTCCGCCTGGCCGGGGGCGGGTCGGCGGCCAACACCGCCTGCTGGATCGCCGCCGCCGGGGGCCGGGCCCGCCTGCTGGCCGCGGTGGGCGACGACGCCCTGGGCGCGGTGGCCCGGGCCGACCTGGCCGCCGCCGGGGTCGAGCTGGTGGGCCCGGTGCTGCCCGACCGAGCCACCGGCGCCTGCATGGTGATCGTCGATGCCGCCGGCGAGCGGACGATGCTCCCCGACCGGGGCGCCAACGACGCCCTCCCGGCCTCGGCGGTCGCGGCGGCCGTGGCCGGCGCGGCGTGGGTGCACGTCTCGGGCTACGCCCTGCTCCACGAGGGGTCACGGCCCGCCGGGCTGGCCGCCCTCGCCACGGCGCGGGCGGCGGGCCTGTCGACGTCGGTCGACGCCGCCTCGTCCGGCCCGCTCCGCGACGTCGGGGCCGACGTGGTGCTCGGCTGGCTGGCCGGCGTCGACCTGCTGTTCGCCAACGGCGACGAGCTCGACGCCCTCGGCGGCGTCGACGCCGTGCTCGCCGCCGGGGTCGGGGCCGCGGTGGCCAAGGCCGGGGCCGAGGGGGCGACGTGGACCGATGGCCGCACGGCGGTGGCCGTGCCCGCCGCCCCGGCCGAGGTCGTCGACACCACCGGCGCCGGCGACGCCCTCGCCGCCGGCCACCTCACCGCCCTCGTCGGCGGCGCCTCCGTGGAGCACGCCCTCGAGTCCGGCACCGCCCTCGCCGCCCGCGCCGTCGCCCACCTCGGCGCCCGCCCCTAAGGGCCTGAGCACCCCCGAACCTTGTACGCGATCTACCCCGGAGTGGTCGATCGCGTACAAAGTTCGCTGGGGGAGGGGGCGGCGGGGCAACCTCGGGTGGTGGGACGACTCGCCGCGGTGGTGTTCGACTTCGACGGGACGCTGGTCGACACCGAGTGGCCGATCTTCGAGCGGGCCCGGATGGCGGCGGCGGGGCTGGGCGCCGACCTGACGGCCGAGCTGTGGGCGACCCACGCCGTCGGCGTGTCGCTGACGGAGAGCTACTGGGAGGCGCTGGCCGAGGCCATGGGGGTGGACGTCGACGAGGCGACCTTCGACGCCGCCCGGGACGCCCTGGTCGACGCACCCTCGTCCCGCCACGACTCGGCCGTCGCCCCCGGTGCCATCGACCTCGTGCACGCCCTCCACGACGCCGGGATCGTCCTGGCCGTGGCGTCGGGCTCGGACCGGGAGTGGCTGGAGCACCACCTCGCCCGCTTCGACCTGGCCGACCGGTTCGAGGTGCTCGTCGGCATCGACCACCCCGACGTCCGGGCCGGCAAGCCGGCGTCCGACCTCTACGACGCGGCCGTGGCCGCCCTCGGCGTCGACCCGGCCGCCACCGTCGCCGTCGAGGACACCCACCGGGGCATCGGGTCGGCCCGGGCCGCCGGGCTGGCCGCCGTCGTCGCCGTCCCCACCCGGCTCACCGCCCACCAGGACCTCTCGGGCGCCGACCTGGTCGTGGCCTCGCTCGCCGACCTCACGCCGGAGAAGCTGGCAGCGCTCGTCGGCTGACGCCGATACGGTCGGGCGCCGTGCTCCCCGACGACATCGGCCACATGGTCGAGGTCGGAGCCCCCGCCGTGTCCCCCGACGGCCGCCTGGTCGCGTGGACGGTGAGGCGCACCGACCTCGACGCCAACCGCTACCGCTCCGCCGTCTGGCTGGGCCCGGCCGACGGCTCCCGGCCGCCCCGGCAGGTCACCGCCGGCACCGACGGCGACGGCCAGCCGACGTGGTCGCCCGACTGCAGCCTGCTGGCCTTCACCAGCGCCCGGGAGAAGGACGGCGACGACACGCTCACGACCCTCCACCTGCTCCCGGTCGACGGGCCCGGCGAGGTCGTGACCCTCACCGCCCAGCCCGAGGGGATCAGCCAGCTGCGGTGGTCGCCCGACGGCACCCGCATCGCCTTCGCCTGCCGCAAGCGGACCAGCCGCTTCGACGAGGGCAAGGACGACGCCGCCCGCCCGCCCCGCGAGGTCAGCCGGCTGCTGTCGATGCTCGACGGCGAGGGCTGGATCGTCGACCGCCCCGAGCGGATCTGGGTCGTGCCCGTCGACGGGTCGGCCCCCGCCACCGTCGTCACCGGCGCCGCGCCCGACGGTCTGGAGGACGGGATCGAGGGCGACGCCCAGGGCGACCACGGCAACCCGGCCTGGTCCCCGGACTCCACCCGGCTGGCCTTCAGCGGTGGCCTGACGAGGGACTTCGACCTCGACCAGCGCGCCGGCATCTACGTCGCCGAGGTCGGGGCCGGCATCCCGGTCGAGCTCCCGACGATCACCCCGGTCGTGGGCGGACCGGCGGTGTTCTCGGCCCTCGAGTGGGCCCCCGACGGCGACCGCATCGCCGGCCTCGAGGAGCGGCTCGAAGCCGAGCCGTGGAACGCCCGCCTGGCCGTGGTCGACGTGGCCAGCGGCGAGGTCACCTTCCCGGCTGCCGCCCTCGACCGCCAGCAGGCCCCGTACCCCGGCGCCCGCCGCCCGGTCTGGGACGGCGACGACCTCGTGTTCGCCGCCGAGGACCACGGCACCACGCCGATCTACCGGGTGCCCGCCGCCGGTGGGGATCCCGTGGTCGTGGCCGGCACCGAGACCGGCGTGGTGGCCGCCTGGGACCTGGCCGGCGGCACCCTCGCCCTGTCCTGGTCCGACCCGGCCACCCTCCCCGAGATCCATGTCGTGGATCGGGGTGGCAGCCGGCGGTTGAGCACCCACACCGACGCCTTCCACGCCCGCTGCCCGGCCCACCCCACCACCGAGCGCTTCACCGTGCCCTCGCCGGCCGGCGGCGACATCGACGTGTGGCTGGTCCGGCCCCGCGACCTCGACGAGGACGGGAAGCACCCCGTGCTGCTCAGCATCCACGGCGGCCCGACCACGCAGTACGGCGAGCGCTGGTTCGACGAGTTCCAACTGTGGGCCTCGGCCGGCTTCTGCGTCGTCTTCTGCAACCCGCACGGCTCGACCGGCCGGGACACCGAGTGGCTGCGCAACATCCGCTCGCCCCGCGCCGCCGTCGACCCCGGCCAGGGCTGGGGCGGCGACGACCACCGGGACGTGATCGCCGCCCTCGACGGCGCCCTCGAGCGGTTCCCGTTCCTCGACCCCGAGCGGATGGGCGTCCTGGGCGGCAGCTACGGCGGCTACATGACGTCGTGGATCGTCGGCCACACCGACCGCTTCGGCGCCGCCTGCTCGGAGCGGGCCGTCAACGACATGCTCACCCTGGAGACGACGTCGGACGCCATGGGCCTGTTCGGCTCGATGCTCGGGGTCGACCACCTCGAGGACCCCGACGAGTTCCGTCGGATGTCGCCGATCACCTACGTCAAGGACATCACCACACCGGTGCTGATCCTCCACTCCGACGAGGACTGGCGCTGCCCGGTCGAGCAGGCCGACAAGCTCTACCTCGCCCTGCGCAAGCTCGGCCGGGAGGTGCGCTACCACCGCTTCCCGGGCGAGGGCCACGAGCTGTCCCGCTCGGGCAGCCCCAAGCACCGCGTCCAGCGCGCCCGGCTCATCATCGACTGGTTCCGCCAGCACCTCCTGCCGGAGGCCGCCACCTAGCCGTCCAGGCCGTGGCGGTGGGCCCAGGCGGCGGCCTCGGTGCGACGGGAGACGCCGAGCTTGGCGAGGATGTTCGACACGTGGACCCCGGCGGTGCGGGGCGAGATGTAGAGCCGCTCGGCCAGCTCGGCGTTCGACAGCCCCTCGGCCACGAGCGCCAGGACCTCCCGCTCGCGCGGGGTGAGCGACTCGACCCCGGCGGCGTCGTCGGCCGGGGCGCTGCCCAGCCGGCGCTCCAGCGCCGTCAGCTGGTCGCGGCGGTACCCCGGCCAGCGGGCGAGCAGCGTGGCCGCGGCGTCGGCGTGGGGCTTGGCCTCGGGGGCCCGGCCCAGGGCGATCAGGGCCCGGGCCATGCCCATGTGGTCGGTGGCCCGCTGCCCGGCCGAGCGGATCAGCAGCCCGTCGGGGACGTCGCCGACCTCCTGCAGCTTGGCCAGGGCCTCCTCGTTGCGCCCCTCGGCCAGGTCGATGTGGGCCTCGAGCCGGATCCGGCCCAGGGCCAGGATGTCGGAGGTGCCGCCCCAGATGCGCCGGGTCTCGCCGACCAGCCGGCGGGCGACGGCCGGGTCGAGCCCCAGCTCGCCGGTGCGGGGGACGACGTCGACCAGCGAGTCGGCGTCGAGCCCGTCGACGGCCGCCTTGGCGAACAGCTCGGCGAGACGGGCCTCGACGGCCGCCGCGTCCCGCCGGGCCAGGGCGATCTCCAGCCCGATGGCGGTCCGCAGCTCGGTCATGGGCTGGGGCAGGTCGTCGATGTCGTCGAGGGTGCACTGCGCCTTGTCGGCCCGGCCCTGCTCCAGGTACAGCTGCGGCGTCCGCAGCCCGAGCCACCCGTGCTTGCCGATCGGCCAGGCGATGTCGCTGGAGAAGTAGCCGTCGATGGCGGCCTCGGCGGCGGCCATGTCCCCCTCGTGGAAGGCGACCTCGAAGCGACCCGACGCCAGCGAGTGGGTGCCCTCGGGCTGCCACCCGGCCCGGTCGGCGGCGGCGTGCATCTTCTCCAGCAGCTCGAGGCGCTGGGCCGAGGGCAGGATGCCGGCGCTGGAGAAGGCGGCGTTGCTCCAGGCCCGGGCGGCGCGCAGGTCCTCGCCGGCGGCGGCCGCCTCGTCACCGGTGCGGACCAGGTCGGCCACGCTCTCGGCCGCCATCTCCCGCTGGTTGAGCAGGGCGCTGGCCCGCTCGACGATGGCGTTGCGGCGGATCTGGGGCAGGTCGTGGCGCTCGGCCGCCTCGATGGCCAGCTTGGCGTAGTGGATGGTGGCGTCGATCTGGTTGGTCAGCATCGACATCTGGGCCAGGTCGGTGAGGGCGGCCGCCCGGTCGGGCCCGTCCTCCAGCTGGTCGAGGTCGGCCAGCAGCGCCTCGGCCACCTCGGCCCGCGACGGCTCGTGGCCCAGCTCCCAGTAGAGCCGCATGAGCAGGCGGCGGCCGGCGGCCCGCATGGCGCCGTCACCGGCCGCGTCGGCGTGGGCGGTGAGGGCCTCGGCGTGGACGACGGCATCGGTGTGGAGCCCCGACAGCCAGGCGGCCCGGGCCGCGGTGACGAGCAGCTGGAGGTCGTCCTCGCACTCGCTGAGCCCGAGCTCGGCCAGGTCGAGGGCCTGGTAGCTCGATCCGATGGCGAGGTAGCGGGAGCTGCCCCGGCGGGCGATCTCGACCATCTCGTCCGGCCGGCCCGCGCCCTGGGCGTGGCGGGCCATGGCCGCCAGGTTGGGCGCCTCCATGCCCCGCAGCGCGTCGAGGGCGGCCTGGTGGATGCGCCGGTGCTCGCGGCCCAGGAGCCGCTGCTCGATCGCCTCGCGGGAGAGGTCGTGGCGGAAGCTGAAGACGTCGACCTCGGTCTCGGTGAGCAGGTCGCGGTCGATCAGGTCGCGCAGGACGTGGATCAGCTCGCCCTCGTCGAGCCCGGTGACGGCGGCCAGCACGTCGAACGGCACCCGGCGGCCGAGCACGGCGGCGGTCTCGATCACCCGGCGGGACCCGGCCTCCAGATCGTCGACCTGGGCCCGTACCGCCTCGGCCAGGTTCCACGGCAGGGGAGCGGTGCTGAGGTCGTCGAGGGTGGCCCCGCCGGAGGCGACGAGCAGCTCCTCCAGGAAGAAGGGGTTGCCGCCGCTGCGGGTGTGGAGGGCCTCGGCGACCCGGTAGGAGGGCCGGGAGCCGTAGACGGCGGCGAGGAAGTCCTGCACGTCGGGGATCGACAGCCGGTCGATGCGGACGTGGGCGGCCCGGGGCCGCCGGTCGAGCCGGGCCAGGGCGTCGGTGAGCGGGTGGCGGCGGCTGAGGTCGCCGGGCCGGTAGGTGCCGACCAGCGCCGGCCCGTCCGGACCCAGCCCGGCCAGCCGCTCGAACACGGTGATGCTCTCGGAGTCGGCCCAGTGCAGGTCCTCGAACACGATGACGGCCCGGTCGCCGTCGACCAGGTCGAGCAGCAGCGACTGGGCCCCGACGAGCAGGTCGGCCAGCGGCAGCCGCTCGTCGGCA
>JBQGCF010000209.1:0-2363 GCA_052038315.1 Iamia sp.
ACGACGCCGCCGACGGCGGGCCGCGCTGGTACGTGCCCGTGTACGCCGTCCGGGGCCAGAACGTCGTCGGCCCGGCCCTGGCCCACCCCGGCGTGGCCGAGGTCGAGCGGGTCCGCATCGACGTCGACGACACCGGCCCCATCGTCCGCTGGGACTGGCCCGCCGGCTGCACCGAGGCCGTCATCCACTGGGCGCCGTCGTCCGATCCGGTGGTGCCCGGCGGGGCGGGTGTGACCGAGAACCGCACGACCAACACCGCCTTCGACATCCACGGCGGCTGGCGCCCGCCCGGCGTCACCGCCGGGCCGTTGTCGGTCCTGGTCCTGGCCGCCGGCCGGATCGACGGGCAGCGGGTGCCCGTCCCGGGCTGGTCCGCCACCGCCCGCGCCTCGATCTGACGGCGCCCGTCTCAGAGCAGGGGCGGGTCGTACCCCTCGACGCCGCCGTCGGAGACCCGGGCCGTCCAGTCCGAGCCGTCCCAGGCCCGGTGCTCGTGACGGCCGGTCGGGTCGGGGAACCAGCCCGGCTGCGGACCCTCGCCCGCCAGGCTCCCCGCCGGCAGGGCCGCCACCGCGGTGCCACCCGACGGCAGGGCCGGCGCGGTGACGTCACCACCCATGACGCGGGCCTTCTCGACCTCGAACTCCTCGTCCGTCAGGGCCCCGAGCTGGCGGAGCTCGGCCAGCTCCCGGAGCAGCTGGAGACGGTCGGGCGATGCCGGGGGGGCGACCGGGACGGCCGGCGCCGGGCCCTGGACCATCGGCGCCTGGGCGGGCTGCGGCGCTTAGGCCGGCTGGGCCACGAAGGACGCCGGCGCCATGGTCTGGCCGACGACGATCGTCGGCGAGACCGTGTTGGTCACGTTGACCTGCTGGCCGGCCGACGTGTGACGACCCATCGGATGACGGCAGACGCCGCACTTCCGCTTGAGCCCGGTGGCCACCAGCGACACCCCACCGGTGGCGAGGTGCATCGTCGCTCGCGCCGACGAGCGTGCCGCCCCTCCGACCGCGCTCATCCCGCACACCTGGCAGTTCTGGCACACGCCCATCGGTCCCCCTCCACGGTTCAGACCGTGTCATGATCGCACGAGGTGCGTCGGCCCTCAAACGAGCCGCGACGGCGCTCCGACGGGTGCCCCTCCCCCTTGCCGGGTCCGCGGGAACGAGGGGTCGCAGGGGTCGCTAAGGTCCGCCGCACTGTCGATCCAAGGAGGCGCTGACATGGGCGTGTCGCTGAGCAAGGGCGGGAACGTCTCGCTGTCGAAGGAGGCCCCGGGCCTCAACCGGATCCTCATCGGTCTGGGCTGGGACGTCCGAGCCACCGATGGCCAGGACTACGACCTCGACGCCAGCGTCTTCCTCCTGAACGCGGAGGGCCGGGTCCGGTCCGACGCGGACTTCATCTTCTACAACAACCTCACGAGCAGCGACGGCTCGGTCGAGCACACCGGTGACAACCGCACCGGCGAGGGCGAGGGCGACGACGAGGCGATCAAGGTCGGCGTCAACGCCGTCCCGGCCGATGTCGACAAGCTGGTCGTGGCGGTCACGATCCACGACGCGCAGGCCCGCAACCAGAACTTCGGCCAGGTCGAGAACGCCTTCATCCGCATCGTCAACGACGAGAACGGCACCGAGATCGCCCGCTACGACCTCTCCGAGGACGCCTCGGTCGAGACGGCGATGATCTTCGGCGAGGTCTACCGCCACGGCGCCGAGTGGAAGTTCCGGGCCGTGGGCCAGGGCTACACCGGTGGCCTGGGCCCGCTGGCCCAGAGCTACGGCATCAACATCGGCTGACCCGGTACCGCGGGCCGTGCAGTTCACCAGAGGTCAGAAGTCCAAGCTCTCGGCCCTGACGCCGGGCCAGCAGATCGAGGTCGGGGTCCGGCTCGCCGGTGGCGGCCACGAGTCCGACACCGTGCTGTGCCTGGTGCTCGGCGCCGACCAGAAGGTCGTCGACGCCGGATCGACGCTGGGGGCCCACGAGCCCACCGGCGCCGGCGGCTTCATCGTCTGGCAGGGCGCCAAGGACGGCGACACCGGCGTCTTCTGGATCGATCTGACCAAGCTGGGCGCCGGGCAGCGGCTGGCCATCGTCGTCGGCGGGGCCCAGCCCTTCTCGGCCCTCGGGTCGGGCCAGGTGCGGATCTCCGCCGTCGGCGGGGGCGAGGTCATGACCTTCCCCTTCGGCGGTGGCGACTTCGCCTCGGAGCGGGCGCTGACGGTCCTCGAGCTGTACGTGAAGGACGAGTGGCGGGTCGCCGCGGTGGGCCACGGCTTCAACGACGGCCTGCCCGCCCTCCTCGCCAGCTACGGCGCCGCCCCCCTCCCCGGTGCCGCCGCCCCGCCCCCGACGGC